>NZ_NALQ01000031.1:0-67744 GCF_008680225.1 Prevotella sp. LMAG:51 | reverse complement strand
TCTGATGTGGCTCCAATATGTGATGTCTAAGTATTGATATAGGAGAGGTGAGAAAGATTATCTTCAGCCTTTCTCTACGCCCAGTTGTGAAGGAATATGGAATAACAATCCGTCTGCCCCCTGAATGTCACAATGAATCTGGTCACTGTTGGATGTGACTGTCAGGTTCCTGAGTGTGCTATGCGACAATGGCTCTCCACTGGCTGTTACACACAAAGAAGCAAAACGACGCTCAATATAACAGGCGCAATCATCGTTGCTGTAAACCTTGCCTTTGCCAAGTCCTAATCTTATGGTAATGCTCCAGACCAGATGACGGACATCGAAGCTGCTCAGTTTGGTCTTGTATCTCTTCCACTCAACTTCAGGACGATAGTTGTGATCCATGGCGAATCTTAACAGGTCTGTACAGAAATCGTCCATGTCTTCCTCATAGACAAAAGGAGACATGATGTATAGAAGATATTCATGTATGGTATCCAGTTTCTTCTTCTGGCTTTCTGCCTGACTCTGGTAGAAGTCATCAATCCCTTGCTGGTAGGTTGAACTGGCAGGAACGACCGAAACAGAGGATGGCTCATTTTCGGGATTGGCTTCTTCTGGTATGACCTTAGTTTCTGTAACGGCTATCTCTTCTGCTATATCCTCAACCACCTCAGCATCGCAAACATCCTCAATCGCATTTGACTCAGCAACAATGGACTTTGCCTCCAAAAGAAAAACAGGTGTTTGCCCATCTTCTTCGTGAGGATTGCTATTCTCCATAGTAACCTTGTCCTTGGCTTTCCTCGTCTGCACCATACCAACGAAAGCATACTGCACAGCCATGTACATTGACCATAGGATTATTACAATCATCAGGTAGATGATAGATACTGGAATAATGCCATCGGGAAGATTTAAGTCTGCCCACTGGCAAAGTGGAATTGAAAGAAGTAGTACTGCAACTCCCGGCAGTATTCTTGTGGAGATCCATTCGAGCCGGATGGATGCCTCACGTGAAGTGATGGACGATGGTGAATCTATTTTCATTGTCTTTATGTGTTATTGTCCGTTGTTTCAGAAAATGCGCTGCAAAGTTAAGAAGAATCTTGCTTATGACATATCGTCTTTTCGTCTGTAGGCCAATGATTTATGTTTATTTGTGAATCATACTTGAAGTGAGTATGATTTTCACATTTGGCCTTTTCCTCCTTTTTCTTCGTTGTTTGATTTCTTGGCAAAGGTATAACGAAAAATGAGAGCAAACGTGTTGGTTCCCATTTTCCCATGTTTGTGACTTGAAAAAAGCTTCTTTGGTTTCATTTCTCGAAGAAATAGAACCAACAAATTGGTTTAGCCCTGACCGACGACTTTCAATTGTGGAGTTATCTTTGGCTTCAACGTGATGCGGTTGACACTCTCTCGCTTACTCTCATCTGCCATATTCGCATAGATCTGAGTGGTTTCCACGTTCTTGTGTCCGAGCATGTGCTGGACGGTATAGATACCTGTTCCTGCATCAACCTGCAAGGAGCCGAAAGTATGACGGGCGCAGTGGAAGGTAATGTGCTTGGTGATGCCCGCTGCTTTCAGCCAGTTCTTCAATGTCGTTCCTGTCATTTTGTCCTTGAAGTCTGGGAAGACTTTTGCATCGGGTTCGTGTTCTCCGTCGTAGAAGCCGATGAGTTCAAGAGCCTCTTCGCTGACCGGGTTGTTCACAAGCTGCTGAGTCTTCTGCATACGTACCGTGATATACATGCCCCCATCTCCGTATGGCTGAATCTTCTTCCATGTAAGCGCCTTGACGTCGCTCTTTCTTAGTCCAGTCAGGCAGGAGAAGAGGAATGCTTTCTTCAATACTGGTTCCTTGCAGTCGGTATTGGCAAGCTTTACGAGTTCCGGCTGTGAGAGGTGTTCCTTCTCCGTAGGGATGGTGTCAATCCTGTCAAGGAAGCCATTTGGATTCTCCTTGATCTTGTGGTCACGGTAGGCTGTGTGGAGCACGGCACGGAAGGTTGACCAGTAGCCTGCAATGGTGTTGGTGTGCAGTTTCTGCTTCTTGTGGATGGTCTGTGGAGCTGTATAAAGGTATTCCTTGAACTTGTTGCAGAGGTCAACATCTATCTCGCCAAAGGTGCATTTCCCTTCGCAGAAGGCTTCGAAATGCTTATAGACATTCTGCCACTTGGTGTTCCTGGCATCGGCCTTCTTCTTGAACCATGCGAGGAAGTTGCCTTTCTCCTTCTCTCGGTCGAAGAAATCGTAGCGTTCGTTCACGATGCTCTCATAGCGTCGGCAGCGCAGTGCCTCGGCTTTCTCCGTCATGCGCTCGTTGTAGTCACGCTCACGCTGGTTCTTGGGCTTGGCAAAGATGTAGATGCCAAGTGACTCATGTCGCTGTACCTTAATGGTTGACTCGTCCCTGTAGCCGGGGTAGTAGTCAAGGTAGAAGCTCAGTTGCGTACCTTTCTTTATCTTACGCGTACGCAAGGTTACTGTCTTACAAATGTTACTCATACTTGTATGAAATTTGTTTTGTTAATAATCGAAGGCTATGCGTCTCATAGCGGGTGCAAAGTAACTGCGTGATGAAAGAGTGACCAACTTACCCATTCATAACTCATGGATAATTGCACTTTCACGCAGTTGATGCTTATTATTGGGCGTTATTGGAGCCTGTAAACCCCGAATTGTGCCAGTCTGCTTGCCATTATTCGGTCTAGTTCCTCCTTGACGATGAGGTTCTGCACTCCGACTTTCACCTTAGTGATGTTGTTCGTCTTGACAATAACGCATATGTTGCTTTTGGTCATGCCGTACTTCTCGGCAGCTTCGGTGGTGGTGTAATAGGCATCACTCGCCTTCAGGTCGGGACGGAAGATGTCATCAAGATGTTTCTTTGAGTAATAGGTCTTGCCATATTCTCGCTTAGTGGGAATATGGCGGCGGTAGGCTTGGGTACGCAAGGATTCCTTGGTCGTGGAATAGAGTTCTACGGCTTCCTCGGTGGTTAGCCACTCAGTCAAGGCTTCAATCTCGGCAGTCACTCCGAAGAGCGCATCCAAGTGCTTTCGGCTATAGTAGTTCTTGCCAGCAATCTTGCAAATGGGTACTTGGTTTTTCTTGGCAGAAGCATAGAGCCAAGACTTCTTTAGCTTGTAGATTGCCATAACGTCCTCGCCAGATATGTATTCAAGTGGTTCTGATGACCTCATACTTATTTTGGGTATGTGGTTATTGGCTTTTCTCGACGATAGGGAAAAGGATGATGAATGGGATGATTTCTTGCTTGGTTTGTTTGATGAAGCACCGGGCAATACTCTATGATAAGGATTGCCAGCAAGCATCTTCTCGATGTCTGCCTTGCGGAAGAATGCCATCCGGCTGCTGATTCGTGATGCAGGAAGTTTCCCCTCGTTTACCAATTTGTAAACGTATTGACGGGAGCATCCCATGAGGATGGCAGCCTTGGAGAATGTGAGATACTCCAGGCTGGCGATGTCTATAACTGGCTGGACAGCCTTCAAAAAGTCCTGTTGCCTCTTCTTGCGCTGAGCCTTTGCCGCCTCGGCACATTGTTCTGAGCAATACCTCTGCAAACCGCTGTTGCAAATAAACTCCTTTCCGCAAAAGGCACATTTTCTTGTCTTTCTCATTTGACTCCTTTTTTATGTGGTTTCACAATCAATTTCATGCAAACCGCCACGGAGTGAACTTTCGTCAATCATCGACAATCCTTGTCAACTCATTCCACGATGTCACGTTCTTCAAATGAGGTCACTTCATTGCTCTTTTCCCTCTCGTTCATCAGTCAACCGTTGTCCACTCTTGTCAACCTTTGTCAACCCTGTCCACGAGATGGCAAAATAAAAGCCCTCAAAATTCTCCGCGGTAGAAATGCGTTGCAAAGGTAAGCGGATTTTTGAGAACCACCAAAAAGCAAGTTCGAAGTGTTAAAATCTAAAAGTAGTTGATATACAGAGATTTATCTCTATATGTTTTTCATTGTTTGTAGTTGTTTAGAGGTCTCTAAATACATAGCGAGAACGCACTGACCTTAATCGCTTCTACCCCATTGGGAATATTTATCTCTTCGAGAAGACGACAATTATCAAAAGCGAATCTTCCGATATAATATACAGAACTGGGAATAGAGACCGACTTGAGTTCGTAACAACATTCAAAAGCATAGTCACCGATTTCAACTACTTTTTTCTTTTTGCCGTTCCATTTTACTTCAGATGGAATTTTGATTTTGCCCGTATATTTCTTGTCGCCATGGGTCACGACAGCGTTGCCGTAAACGTCATAACTGTAGTAGATGCCATCCACCTCAAAGTCGTAGGCATAACTTGCCATGGCAATTACGGCCAGTAAAAAAGCCGTGAAAATTCGTTTGGTGTTGATCATAATCATTTAGTTTTTGCTGCCACCGAGCTCCTTGTGTGGCAAGTTTAGTCTGATATGGTTCCGTTGCGTATGGTCGGAGGCAGTGGAGCTCGTCTCGCGGCAGGGTGTCTGGGGTGCAAGACACGGTCTCGTATATACGCAAAATCCCCTTGCCACACAATAACTGCTAATATTGCATGGAAGGGGGATCGCTGCAAATATGCATATTATTATAATATGTTCCAAAGGAATGGGAGATTTTTTACCCATCCTAACCTTCCCCAAGGGCAACCCATCCTAACCTTCCCCAAGGGAAGGGACTGTTTACTCCGGCTATCGACATCAGCCCCCACCTATCCTCCCCCGAAGGGGAGGGACAGATACCATCGGTTGTCTGGTTGTCTGATTATCAGTAACTTATCAATAACAAAGGTAACCTGTATTCATAAGGCTTTGACAGAACCAGAGTAACCAGCATCTCCCCAACGGGGGAGACCGAGAGGGGGCTGAAATGATTGGCTGAAATCATTGGCAGAGTAATTTGTCATGATATATATGAACCGCTTTCCGCTATCAGCCCCCACCTAACCTCCCCCGTTGGGGAGGGACAGATACCATTGCCTGTCTGATTGTTGTCTGTAGCTAGCTAATTATTAGTGGCTTGTCAGTAACAAGAGTAACCTTTGGCAACTAGACCTTGTCAGTAACAAGAGTAACCTTTGTCAACCAGTCCTTGACAGTAACGTAGTAACCAGCATCTCCCCTTCGGGGGAGACCGAGAGGGGGCTGAAATGATTGGCTGAAATCATAGGCAGAGTAATTTGTCATGATATATATGAACCGCTTTCCGCTATCAGCCCCCACCTAACCTCCCCCGTTGGGGAGGGATAGATACCATCATCTATCTGATTGTTGTCTATAGCCAGCTGATTATCAGTGGCTTGTCAGTAACAAGAGTAACCTTTGTCAACTAGCCCTTGTCAGTAACAAGAGTAACCTTTGTCAACCAGTCCTTGACAGTAACGTAGTAACCAGCATCTCCCCAACGGGGGAGACCGAGAGGGGGCTGAAATGATTGGCTGAAATCATAGACAGAGTAATTTGTCCCTTCCCTTGGGGAAGGTTATGATGGGTAGCCTTTTGGGGAAGGCTAGGATGGGTTTGAGACCGAGAGGGGGCTGATGTTCAGTTGCAGAGTAACTTGTTCCTTCCCTTTGGGAAGGTTAGGATGGGTTGCCCTTGGGGAAGGTTAGGATGGGTTTGAGCACGAGAGGGGCTGATATTCAATACATAGAAACCAGCCATGGGCATTATTCCTCAAGTTCAAACTGCGCCACCAGTGGCAGATGGTCGCTGAATCCGTTGGCGTATCTGTATCCGTTGTAGGTTCTGAAAGGTTTCATCCCGCCAAACTTCTCGTCGCTCTCCATCAGAAACGGCAGGTCGTTGACGAAGCATCCCTTGAGCCTTTCCCTCATCCTGTGGCTCACGAGGATGTGGTCGATGCTCTGCCACATGCCCTGATATTTATACGTGCCCTTAGCCCCGTGGCTCCCCTTGACGCCAGCTGACACCTCCGACAGTCTGCCGGCCTCAAGAAAGCGAATCGACTTGTCCTTCGACTCATCGTTGAAGTCGCCCGACACGATTATCATCGGGTCAGGGTTTATGCTGCGTATGGAGTCCACCGATGCCATCAGCCGCTGCATCACCTGCATCCTGTATGGCGTTGTCTTGCTTTTGCCCGAGAAGCGGCTCGGCGCATGGAGCACGAACACATGGATGGTGTCACCGCTCGCCACTTCGCCCGTGGCATACAGTATGTCGCGCGTAGGCCGCATCCCCTTCGGCGGCGTCACCCTCAACGGATAAGAGTCAATCAGCCGGAACGACATCGGTGAATACAGCAGCGCCACGTCGATGCCACGCTGGTCGGGCGAATCGGTCATCACATATTCATATTTCGCGTTTCTCAGCAGACCGCGTTTCGTGAGATAGTGCAACACGGAGTCGTTCTCAACCTCGCATAGAGCCACGAGGTCGGGAATCAGGTCAGTGCCCCTTTCGTCCTTGTGTCCACAAGCCAGAATTTCCTTGGATATGTTACCCAGTTTCTTCCAGTATCTGTTGGAGTTCCAGTGGCGCGGACTGTCGCTCAGGTATTCCGTGTCCTGCTTGAGCGAGTCGTGTGTGCAGTCGAAGAGGTTTTCGCAGTTTAGCTGCACGAAGGTGAATATTCCGAGAATCAGCGATGTCAGCATAGAGTGTAGATGTTAAGTTCCAAACAGCCGATGACCGATTGGGATTAATCCCCAAGCAGCCTCAAAACCGATTGTGAGAGTATGCGTTGCAAATATACTTCATAATTGTGGAAACAGGAAATAATCCCATCACCAAGTTACAAATTCCCCCTTTGTCCGTCTATATGATACGGTGGGCAAATTGCCGGTGGTCAGATGACATCCTTGTCGGCTCGTCAACTTGTCCACTCGTTAACTCGTCAACTAAAAAATAACCGTATGTTGCAAAAGAGAGATATAAAGAAATATTTGTCCCTTATCATCGTGTTGCTTTCGATGATGCTGCCCGATGTGGCTGTGGCACAAAACCGCTATCGGGTGGGAGTGTGCGACTGGATGGTGCTGAAGCGCCAGAAGCTCGGAGAGTTCAAGCTCGCCAAAGAGCTGGGCTGCGACGGACTGGAGATGGACATGGGTGGACTCGGCAAGCGCGACTCCTTCGACAACAAGATGCGCCAGCCGGAGATGGCAAGGAAATTCCGCCACACCGCCGACAGTCTCGGCATAGAGGTGGGAGCAGTGGCAATGTCGGGCTTCTATGGTCAGAGCTTCGCCCGGAAGAAATCGTGGCGCTGGCTCGTGGAAGACTGTCTCAACACGATGGACGTGATGGATGCCACCGTGGCATTCCTGCCCCTTGGCGGATGCGGCAACAACTGGACCGACTCTCTGCCGCTGCGCCGCGAGATAGTGGAGCGTCTGCATGAGGCAGGCGAGATGGCACACCGCCGCGGCAAGGTGATAGGCATCGACACACCGCTCGACGCCAAGGGCAACAAGCGTCTGCTGCGGGAAATCGGTTCAAAGGGCATAAAAATATTCTATAAGCTGCAGACCGCCGTGGAGCACAGCCGCGACATCAGCAAAGACCTGCGGAAGCTCGGCAGCGGCAACATCTGCGCCATTCATGCCAGCAACACCGACGGAGTGTGGCTCCGCCACGACAAGGCGATAGACATGCCGGCAGTGAAGCGTACGCTCGACAAGATGGGATGGTCGGGATGGCTTTTCGTGGAGAGGAGCCGCGACGTGACCGACGTGCGCAACGTGAAGAAGAACTATGGAGAGAACGTGAGATATCTAAAGGAAATATTCGGCAAGGAGAAAACCGACAGATAAGGGCTTATAGATAAGTACACATTATATACTATATATAGTACTCAATACATATATATATATAACGCTGTATATCAAAAAAGCAAGTACACGCTCTATATTGACAAACAAGTATACAGTATAAATAAACAACTAAGCATACATATATAAAATATGAAGAAATTATTCGTCATGGCAGCCGCACTAATGGTCTGGGGCACCCTCACCGCCAGTGCAGTAGACCTAGATTCAGCAGGTCGCGACCCTAAGTATGTGGAGACAATCATGCAGCGTTCGCAGAAGGTGACCGACGCACTGAAGATCACCGGTACGGAGAAGGGTACTCAGGTGCTCAACATCGTGGCAAACCGCTATTTCAAGCTCAACGACATATATTCAGAGCGCGACAGCATCAAGGCAGTGGCAAAGACCCTTACCGGCGACGCCAAGAAAGAGAAGATGGAATATGCTGAGATGTTGAAAGACCAGAAGCTCTACAAGAGTCATTTCGGATTCATCGCCGACCTTTCGGTATATCTCACCGATGCAGAGGTGGAGACCGTGAAGGACGTGCTGACATACAATGTAGTGAACGTGACATACACGGCGCAGTGCGACATGATACCCACGCTGACGGAAGAAGAGAAGGTGCAGATTCTCGCCTGGCTCAAGGAGGGCCGCGAGTTTGCCATCGATGCCGAGAGCTCCAAGAAGAAGCATGAGGCATTCGGCAAATACAAGGGCAGGATTAACAACTGGCTCTCCAAGCGCGGCTACAACCTCACCAAGGAGCGCGAGCAGTGGGCAAAGAGAGTGAAGGCAAGAGGCGGAACGTTGTAATAACCCATGCAAGTAGTCAGAAAAAAGATACATTAAACGTCCTAATTACCGATTTGGGTTAAACACCAAGAATGCAAATGGCAAAAAAGATAATACACAGTATCATTCCTCTCAGAGGATTAGGACTGATGGCAGCACTGTCGATGGCAGTACTGCCGTCGGCAGCACAGAAAAACGGCATCACCGACACCGGCAAGAGCAAATACGCCGTGGTGTCGTCAACACCGCTCAGCGCCGTGAGATGGACCGGCGGATTCTGGGGCGAGCGCTTCGGAGTGTTCAGCGGCACATCAGTGCAGAGCATGTGGGAGACATGGAAGTCTGACACGGGACACGGCTGGAACAACTTCCTCATAGCAGCCGGAGAGAAAAAGGGAAAGCGCCACGGACCACCATTCCACGACGGTGACATGTATAAATGGCTTGAGGCACTGACGGCGGTATATGCCGTGAACAAAGACCCGGAAGTGGGCAAGATAATCGACCGCTTCGTGGAACTCATCCAGAAGTCGCAGCGCCCCGACGGATACCTCCACACTCCAGTCATCATAGCCGAGATGAACAGGCAGCAGAGCGCCAAGGAGGAGGCGAAGGAGAATGAGACCATCGGAACAAAGGTGGGAACGGGAAAAGACGGAGCCTTCGGCAACCGGCTCAACTTCGAGACCTACAACCTGGGACATCTCATCACTGCCGGCATCATGCACAAGAGAGCCACGGGCAAGAACACGCTCTTCAACTGTGCGGTGAAGGCAGCCGACTTCCTCTATGATTTCTATAAGCGAGCCTCCGACGAACTCGCCCGCAACGCCATCTGCCCGTCACACTATATGGCGGTGACGGAGATGTATCGCGAGACCGGCGACCCCAAATATCTGGAACTATCAGAGAAACTCATCGACATAAGAGGCAAGGTGGAAAACGGCACCGACGACAACCAGGACCGCGTGCCCTTCCGCCAGCAATATAATGCCATTGGTCATTCGGTGAGGGCAAACTATCTGTATGCCGGTGTGGCAGACCTCTATCTGGAGAGCGGCGAAGAACAGCTGAAGAAGAACCTCGATGCCATCTGGACCGACATCGTGACACGCAAGATGTATATCACCGGAGCCTGCGGAGCACTCTACGACGGCACTTCGCCCGACGGTACCGACTATAAGCCCGACAACGTGCAGAAAGTGCACCAGAGCTATGGCCGCCCCTACCAGCTGCCACACTCCACGGCACACAACGAGACATGCGCCAACATCGGAAACCTCTTCTTCAACTGGCGCATGTTTGCAGCCACAGGAGATGCCAAATACACCGATGTGGTGGAGAACTGCCTATACAACAGCATACTGCCCGGCATCAGTCTCGACGGAAAGAAATATTTCTATACTAACCCCATGCGCATCTCGGCAGACCTGCCATACAAGCTGCGCTGGCCCAAGGAGCGCACCGAGTATATCAGCTGCTTCTGCTGTCCGCCTAACACGTTGCGCACCCTCTGCGAGGCACAAGACTATGCCTATTCCATCGGCAAGAACGAGATATACGTGAACCTCTATGGCGACAACACCCTCAACACCCGCATCGACGGCATCGGCGATATCGCCATCTCGCAGACCACCGACTATCCGTGGGACGGCACCGTGGAGCTGACCATCGACAAGCTGAAGGGAAAGAAGCAGTTCGGGATACGGCTCCGTGTGCCGGACTGGTGTACCGAGGGAGCCACGATACTCGTGAACGGCGCTCAGCAGACCATCGAGGCAACCGCCGGCACCTACGCCACAGTGACACGCACATGGAAGAAAGGCGACGTGGTGACACTCAGCATGCCGATGCGCACACGTCTGATAGAGGCAAACCCACTCGTGGAGGAGAGCCGCGGACAGGTAGCCGTGCAGCGCGGACCTATAGTATACTGTCTTGAGAGCAACGACCTGGGCGGTGCGCGAATCGACGACATCGCCATTCCGCTCAACGCCAAGTTCACTCCCGTTGACATGACCATCGACGGCAGCCGCGTGAAGGCACTTGAGGCAGAAGTGATAAACCGCAGCGAGCCGTCGTGGAAGGGACAGCTCTATCGCGAGGCAACGGCAAAGAAGCATACACAGACCGTGCGCTTCATCCCATACTATGCCTGGGGCAACAGAGGAAAGAGCGAGATGACAGTATGGATTCCGGCATCGCTGGATTGAGTAATCTGTCTTGATATGTCAAAACTGCTGACTTCCAGCCCCCACCTAACCTCCCCCGTAGGGGAGGGACTGGTACCCTTGACTGTTTGACAGCCATCTGTTTATTTCGACAGTCCTTGACAAAGCGGAGTGATCTATTGTCATTAGTCCTTGACAGAAGCAGAGTAATCGGCATCTCCCCTTCGGGGGAGAACGAGAGGGGGCTGCAATCATTGGCAGATTAATTAGTCATGATGTGAAACAAATCTTCAGACATCAGCCCCCACCTAACCTCCCCCGTAGGGGAGGGACTGATACCTTAGGACTGGTTACTTTTACCTCTGGCACGATTTGAGTTTAACCTAAATAGGTCCTCCATAAACGGAGTAACAAACAATAAAAAAATGAATATCAGATCAATAGCCGTAATCCTTTCGGCAATCATCAGTAATATAGCCTTCGCCACCGACATCGTGGTGAAGCCAGGACCCTACGCCATAGAGCAGGCACTGCAGCAGGCAAGAGAGGCGCGCCGCATGGAGGGAGCCAAAGACGTGACCATCCGCCTCCAGGCAGGCACCTACCGGTTGAACCAGACCGTCACGGTGAGGCCTGAAGACAGCGGCACACGCATCATAGCCGACGGCAATGCCGTGGTGAGCGGCGGAGTGCAGATAAAGGGATGGAAGAAGCAGGGCAAGGCATACGTAGCCGACGTGCCCGAGTTCAACGGCCGTCCGCTGGAGTTCCGCCAGTTGTGGATAAACGGCAGGAAGGCAGTGAGAGCCAGAGATGTGAGCGACTTCGAGAACATGTATCGCATCAGAAGCATCGACAAGAAGAACGAGACACTCTATGTTCCGGCAGCAGCCGTCAGAAAGATACTCCATGCCCGTCATGCCGAGATGGTGATACACGAGATGTGGTGTGTGGCAAACCTGCGCATCAAGAGCGTCAGAATACAAGGCGACAGCGCCGCCGTCACCTTCCACCAACCCGAGAGCCACATCCATTTCATGCACCCCTGGCCATCGCCGATGGTGACAACCGACGGCCACAACTCCGCCTTCTATCTCACCAACGACAAGGCGCTGCTCGACACTCCCGGAGAGTGGTATCTCGATGCCAGGGAACAGAAAGTATACTATATCCCGCTCAAGGGCGAGAATATGGCTACGGCAGATGTTGAGGCTCCAGCCGTGGAGACCCTGCTCCGCGTATGCGGCACACCCGACAATCCCGTGCGTGGCGTCACCTTCGAAGGCGTCACCTTCAGCCATGCCACATGGATGAGACCATCCGTCAGCGGTCATGCCCCGCTCCAGGCAGGCATGTATATGACTGAGGCATATAAGCTGAGACCAAAGATGATACGCCCCAACGGCGACCATAAGCTCGACAACCAGGGATGGGTAGGCCGTCCGGCGGCAGCCGTCAGCGTGGACTGTGCCGAAGACGTGGACTTCCTCCGCTGCACCTTCGAGCATTGCGCCTCTACGGGAGTGGAATTCCATGAATATACCAAGGGCGGAAACATCAGCCGCTGCACCGTCCGAGACATCGGCGGCAACGGCATATTGGCAGGCAGCTTCGGTCCCGACACCCATGAGGCACATCTGCCATACAATCCTTCAGACTCGCGCATTATCTGCACCGGACTGACAATCGACAACAACCTCATCACCGACGTGACCAACGAGGACTGGGGATGCGTGGGAATCGGAGCCGGATTTGTGCGCGACATAAGAATCCTGCACAACGAGATTTCCGAAATCTCATACACCGGCATCAGTATGGGGTGGGGATGGAACCAGCAGCCGTGCTCCATGGCAAACAATCTCATCAGCGGCAACCTCATCCACCACTACGCCAAGCACATGTACGACACGGCAGGCATCTACACCCTCGGTTCGCAGCCCCACACGCTGATAGAGGGCAATGTGGTGAGAGACATCTATACTCCCGGCTATGCCCACGATCCCAACCACTGGTTCTATCTCTACACCGACGAGGGATCATCCTGCATCACCGTGAGGAACAACTGGACTCCGGCAGAGAAATTCCTCAAGAATGCCAACGGCCCGTGCAACACATGGGAAAACAACGGTCCTGCCGTTGCCGACAGCATCAAGGCGAAAGCTGGAATCCAGAAGCAATGACGCCCCGACGGACAGATTACATTTCTGCCATAGCGTCAGCAGACTACAGTCCTGCTGCCGTCCGGCGTCAGACATGGATAAAGACAATCCAAACATTCTTCATAATAACCTGTTAGTATTGCCGTGAGGCAATAATGTATCATGGGGGCCCTCACATTGCGTGTGGGCTTTTTTGTTTGATGTAGTGTTTTGTTGATTATCAGACATTCAATAATGATAATCCCCAAACGTTCATTAGGCAGTTTGGGGATTTTATGACTGCTTGCAGTCTTTCGTTTTTTATAAGATCTCTTTTGTCAGTCAGGAGGTTATAAACCGGCTTTGATCTCCCATTCCCCTTTTTCAGAAGTAACCTTGATGATATTGACACCTTTGACATTCTGCAATGGAATAGAAGCCAGATGACTGTCAGGACGGGCAGAGTTGATTCTGCGGCCGGCAGCATCGTATACCTCAATGGCGGTAATCCTCTCGCCACCCACGGTGGCAAGGTTTATGTATCCGGCGTTGCGCTCCATTATTATGCCCGGCTTCTTTATCATGCTCTGGCTGACAGAGGCAGAATTCTTGTCGTCAGTAATACTGAGCACGTGCCATCCGCCATTTGGCTTTAGGCTCGACATGGATGCAGAACCAAGCATCAGTCTGCCGTCAAGAACCTCAAGATTTCTTACGCCATACTGCTGAGCATTGTTGAAGCCGTTCTCGGTGATGTATTTCGGAGCCTCTTCCTCGTCGGTCATGCGCAGAAGTTCAAAGCCCTCGTCACTCGCGTCAAGGCCAGTGAGCAGTTTCGACAGTGTGGCAAAGCTTGCGTCGCCCACGAGGTTCGAACCTGCAGCATCGGCAAGGTTAGACAGGTCCATCGTACCTACATACATATTGCCGTCATATTCCTGGATTGCCCATATATATATGGTCCAGAGGTTTCCAAAGCCTCCTCGTCCCCACTTGGCTTCCAGTCCGCTAGGTTCCAGTTCCCAGTTTTCAATTTTTCCTTCCTTGTCGTATACAGGTTTCGGGTTCGTAGTGTCACCATAGAGCAACTCATAGTTGTTGTCTTTGTCGATGCGCCAGAACGACGGTGTGCGGTAGTTGCCGAGAATGAAAGCCAGGGCGTCAGGCGAGGTCAGGGATCCGTATGTTGACTGTGCCGTAGAGAGCACATAATAGTTAGGACAGAACACTCCCCAATACAGATGGTTGCGCCACTCATGGAATCCGGCGATGGAGGTAATCGAACGGCCGAGCGTTTTTGTCGGCTCCGCCACATCACTTGTCCATACTTTAGGCCACATCTCGCTGTCGATGCTGACTGGAGTGAAGCCTCCTTCAGGAATTTCCGGACTGACATGAACGGCAGACACCGTTGCCCACGTTCCTATATATATGCGGTTGTTGAAACAGGCAAGTTCTGCCGCCTCGTTGTCTACGAGTCCCACGATATGGAATTTCCACGGGTCATTCTTGTCGCCATACCAGCGGAGCAGTGCACCTATCTTCTTGCCTGTGGTAGGATGCGTTATGCCCACGGTGACATAGAGAACATTGTTTACTACTCGCCACCGTCTTACGTTCACCACCTTGCATCCGTCAACGTCGCTCAGGCTGCTGGCTCCCAGAATGCGGTCGTTGTCGGCATCGTATGCCACGAAGGCAGCCGAAACCTTGGAGTCCCAGTCGCTGGCATACAGGCCTGGTCCGCCGAAGAACACTACGCCGTTAAGGATGCCGCAGGAGCGCAGTCCCTGACAGTTTTTCAATATCGGATATTCATCTATCGACGGTGTTATGTCGGTGACGATGCCCGATTTCGTGTCATAGCTGTATATGCGAGGCGGACGTATGTCGGCATACTTGCTGTTCTCATCGCCGTCGGCATAGGCTTCCTTGGCATAAGTAGACTGTCCGTATTCGCATGCCCAGCACTTGTTTTCGTATGGCACATTGTCGCCCACGCCCGGCTGCACGAAACTGCCATAGCCCTGCATGCAGAGATAGTTGTTGTTGGTAGACCAGTAGAGCTTGTCTTTGTATGTACCCATTCCCCATGCGTAGGAGCCGTTGCGCTTGCCGATAGCGCCATTGCTCTCCAGCTCCTCAATCTCCTGCAAAGACAGTCCGGCGGGAACGTATTTGTTCTTCTCGTTTGCCAGACCGTAATAGGCCTCGTCAATCGGTGCCTGGTAGATGGTGTCAACGGTCAGTCCGTTGTCATAGTCCACATTCGGACGCACACGGTTTTCTATCTGGAATACATAGAGCGGATACACCTTCTTCATATATTCGAGCATTTTTGTCAGGTCAGCTCCGGTAATCCCTAACTTGTCCAGCATCTCAAACAGCTTGGCAAGCACGTCCCCATTGTCATTAGGCGTGTTTCCGTTGCCATAAGATTCTTTCATGGCAAGCTGATGGATTTTCACCAGTGCTTCACGGCCGCTGGCTGTATCAAGCTTTGGCCACAGTGTCGTGACGAAATGTACAAACGGTCTGCTGTCTCCCGTCTTGTCGTTTAGTGAGATGACAGAGCAGAAGTCTTTCACCTCTGTTCGTTGAGGCATACAGATGTTTCCACCGAGTGCCCCGGCCGAAGTCATAAGTCCTAAAATACTTATGATGATGTTTTTTCTGATTTTCATAATGCCCTTATGAATTTAATTGTGACAAATAGTTTGTTGTTCCTGCAAATTTATGGAAATTATCAATACATTACAAAAGTATGATGTTTTTTTTACTTATCATGAATGTCGTATGATAATGTTTCTATCTGTTCTTTCCCGACAATCAGATTGTGAACACGCGAGTTCACAATCTTAATTGGTCGCACATACGCAGATGGCTTTCAGTGGAAGTCTTGGGTTTATGTATATTTCTTTCATTTCTCAACGTATGCAATTGCAGCGATTTGCTCATCAAAGGAAAGTTCTATGTCATTATCCTCCTCGCATACCCAAATGCCATTGTCATTTGCGAAAGTCCATATTTCCGGGGATTTGAGGGCTTCTGTGACTACGCATAGACGATAGCATCCGTTGTCTGTCTCTTTCATTTTGCTATACTCGTTCTTGGAAAGGCGGACGGATATTTGAGAGCCTGCCAAGCCTTTTACTTCTATTCTTAGTATAGCCTTTCCTTTATATGCTTCCAAATCCCAACCTTTGTTTTCGCTCTCAACCGAATGTATTTTATATCCGAGCCCTTTATAATAAGAGGTAACGGCAGAGACAGCAGCTTTTTCTACTGCAACCTTTGCGTCCACATCTATGTTCGGTTTGGTTTTTCTTCTTTCGGGTTTGACGTAATTGTCAATATAGTGGATAACCGACAGCCGGAAGTTGGCTACCTTCTCATTTGCGCTATCGGCATACCAGATATTAGACTGCCCCATAAACCCCTTCTTTAAAGCATTCGTTGCTCTTGGCACCTGCATTGTGCGTTCTTTTTCCATGAGAAGAGTGCAGTCAGACGAAAGTGCTTCTATATTGTAGTCATAGCCATTACGCTCCTTTAACTTGGTGTCATACTGAAATGTGCGGTAAACTCTTGCATGTTTGTACCAACCAACAATATATGTTCCACCCTCAATAGGGTTGGTAGCAGTCCATACGACTAACACGTCATCAAGATAATCGTCAGATTTTAAACACGAAGAATCTATACGTTCTATTTTTATTTCACTCCATTTGGTTGGTTGCACATAGCCATAGCAATGTCCGTTAACGTCTTGGAAGTTAAAAGCCTCGTGCTTGTCATCTGGGTTATAACTTCCTCCACCCTTGATTCTGTCAGAATTGCTATGCCCACGGTAGCGTTTCATCCAACCAATATTAGCGAAGAGTATTTTCTGCATAGCTGTTGCCTTTTATGTTTTTGCAAAGATACAATTTATAATCATAGGTATTGACTATAATCGGGATTATCTACGTTAAAGAATTACATTTTAGCACTTAAATGATAATAATTCATTATCTTTGCCGACTAAATACAGCATTATGGAAGATGTAAATAGATTAAAAATCGTGCTTGTCGAGAAGAAAAAAACAAGCAAGTGGCTTGCAGAACAGTTGGATGTAAACCCTTCAACTGTCTCCAAATGGTGTACCAATACATCACAACCGCCATTGGACACACTTATACAAATATCTCAACTTTTAAAAGTTGAAGTAACAGAATTAATTCGTGTTCCACAAAAGTAGATACAAAGAAATGATAAATTCAACAAGAAAGCAGTTTTCCCTTTTTGATTTTTGCAAGAAAAGAGCAGATAAGATTCAAGTGTTTGGTAAAGAGACTATTGACGAGGAAGGAAAGATAATTCCTTTCGTTGATCAAGCAGCCTTGATTACCCATTACTTACAGTTGCGCGATGCAGACATCAAAATGCCATACGAGAGGCAGGCTGAAGACATTTTAAATCTGTGGTACGAGTTTGTAAAGAGCGAAAGACTTCATAAGCCTAAGGATTTTGAAGGAGTTGCTGACTCCGCAATTGGCTACCAAACATATCTGTTTCAAGATTTATTCGCAGCACCATTCCAGGCACCCCAAAATCCAAAATTCAAGTTTATAGACTTGTTTGCTGGTATAGGTGGATTTAGAATGGCATTTCAGAATCTTGGAGGAGAATGTGTATTCTCTTCTGAATGGGATGAACAGGCAAAGAAAACCTATTATGCAAACTATGGTGACGTGCCATTTGGTGATATAACAAAGGAAAGCACAAAGAATAAGATACCAAAGGATTTCGACATACTATGTGCCGGTTTCCCATGTCAGGCTTTTTCCCTTGCAGGAAAGAGACTTGGTTTTGAGGAGACAAGAGGAACTTTGTTCTTTGATGTTGCTGAGATATTGCGCCGTTATCAGCCGAAGGCATTCTTCCTTGAAAATGTAAAAGGACTTGTTATTCATGATAAGGGTAGAACATTTAAAACTATTCTCAACACATTGGAAGAAGTTGGATATGTCGTACCTGATCCACAGATTGTTAATGCAATGTTCTTTGGAGTTCCACAGCACAGAGAAAGAATATTCATAGTTGGTTTTAGAAAGGATTTGGGTATAAAGAAAGATGACTTTTCTTACCCTGAGCAAAAGGAAGTGACTAAGAAATGGATTGATGTAAGAGAAGAGAATCCAGTGCCAGCCAAATATTATCTTTCAACTACATACATCGAAACCCTCAAAAGACATAAAGCTCGTCATGAGGCAAAAGGAAACGGATTTGGCTATGACATAATTCCTGACGATGGCATAGCTCACGCTATTGTTGTAGGTGGTATGGGAAGAGAGAGTAACCTCGTTATCGATTTTCGACAGACAGACCTGACACCTACCACAAGAATTAAAGGTGAAGTAAACCGCCAAGGCTGGCGCAAGATGACTCCTCGTGAGTGGGCGCGTTTGCAGGGCTATCCCGACAATTTCAGAATTGTTGTAGCTGATGCGTCGGCATATAAGCAATTCGGTAACAGCGTAGCTGTGCCAGCAATACAAGCAACTGCAAAGCAGTTGCTTAAGACATTGAACGACAAGAATATTCTTAAAATATAGGACTACAATTATTTGAAATATAATATTATGGCATTAACTGGAAATAAAGGCGAATGGAGTGAGATATATACTCTTTTCAAACTATTAGGTGATGGCAAAGTCCATGCTGGCGATGCCGACATGAATAAGCTGGAATTGTATTACCCAATTCTGAACATTATTCGAGAAGAGAGTAAACGATACGAGTACAAACCAAATACCGAGCAAAACATTGTTGTGATTGATGAAGATGGAAATGAGTATGCTCGAATTTCCATGGATAAGTTTGTTGAAGAATCAACTAAGTTGTTATCTGAAATCAAGGCTGCGAAGAAAAGTGCATTTGAGATTCCAGAAGCAGAACAATTCATGGGCGAGATAGGTTGTTCAAAGTTGAAAGCACCTTCAACAGACAAAGCGGACATTCATATTGTGATACATGATCTTCGAACGAACATGACTCCATTGTTAGGCTTCAGCATTAAGTCACAACTTGGAAGTGCTTCTACGTTACTCAATGCGGGGGCCACCACCAATATTACATATAAGGTGGACGGAACGATGTTTAGTGATGAAGATATTGATGCAATTAATGCAATCAAGAGCCATTTGGAACGTTTGGCTGCTTTGTTTGAAAAGGGATGCTCCTTGGAGTATAGTGATATAGACAATCCCGTTTTCAGAAACAACCTTCAGTTCTTAGACATCTGTATGCCACAATTTATTGCAGATTGTCTGTTGGTTGATAGCAAAGGATCCAATTCTTCGATAGATTACTGCGTAGCAGACGTTGCAAAGAAGAATCCTTTTGATTACAAAGGCAAGAATGTAGAAGAGTTCTATGCTCACAAGATGAAAGTACTGCTTCTAAGTGCAGCTCTTGGTATGGTACCTGGTAAGGAATGGACTGGACGGTATGATGCTAATGGTGGCTATCTTGTAGTTCGTAAGGACGGAGAGATTGTTTGTTACCACTTCTATAATCAGAATGATGTGGAAGATTACCTGTATAAGAACACACGATTTGAAAGAGCAAGCAGGACACGGTATGGATTCGGCAAACTGTATCGTGGGGAGGATGGTTCTGTCTATATGAAGCTCAACTTACAGATTAGATTTAAAAAGTAATTACATATATACCCCAATTCGAGATAAAATAGCGATTAGTTGCATGTGAAGACAGATACGTGAATTCTCTTCCCATGCCATCAGACATGGGCTATATATTATTTAAAGGTCTGATTTAACATTACTAAATATAATATGTCAAAGAATTCCACTTTTGCGTGTTTTTCTGCTAAAAAGTTTGTATTATAAATGATTATTCGTATCTTTGCAGCACGAGAACCCGCCAAGCCTCTCAACGATGCTCAAATGTGCGGGTCGTTTTGTTTTTATGGGTATATGGCAACAAGGATTCCGTTTATAAAAACATATTCCACCCCACATGAGTTAGTGCAGCTTCTCAAAACAAGAGGTATGGAAGAATCTTGGCTTACCATTATCACTGTAACAAGAAACTCATGTTGTCATCATGCACGTGTATGGAATAGGGTATTCTCTATTCGTGCTACCATGCCAATCAGAATGTCACGTCCTTGGATTACCTTGCCGACAGATCCTTTGAAAGTGTACTTTGATATGTGCATCATCAAGTACTTTCTTGACATCATATCTCCAAATAACGATATGCTTGATAAGATGAACAGACTTTTTGCTACGTTTCCAGAAGTAGATAAGGCTGCCCTTGGTTTTCCTTCTGGTTGGGAAAATGAACCATTGTGGCAATAAAAATCAGCTAATGTTGTTATGTGACAGGTAAAAATTTTACATACTCCTCAATCCCATTCACCTCAACAATATCCACATCCCGGAGCAGCCGGATTTCGTCGGAGTCTGTCAGCTTCATTATGTAACTCCACCTGTTTTCACCCCATACTGCTCATCCTCAAAAGTCAAAATATTGGGCAGGAAGCTGACAACAAAATGTGCCCAGGTGGGGCAACGTGCTTGCCCATGTTGGGTAACGTGCTTGCCCCAAGTGGGCAAGCACGTTGCCCCAAAATGGGAGAAAACCTCACGAGATGGCATAGTACAAAAAAGCAGTTTCAGCGTCTTTATTTTTGATGATTTGCAGGACTGGTAGGATGAGCGGAGAACAGACTCAGGAGCATCCCGCCCCGTAAGGCAGATCACCCCAAAAGAGAAAGCAAACGAAAAGAAAACGAAATACAGACATACACATTATGGGAAACAACAAAAGCAGTCTGAAGAGCACCATCGCCGTGTCTCTCACCAACTATCTCGATGCCGGAGCCATCGTGGCAGGCGCAAGCGGATTGTCGCTTTGGAAAAACTATCTCTCGCTCACCGAGTCGCATCTCGGAATCCTCAACGCCATCAGCGCCAACTGTCTCGGTGCGGCGATAGGAGCCATCATCGGTGGATTCCTTGCCGACAAATACGGCAGGAAGGCGATATACACATACAATATGCTCATCTATATGGTGGGCGTGCTGCTCGTGGTCTTCACCACCAGCTTCCCCATGCTTCTCGCCGGATTCCTGGTCACGGGAGTCAGCGTAGGTGTGGGAGTGCCGGCATCGTGGACCTATATCTCTGAGAGTTCGGAGATAGGCAACCGAGGCCGAAACATCGGCATCTCGCAGATGGCGTGGGGCATCGGACCGCTCATCATCCTGCTCCTGGGATGGTTTCTCGCTCCGCCTACCAACAATGCCGAGGCAGGCTTCATGTTCCCCCTCGTCAGCCAGTCAGCTGTTCAGATTCTGGGTGATGCCGCCTCGCAGGACGCCATCAACGTGTTCAGCTCCCGCATTGTCTTCGCCTCCCTCTTCGTGGTGGCACTGATAGCCTGGCTGCTTCAGCGCCAGCTCGACGAGTCGGCAGAATGGAAGGCCACGCAGTCGCAGCAGACTTCAGATGAGCCGTCAGGCAAGAAGAGCGTCTTCGCCTCCTTCGGCACCCTGTTCTCCAACAAGGTCAACGTGCGCACGATGCTTTTCCTTGCCGGAATGTATCTCACCTGGAACCTCGTCAGTTCGGTGATGGGCTTCTTCCAGCAGCATATCTACGAGACGGCAGGCGGACTTTCAAACGGCGAGGCGAACATGCTCTCAGCCGGACAGTGGGTGATAATAATCTTCATGACCTTCGTGTTCTCGATGCTCGTAGACAAGGTGAACCAGCGCCTGCTCTATATCGTTGGCGTGGGCGCTGCAGTGCTGGCTTGGGTGATGATAGTCACTGTGGGCATCGGCAGCATGTCGGGCCTGCTCTTCTTCACCCTGCTCTGGGGCATCCAGGGCGGAATCTCCGTGCAGGGCTTCTATGCGCTGTGGGCATCCGAACTGTTCCCTGCCAAATACCGTGCCGCCGCCCAGGGCGTGATGTTCTTCATGGTGCGCGGACTGTCGGCAGCCTGGGGACTGGTGTTTGTGAATATCTATGGCGAGGAAGGCGAGGGGTTCACCCTTGCCGCCTATCTGATGATGGCGCTTCTCGTGGTGTCGCTTCTCATCGGAGCCATCTGGACCCCCAAGACCCGCGGCAAGTCGCTGGAGCAGATTACGGAAGAAAGATACGGAAAAGAAATATAATACAACGATATGGACAACAAGGCAACATGGGTATGGTATCCCGGCGACTTTGAGGTGTGGCTCGGCAACAAGTTCAACAACCGCCGCACGGAGCGCGGAGCGATGTTTCCGCCGTTCTGGAAGCAAGACAGCCATTACGTCACAGTGGAGTTCTCCACCGCCGTGAGCCTCGACAAGGCAGAGACGATAACGATAGCCGCAGAGGGAGATTTCAATTTCATGCTCGACGGCAAGCTGCAGTTCGGCATGCCCGGCAGGTTCACCGTGCCGGCAGGCGACCACCGTCTCAACTTCAAGGTTCACAACCAGTCGGTGCCGCCAGCCCTCTACGTGAAGGGCAGGACGATAAAGAGCGGCAACACATGGCTCGCCACCTATGAAGACAAGATATGGATAGACGAGAATGGCGTTGCCCACGGATCGGGAATCTACGTGCCCGCCGCGTCGTGGACCTTCGACAATATCGACACCCCGCCCTCGTCATACAGTCTGGAGAGAACGGAGATGCAGCCCGTTGGCGAAGAGCAGACGGGCAAGAACAAATGGCTGTTTGATTTCGGAATCGAAACCTTCGGCTATGTCAGGCTCAAGGGCGTGACAGGCAAGGGAATATTGAACATATACTATGGCGAGAGCCGTGAGGAAGCCCTCGACATGGACCGCTGCGAGACCCTCGACCGCCTGGACCTCCGCGCCAACAGGTTTGCCGAGGAAGAGGTGGAGATAGTGCTCGACGACAGCAAGGCGTTCCGCTACGTGATGGTGGAGGCAAAGGGGATGATAACATTCTCTGATGTGGCGATGGACTATGAATATTCGGCGTTCAGCCACAAGAAGAGCGGTTCGTTCAGATGCGACGACCGCCGGCTCAACAAGATATGGCAGGTGGCGGCATATACCATGGACCTCACCACACGCGAGTTCTTCGTGGATGGCATCAAGCGCGACCGCTGGACATGGTCGGGCGACGCCATACAGTCGTATCTCATGAACTACTATCTGCGCTTCGATACCGACTGCGTGCGCCGCACCATCCGTCAGCTCAGAGGCAAAGACCCCGTTACGGCACATGTCAACACCATCATGGACTACACGTTCTATTGGTTCAAGTCGGTGCTCGATTTCTATCAGTACACCGGCGACATCCGTTTCGTCAGAGAGATATACCCCAGGATGCAGACCCTCATGCAGTATGTCATCGGCAGACTCAATCCCGAGGGGATGGCAGAGGGAAAGGAAGACGACTGGATATTCGTTGACTGGGTGGACTTCCCTATGCACAAGCGCGGCACACTCTGTTTCGAACAGATACTGCTCTGCAAGGCATTCCAGACCATGCACACCTGTGCCGAGGTGCTCCGCGACAACCCGTTGCAGAATCCTCCGCAAGGCAGCATCACCACCGCTGAATACGCCAAGGATGCCGACCGCTACGGAAAGCTCGCCGCCGACCTCAAGGCAAAGCTCAAGCCCACCTTCTGGGACGACAGCCGCAGCGCCTTCATGCACGCCATAGAGGATGGCAGGATGAACCGTGACATCACGGCATTCCCAAATATGTTCGCTATAATATATGATATGGTGGACGATGATGACAAGCGCCGGATAATGGACTCCGTGATGCTGAATTCCGACATCGAACCCATCACCACGCCATATATGCGCTTCTATGAACTCGAGGCGATGTGCCGGATGGGATATCAGGAGCGTGTGCTGCCCGAGATTCTCGGCTATTGGGGAGGAATGATAGGCGAGGGAGCCACCAGCTTCTGGGAGAAATACAATCCCGCCGACCAGGGAGCAGAACATCTCGCCATGTATGGCCGCCCCTACGGCAAGAGCCTCTGCCACGCCTGGGGAGCCAGTCCGATATATCTCATAGGCAGATATTTCCTCGGCGTAAGTCCCACCAAACCCGGTTATGCGGAATATGAGGTGCGCCCCGTGCTCGGCGGACTGAAACGGATGCAGGGCAGTGTGCCCACACCGTTCGGAGAAGTCAGAGTGAAGATGGATGCCACCAGCGTCAGCGTGAAGAGCGACGGCGGAAAAGGCGTCCTCGTATTGGGAGACAGAAAATACGACATACCCGTGGGCAAGGAGCTCCGCATAGACCGTTTCTGAGGGCGGCAATGGAGGAAAAGCCGCCTTCAGCGGAAATCGGAAGAAAACGACTTTTTTGAACAATGGACAATCTGGTAACGTGACACACGTGCCACACCCAACTAAAACAGATATGACAAGCAAAACGATATTAGCATTCGCTGCCGCTGTGGCATTCGCCTCATGCGGACACAACGACACATTGGTGAAGACAACGACACAGTCGCCACAGACCGACTATGCCGCTACACTCATCGCCAACAACATAAAGGCTATGCCCAAAGGCTATAGCATCAGCATCGGTATTGCCGGCGACACCGTGGGGAAACCGGCAGAAGGATTCTCGCTGCAGCGCAAGGGAAAGAAAATCAGCATCATCGGCAACGATGCCTCGGGAGCCATCTACGGTGCCAACCGTCTCGTGGAGTATTTCAGGATGAACAACTCCCTCGAAATACCCTACACCATCGTTGACGCACCAGAGATGAAGCTCCGCGGAGCATGCGTGGGACTGCAGAAGACCGTGTATCTGCCTGGCCACAAAGTATATGAATACCCATATACGCCAGAGAATTTCCCGTGGTTCTACGACAAGGAGCTGTGGGTGAAATACCTCGACATGCTCGCCGCCGACAATATGAACGCCGTGTTCCTGTGGAACGGCCATCCCTTCGCCTCGCTCGTGAAGCTCAAGGACTATCCCTTCGCTCCCGAAGTGGACGACGCCACGATGAAGAAAAACCAGGAGATGTTCTCCTTCCTCACCCAGGAGGCAGGCAAGCGAGGCATACGCGTGATACAGATGTTCTACAACATCATAGTGTCGAAACCTTTCGCCGACCACTACGGCATAAAGACACAAGACCGCAACCGCCCCATCACACCGCTCATCGCCGACTACACACGCAAGAGCATAGCGGCATTCATAGAGAACTATCCCAATGTGGGCTTCCTGGTGTGTCTGGGAGAGGCGATGTCGGGAGTCGACACCGACATAAAATGGATGAACGAGACCATCATTCCAGGCATCAAAGACGGACTGAAGGCTTCGGGACGCACCGACGAACCGCCAATCATCCTGAGATCACACGACACCGACGGACCGCGAGTGCTACACGAGGCGCTGCCGCTATACAAGAACATCTATACGATGAGCAAATACACCGGCGAGTCGCTCACCACCTATCAGCCGCAAGGACCATGGGCTGAGACCCACCGCCAGCTCGCCGCCGCAGCACCCGTGCATATCAGCAATGTGCATATCCTCGCCAACCTCGAACCGTGGCGGTGGAGCTCACCGACGTTCATAGAGAAAACCGTGCAGGCGATGCACAACGTGCACCACGCCAACGGACTACATCTCTATCCGCAGGCAAACTACTGGGACTGGCCATACACCGCCGACAAGCTGCCCGACGGAAAGAGGGAGCTGCAGATAGACCGCGACTGGATGTGGTATCAGGCATGGGGACGATACTCATGGAACTGCCACCGCGGAGAAGACAAGACATTCTGGAAGAAGACCCTGGCAGAATACTACGGCACCGACACGCTGACCGCCGGCCGAATCATAGAGGCGTATGACCAGAGCGGAGAGATAGCACCCAAGCTGCTGCGACGCTTCGGCATCACAGAGGGCAACCGCCAGTGTCTGCTGCTCGGAATGAAGATGAGCCAGCTCGTCAACCCATACAAATACACCATCTATCCGGGATTCTATGAGAGCTGCGGACCTACGGGCGAGAAACTCATAGAATATGTGGAGAAGGAATGGAAGCACGAGAAACACGTGGGAGAACTGCCCCTCGACATCGTGGACCAGTGTGTGGCACACGGCGAAAAGGCACAGGAGGCGCTGAAGGGACTCGCGGCAAGCGTGACGAAGAACAGGGACGAATTCCTCAGACTCGCCAACGACATCGACTGCTACAGCGACTTCGCCCGTTCGTTCCGCTACAAGGTGCTTGCCGCCGAGCAGGTGCTCAACTACAAATGGACGAAAGACGCCGGCTATCTCAAGAAAGCCGTGCCGCTCCTCGAACAGAGCGACAGCTGCTATATGGCACTCGTGGACAAGACCCGCGACACATACTACAACGCCAACAGCATGCTCACCTCGCAGCGCCGCATCCCTGTGGGAGGCGACGGAGGAAAATACAGCACATGGCAGGAGATGATGCCCGTGTATCAGCAGGAACTCGACAACCTGAAGAAGAACATCGCCAGTCTCACATCCACCGACAAGACAGCCACACGCCGCGAGAACATCGCCAAGCTGAATGATGCGCTGACGGGCAAGGGCAACGCTAAGAAGGGCGAAGTGACGCTCCTGAGCGACTACCCCGTGGTGACGCTGAAGAAGGGCGCACGCCTCTTTGCCGGTCGCGATGAGGCTGTGGACACGCTGGCAACAGAACTGCAGGGAATGAAGGCACTGGTGCTCAACCGCGACACGGCACGCATCAAGGGTATCTCGGTGGAGTTCACCGCCACGAAGCCAGTGAAACTCCTCGTGGGATTCTTCGTTGACGACCAGACAAAATTCGCCCGTCCGCCGAAGCTCGAAACCGACGCTACCGGAAACGAATACGGACAGGCAGAGCCAGTGATAAGCAACGCACTGATAATGACCACAATGCCGATAGCCAACATCCACGCCTACAGCTTCCCTGCCGGCCACCATGTGATAAATCTGCCCAAGGGAATAATAATGGTGGCAGGATTCACTGACAGCGAGCTGAAGATACGCGACGCCAAACTCAACGGTGCAGGAACGGAAGTGGACTGGCTGTTCATGTAACCCCGACAAACGGCCATTGTAACCCCAAACGGCAATCAGGCAAATATAGAATTCAAAACGGATTATGAAACGAATATATCTTATAATATCCCTCTGCCTCCTGCTCACAGTCAGCGCAGCAGCCCAGCGCCGCGGCAAGCACCGCACGGCAGCCAAGGCGGCGGCAGTGACGCAGCAGGAGATGCAGCGTATCTACGAGACCGTGAAGACGCCATACAAATACGGAATGGTGGTGGCACCGGCCGACAACGGCCACAAGATAGACTGTCCGACGGTGTTCCGCAAGGACGGCAAGTGGTTTATGACCTACGTGTGCTACAACGGCAAAGGCGGAACTGACGGCAGAGGCTACGAGACATGGATTGCCACCAGCGGCGACCTGCTCCACTGGCAGACACTCGGCAGAGTGCTCGAATACGGAAGCGGCGACGAATGGGACAGAAACCAGCGCGGAGGATTCCCGGCGCTCGTAGACTACACCTGGGGCGGCTCCTATGAGATAGAGCGATACAAGGGACGCTACTGGATGACATACATCGGAGGAGAGGGCACCGGCTATGAGGCGGTGAACGCTCCGCTGAGCATCGGACTGGCGTCTACGAAGCTTGACGTGACGAAGGCTCACCCTTGGGAGACGGCAGGCAAGCCGGTGATGTCTTACAAAGACAAGAACGCCCAGTGGTGGGAATACATGACACAGTATAAGAGCACGGTGTATCGTGTGGACAAGAAACTCTTCGGCTATCCCTTCATGATGTATTACAATGCCGGAGGAAAAAACGCCACACATCCCAAAGGCGAGCGCATCGGAGTGGCTTTCTCACACGACATGAAGAAATGGACACGCTACAAGGCTAACCCCATCTTTGCCCACGATACCGACGGCACCATAACAGGCGACGCGCAGATAGTGAAGATGGGAAACATCTACGTGATGTTCTATTTCTCTGCCTTCAACCCCACCCGCGAATACAACGCCTACAACACCTTCGCCGCAAGCCGCGACATGATACACTGGTATGACTGGCAGGGAGCCGACCTTATCGTGCCGTCGAAACCATACGACGAGATGTTCGCCCACAAGAGCTATGTGGTGGAACACGACGGAGTGGTATATCATTTCTATTGCGCCGTGAACAACAGCGGACAGCGGGGCATCGCCGTGGCTACGAGCCGTCCGATGGGAAAGAGCGAAATCTCATTCCCGGCGCCGGACCCAGTGGGCAAACGCACCACTGTGGGCCTGAACGGCAGTTGGCAGATAACCTTCGGTGGAGAGACCTTCACCAAAGACATACCCTTCAACCTCGACGACTATTACGGAGCGCTGCAGAAGGAACACGGCAACCTGCACGGCAAGGCGGTGTTCCGCAAAGCGTTCACAGTTCCCGATCTGGAAGGCAAGGAGTATTTCCTGAGATTCGAGGGAGTGGGCACATATTGCGACATACTGCTCAACGGCAAGAAGCTCGGCACCTACGACATCGGGCGTACCACCGAGACGATAGACATCACGCAGAGCGTGGCGAGGGGAAAGGAGAACAGTCTTGAAGTGCGCGTGTCGCATCCCAAAGGCATCACC
This sequence comes from Prevotella sp. LMAG:51, assembly GCF_008680225.1. Lineage (NCBI taxonomy): Bacteria > Pseudomonadati > Bacteroidota > Bacteroidia > Bacteroidales > Prevotellaceae > Prevotella > Prevotella sp. LMAG:51. Next base: position 39,168 of record NZ_NALQ01000031.1, on the reverse strand, counting down.
GACATGCCGTGGGTGTGCGGTGGATGCAGTTCGGAATGGGGATTCAGCGAGGGATCGCAGCCCTTCGGCATCTTCCGTCCGGTGGTGATGGAGATTACCGACAAGGTGCGCATAGAGCCGTTCGGAGTGCATGTGTGGTCGAACCAGGCATGCGACAGTATCTTCGTCGACACCGAGGTGAAGAACTATGGAGAGGAGGCAGCCACCTTCAAGTTGATAAACAAGCTCTCGGAGAAGAACGGTAAGCAGACCCTGCGCCTGACCGACGAGGTGACGCTGCTGCCGGGAGAGGTGAAGACCGTGCGCCAGCAGGCAGCGATACAGAATCCGCGGCGCTGGACGATGGAGAAGCCGTATCTCTACAACCTCAACACCATGATAAAGCGAGGCGGAAAGGCTACCGACGACCTGCTGACGCCGTTCGGATTCCGCAGCATATCATGGCCGCTGACGAGAGGCGACGGCGACAAGCGCTTCTATCTCAACGGCAAACCGGAGTTCATCAACGGCGTGTGTGAGTATGAACACCTGTTCGGACAGAGCCACGCCTTCAGCGACGAGCAGATAGAGGCGAGGATGAAGGAGGTGATGACCACGGGCTTCAACGCCTTCCGCGACGCACACCAGCCACACAACCTGCTATACAAGAAGATAATCGACGAGAACGGCATACTGTGGTGGCCGCAGTTCTCGGCACATATATGGTATGACACGCCACAGTTCAAGGAGAGCTTCAAGCGCCACCTCATACAATGGGTGAAGGAGCGCCGCAACTCTCCGTCGGTAATCCTGTGGGGACTGCAGAACGAGAGCACCATACCGGCGGAATTCGCCAAGGAATGCTCCGACATCATCCGCCGGCTCGACCCCACATGCGGAACGCAGCGCCTCGTGACCACCTGCAACGGAGGCGAGGGGACAGACTGGAACGTGGTGCAGAACTGGAGCGGCACGTATGGCGGAAAGCTCGAAGACTACGCCAAGGAACTCTCGCGCGACGACCAGCTCCTCAACGGAGAATACGGAGCGTGGCGCACACTTGGCAACCACTCGGGAGAACGCTACACTGAGGAGAAGCAGTGTGACATACTGGAGCGCAAGGTGCAGCTGGCAGAGAGCGTGAAGGACAGTGTGTGCGGACAGTTCCTCTGGACCCTGCAGAGCCACGACAATCCCGGACGCCGACAGCCGGAGGAGGGCTTCAGGATGATAGACAAGGTGGGACCCTTCAACCACAAGGGACTGATATCCACATGGGAGCAGCCAGGTGACGCATTCTATATGTATAAGTCACACTACGTGTCTGCCGACAAGGAACCGCTGGTGTATATCGTGCCGGCGATACATATCGACAGCATCGGCGGAAAGAAAGAGGAGGGCGACAGTATGGCTGTGGCAACTCTCGACAGTGTGAGGGTTTACAGCAACTGCGACCGTGTGACGCTGAGCTGCGGACAGTGGAGCCAGACCAAGGAGCGCGACATCAAGGGCAACACCACGCTCTTCCGCTTCTATGGAGTGAAGGCGGGCGGCGACGCCCTCGTGGCACGCGGATACTGCAAAGACCGTCTGGTGAGCTGCGACTCCCTCGCCATGCCTTCGTATAACGCATGGAACGAGGATATCATAAAGCCTGCCAACGGATACAACTACATAGCGCGCATAAACTGTGGCGGCGACGACTATGTGGACAGCTACGGACTGACCTGGCAGCAGGACAACAGCAGCTGGTCATCGTCGTGGGGCGACGGGTTCAAGAAGGAGACCAGCCCCTATCAGGCGAGCCAGACGTATAATCCGCTGATGTTCGCCTCGCCGCTCTTCCGCAGTTCGCGATTCGGCAGACACCGTCTGTCGTACACCATACCGGCGCAGCCCGGCGACTATCGCGTGGAACTCTATTTCATCGAGCCTTGGTGGGGCAGGGGAGAGTCGGCGACTACCGATTATGAGGGCTTGCGACTCTTTGATGTGGCGGTGAACGACACCACACGAATCCGCAACCTCGACCTCTGGGCACAGGCGCGCTACGGCAGACCATACAAGCGGGTGCTGAATGTTCACAACGAGGGCAAGGAGATACGTATCGACTTCCCGAAGGTGAATGCCGGACAGGCTGTCATCTCTGCCATCGCCGTGGCGACCGAAAACCACGACGTGAAGCCGGTGGAGAAGAAACCGAAGAAGGAGAGCAAGACGATGTGGGCAGACTTCGAGAAAGAGACCTATGCCGCCACACCCGACAGTCTGCTGCCGCCGAAGACCAGCAGTGCCATCACCGCAGAGGGAATCCTGCACAAGGGAACGATGACGTTTGAATACAACGTTGGTGTGGCAAAGGTGTATGCCCTGAGATTCCGCTACTACAATCCTGAGAAGGAGCGCACGCTCCACGTGAAGATAACCGACCTCAACGGTGTGGTATACAAGGAAGACGACATCACCTTCGTGAAGACTCCGGAGAAGAAGACCAAGCGCCGCAACACGAGCATCACCACTGGTTCGCAGACCAATGCCGGCAGCTATAAGGTGACTCTCACGGGCGACGGCATCGACAGGATGCTCTTCGAGAAGCTGACGATAGAATAGAATATCTGGGTGTGAAAAAGCACAGAAAACAGAATCGCTCAAACATTATGTCTTGAAAACAATATTGTTCAAAGCATAATGTTTGAGCGATTTTTTTGTTTTTATCCCAAAGCGGTCATTAGGGCTTGCTTGTATTTTGCTTTTTAGAAGAGTGGATTTTGTTTGGCTTTTAATGAGTAATAGCGAGCTATTGCGAATTAAAAACAGGCAAAAGACACCTTATAAAAAGCAAAAGACTGCAAGCAGTTGTAAAATATGACATTAAACGGCCTAATGACCTCTAAGTTTGCAGAAGATTGCGACGAAGTCGCATAAACTCCAAAATAATCAAGGTAAAACTATGATTGCTAAAGACAGTTTCGTACCTTTGTTGTAAAAAGGTAGAATCGGTCTGTCGAAGAGGTAAACCAGCTAATGACCCAGCCGTAAAGCTATAAATCGTTTAGGTCCTCATCGACATAGTTGCAAAGACCAGATAGAAAGTTATCGGCTCTGAGCCTTGTTAGAGTGTTAGTCCATACAACTATTGACCAATTCTACACAATATAACTCGTACAAAGTTATGAAGAATTTATTTATCGGAGTTGATTTTTCGAAAGAAAAAGTTGATGTGGCTATCCTTTTTGCAGACGGACTGGCAGAAACCGCTGCTAGAGTGTTCAACGAGTTCAAGACAACCGTGTCTGGCTATAGGCAGTTGGTCAAGTGGGTTGAGCAGAATTCCTGCGGTATCGACTCGTCCTTGTGGCTCTTCTGTGGCGAGAACACGGGCGACTACAGCAAGGGACTGTGCAACTTCCTCTACGGTAAAGGCTACGACATGTGGCTTGAGAACGCAAAGAGCATCAAAGACGCATCTGGTCTTAGACGATTGAAGTCTGACCGTGCTGACGCCTCGATGATTGCAGAATACGCCATGAGGAATTACGATAAAGCCGTTATGTACGAGCCTCTTAGCGAGTCGCTTACACAACTGCGTGAGCTGTTCCTATACCGTCAGATGATCGTAAGACACAGATGCAGTTTCCAGGTGCGTAGAGGCGAAAAGCGACTCACTATGGAGAAGTCGCCAGTCAAGACAATGATTTCGCAGAGCGGACGGCACATCGTCTCTGAACTCAATAAGGAGATAGAGAAGATAGATAAGCGCATTGCCGATCTCATCAAGTCGGACGAGGAACTCACCGAGGTGTTCACCATCGTGACCTCGGTGCCTGGCATAGGAACGCAGAACGCTGTGTGCCTGATGGTGTACACCGACAACTTCCGGCGTTTCAACTACGACTCACGCAAGATTGCCTGCTATTACGGCCTAGCTCCATTTGGCAAAGATTCGGGAACCAGTGTGCATTCCGATCCGCATGTACATTATATGGCTAACCGCCAGATAAAGGCCATGCTGACGCAAGCGGCACTAGCTGCCGTCAACTTCAATCCCATTATGGCGAGGTACTACATGCGCCTCGTAGAACGAGGAAAGAAGAAGCAGGTTGCACTGAACAATGTCAAGAACAAACTTGTACATTTGGTCACAGCCATGGTCAGAAATCGCCAAACATTCACCCCTGAATATAAAATCTCAGCATAAATTGAAAATAATGGTCAAAACATTTGGATATTAACATAGAAAGCGATTTGGGTTTATTATCCCTAACAGGGCTTCAGAGCTTGTCCGGGTTTTGTCTTTCAGAAGAGCGACTTTATCACCAATGGGTTATAAGAACTTGATTTGTCTTTCAGAAGAGAGGTCTTGTCCTACAGCCTCTTGTCGATGCGGCAAAGCGGTTCGTTCTGTCCGCCCATCTCCTTTTTGTATCTCTCGTCGCCGCGACACATGTCGAAGTCTGCCACTCCCTCGTCAATCCATCTCTTCGAAGCCTCGAGTATGAGCAGGATGCCGGGAGAATAGCGGCTGAAAGAAGTGTCGATGGCGAGCTTCGGCATGAGCAGATGGTTGCGGTGGCGATACACAATCATGAATGCCGCCGGCCGGTCATCGATATGCAGCACGTAGAGCTCCGCCGCATCGAGCGTCTTCAGACTGCGGTTGGCGCATCCCGAACGGGTTTCATACATAGCCTTGAGGCTGATGCCGATTTCAGACATAGCTCCCGTCTTGCGGTGGCGCCAAGCCATCTTGCGTCTCAGATAGAGTTTCCACAGACTGCGCATATATCCGTCGTCGGGCATTCCGCCCCGGCGATACACCTTCAGTTCCATCCTCTTGGAGTCGGTTTTCAGATGGTTGTATGCCTTGCGGATGTTCTTGTATATGTTCTTGTTGAGCGATGCCACATAATCCTCATGGCTTTCAAATCCGTCGAGCGGCACATGATAGCTCGTGCGCTCCTTCAGTTCGCCGCCAATTCTCTTCATCACGCCGGCGAAGGGAGCCGCCATGGGCACGTCGGCAAAGCTGATCTTCATCCCCTTGTGTGCCGTCTCGATATATCCGGCGATGGCAGCCGTCATCTCCCCGTCCCACTCCCCTGTGTAGGGGCAGCTGATGTTGAGCACTCCCGCCACTCTGCATGAGGGAATCCTCACCTTCTTCGACAGTCGTGTCACCTGTGTGGGTATGATGGCGAACGGTCTGCCGTCGAGTCTCACCAGATGGTAGCGCATCGCAGAGGCAAACTTGCCGAAGCCCCTGGTGGTGTGGCGGAACAGGAATTCGTTCCATTCGTAAGTCTGGTAATATGTGTATTCAACGTATCTGACGCCGTTCTCCTCCGCTTTCCTGTCGAGCTCGGTCCATTCCGTTTTGATTTCGTTGATATCGTTGTGGCTGCTGAATGATAATAATCCTTTTGGCATAGTGTGGTTTTGCTGATTGTACCCAAATGGTTTGATGACCGATTGGGACTTGATGATGTGTCATTTCTCGTAGGCAGGTGCAAAAGTAATGAATAAAAACAGAATAATATGCAATATGTCCAAATAAGTGGCGGCGAAAATATTTCATCATCACTAAAAGGGCTGTTGTATCTCATATTTGACATTGGGGGGATTGAAAATAGGGGCAACTTTTTGAAATGCCGGAAAAACTTCGTAAATTAGCGGCGAAAACAAAAAGAGCAGAATGGTTGGGAATCCCGAAACAGGGGGATGTGATATTTAGGGATTTCCATTTCGTGGCTTTGCGACTTTGAATCAGTTAAGAACCCAATTGTTTTTCAAAACATATAGATGACATTTATGAAGAAAATCCACATCTTGTTGTCGGCATTGAGTCTGGCTGCTGCGGCACCCGCCACTTTGTCGGCACAAAACAATTTCCAGTTGGTTGAGGAGAGCATGAGCAATCCGGACAACACACCGGCTCCCGTATATCCGGTGCCGAGCGACCGTCAGCTCAAATGGAACGAAACGGAATTCTACGCTTTCTTCCACTACGGCATGAACACCTATACCAACCAGGAATGGGGGACAGGCATGGAGCGTGAGACAGTATTCGCACCGACACAGAAACCCGACCCGAAGCAGTGGCTTGAGGTGGCAAAGAAGGCTCATATGAAGGGTGGCATCGCCGTGGTGAAGCATCACGACGGCTTCTGCCTATGGCCTACAGCAACGACAGAGCACTGCACGCGCAACTCTTCCGGCTACGGAAAGGATGTAGACATCCCGAAGGACTTTGCCGACGCCGCACGCGAGCTCAACATGAAATACGGCTTCTATGTCTCTCCGTGGGACCTGTCGAGTCCGTATTGGGGCAAGAAAGACAGCAACGGCAACTATACCGACGAGTATGCAAGGCTCGTGTTCCTGCCTCAGTGTGCAGAGCTTGCACAGTATGGTAAAGACCAGTTTGAGATGTGGTTCGACGGCGCTACCGGTGGCGACTATGCAGGCGGTTATGGCAGCTACACCACTTCGGAGAAACGCACCATCGACAACTCGCAGACATACTACGACATTCCCAACCTCCGCGACTCTATCCACAATCTCCTTCCCGACGTCGTAATGTGGGGCGTTGGCGACGAGGTACGCTGGATAGGCAACGAGAACGGCTATTCAGGACAGACATGCTGGTCAATGGGCGACGGCGAGACGGGCAGTGAATACGCATGGATGTGGGCAGCCGGCGAGAGCGACGCCAGATCTACAAAAGGCTGGTTCTGGGACTCAAACCTGGACAACGAGGTGAAGACTGCCGAGACTCTCTTCAAGATGTATCTTGAGACAGTAGGCCGTAACGCCACCTTGCTGCTCAACCTCCCGCCAAATCGCGCCGGCCTTATCGACGACTCTGTTGCAGAACAGATGGAGGCACTCGGCGACTTGCTCGACAAGCGCCTCGGCACCGACCTCGCAAAGAGCGCTACCGTGACAGCCGACTGCACCCGCGAGGCTATGGGCAACGGCAACTACGAAGCCAGGAATCTGATTGACGGAAACAAAGACACATATTGGGCAACTCCCGACGGCAGTAAGAAGGCTGTCATCGAACTCAAGTGGGACACGCCGCAGACAGTGCGCTACGTTTCGCTCATGGAGTATATCAAGCTCGGACAGCGCATCAAGAAGTTTAAGATCGAGACAAGTGAAGACGGAGTGACATTCACCAAGCGCGGTGGCAATCAGGCAACGACAACCGTAGGCTACAAGCGCATCATCCCACTCAACGGCTCAACGGCAGAATACTCTACAGACGGCTATATGGCAAAGGCTATACGCATCACCATCGAGAACTCAAGGTCTTGTCCGCTGCTCCACACAATAGAAGTGTTCTAAAACTGCACAGGCTGTCTCTGGAATACTACATTAAAGCGGTATGATGACCATTTTGGCTAATACTTATTCCATCAAGCAAAAAGCAAAGAAACAATGAACATAAAGAAATACCTGTTGGCGGAATTAATTTAGTGCATACTTAATTCTGCCAATGGGCTTGTCGTTAATGAAGTTTACGTATTGCAGAATGGTAAGTGCACTAATTTTGCCAATGATTCTGGCAAACAAACCATTCGTTATTTTCGCGTAGTTCCTGATGACCAGGAACTGGTCTGTAAGTTGAGAGAATATTGTCTCAATCCTCTTTCTTGCCTTTGCAAACGGAATGAATGTTGGTTTCCAGTCCTTTTGGTTGAGCCGATACGGACACTCCAGTCTTATGTGTGCGGTTTCGAACAAGTCAAGCTGTACGTCAGCTCCAATATACCCTTTGTCACCATAGATGCTACAGTCGTGATAAGTATGTTTTACATCCTTCATATAATGGAGATCAGCTACACTTGCCTTTGACAGATCATAGGAATGGATAACTCCACTTAACCCACAGAGAGCGTGTAACTTATAACCAAAATAATACGTATTCTGCGAAGCACAGAAGCCGAAGTCGGGAGCTTGCGAGAAATTGCCGGTACGCCCCATCTTGCAACGTTTTCCTCTTGCAACCCTACAAACCTCTATCGGCTTGGAGTCAACAAAGAACTGTTCCTCTCCGCCATCCATTTCCATGGCAATCCTCTTGCGCAGTTCCTCACACAGGCCTGACGTTTTCTTCCTGCGGTCATTGAACTGTCTCCTTGATATGAGATTGGGAATGCTGTCCTTGTACTCTTGCAATTTATAGTCGAACAACCACTTCTCACTATCAATGCTCTCGGTCTCTGCCGTCAGGGATAGCGCCACCACTTCCAAATCCGAAAACTTGGGAACAGGACCACGACGTGGAACATTACCCGATTCATTGACGAGATTTTCAGAGAATTGCTTGCATATCTCAAGTATTTTGACGAATTTTGTATAAAGGTTGTACATACGATGGTTCGAACTTAATGTTTTGGTCACTACTAAGTTACTAAAAATCAGCGATATGTACAACTTTTTACTCATATTTATCAACTTAAATTAATTCCGCCAACGGGTAACATAAAGAAATATATCTGCCTTGCGGGCCTCATTCTTCCTGTCGTCGCTATGGCGCAACAGGACAAGACACTCTGTGACTTCGAGACTCCGGAGAGCTACGTGAGTGTGCGTGCATACGACACATGTCCTATATCCCCCTTCAACCTCAACAGGCTCAAGGGTAATGTGCAGGTGGTTGACAACGACCTCAACGAAGTGGACTCCGATTTGGGTTACGCCCCTGATGAATCGTCAAAGATTCTCGGCGTGCAGCGCTCACGCTACGGCAGCAACACCTTCGGCGCTCTCGTAGAACTGAAGGAGCCGTTCGCTCTTGAAAAAAAGACACAATACATACACGTGAAGATCAGCTCCACCCGTTACACCCAGTTTATGCTCATCGGTCTGGGCAACCGCGACGACCGTCCTTGCCAGCCGGCAACGACAGAGCAGTTCTGGAGCCTGCCCACAAAAATCGGTACGGCAGGCAAATGGAAGGACGTGGTGTTCCCGGTCACGGGAGCCAAGGGCGTCACTATCAAGAGCCTCCTCGTTGTAGTAGACCGTCAGTCGCCTCACGACCAGAAGAGCGACTTCGCCGTATTCATCGATGATATCATCCTCAGCAGCAAGGTCGCTCCGTTCTTCTCAAAACCGGTTTACCCGATCAACTACAACAAGACGACAGCCCACACACGTGCCGACCGCTACATCAAGTCTGTTGGCCTCGGTTCGCAGACCGCAGCAGTAAACCAGGACACGGACAAGAAACTCTACATCAAGAACCTCGACGACATCTTCCTTGCCAGACCAGGCGAGACGGTCACGCCTGATATCAGTTGGAAAGGCGAGCGTATGCATGGGTATGCTTACCTCGACAAGGGTAACGACGGCAAGTTCAACGTTGATTACACCGACACCGGTATCACCGACAACAAGGACCTCGTAGCGTTTTCTTACTATAAGGGCGAGGACAGCAAGGGCGGTACGGCAAGCGACGGCTGCGGCGTGGCAATGCCTTCGTTCAGGATTGCAGAAGACCAGACACCGGGCATCTATCGAATGCGGTACAAAGTGGACTGGGACAACGCAGACCCCGGCGGCAGCACCACAACAGACAACAATATCTCGGACAACGGCGGAGGCATCGTTGACGTGCTCGTAAACATCCACGCTGACGAGGTGGATATCTACCGCACTGTTGAGGATAACGGCGGTGGTCTGAACGGTGAGATTCTCCTCTCCAACGGCAAGCCGGTGACAGGACAGACCACTCCCTTCGGTCGGTCATTCAAGATAAAGACCCAGCCGGCAGAAGGCTTCCTGCTCGACTACGTGAAGATTCGCCATGGCTACAATCTTGAGGGGGCGAACATGCTGAATGAGAATCCGCAGTGGAAGGAATACACAGTGCAGGCTTCACAATTCGTCAACGGTGAGTATACCATCCCTGCCGACTGCGTAGATGGCAATATCCGTTTCGTGCCGTACTTCAAGAGCAAGCCTTCAGGCGTTGACAGTCCTACACCAGCGACATTCACCGTGAAGGCTGGCAAGGGCGAGATCGTTCTCAACGCCGAAGTGGCTACGAGAGTGGAGATCGTAAACCTTCAGGGCAGCTTGTTGTTCAGCGGCACAATTGAAGGCTCACGCACAATCTGCGTTCACCAGGACGTCTACATCGTTAACGGCGAGAAAATTCTCGTGTGGTGATATGATATTCACTCAGAATATAATCGAAACGCCATAACGAATCACATAGGTCAGAATTTCCCCCACGGCGTGGGGAATAGAACCCCCTAATGTGGGGTTTCCTTCCCCACGCCGTGGGGGAAAATTTCGTGTATATGGTTTAGCCCCAAATCTGTCGTTTGGACTTGTAGGGATTCTGTTGTTGTTCTTGCATAGAGGATTTTTGTTGGGTTAAGACTAAATAAGTAGGTTTCACTTCCTTTAATTTTGTGTTTATAAGTAATTGGATTATCTTTGCATAAGATAAGCTGCGGCTTGGCAATAAATCTCAAATAACATTTGGATTATATTGCTCTCGCCTTGCATTATCTTTGCATAAGATAAGCTGCGGCTCGGAATAAGAAATAAATTTATTTATTTCGTTCTGCTCTCGCCTTGCATTATCTTTGCATAAGATAAGCTGCGGCTCGGCATAAGAAAAGCTGTATAGACAACTAAAAACCATTATCGTTATGGCAGAGAATAAATACATACGTTTTGACTGGGCAATGAAACGCCTGCTCAGACAAAAGGCAAACTTCGGAATTCTGGAAGGATTGCTCACTACGCTGCTTGGAATGAAAATAAAAATCAGGCAAATGCTTGAGAGTGAAGGTAATCAGGATGATGAGAACGACAAATATAATCGTGTGGACATGCTTGCTGAGAACGACAAGGGTGAACTGTTTCTCATTGAGGTGCAGAACAACACGGAATACGCATATTTCCAGCGTATGCTTTTCGGTACGTCTAAGCTCGTGACGGAATATATAAAGAAAGGCCAAGGCTACGAGAACGTCCGAAAGGTGTATAGCGTGAATATCGTTTATTTCTCGCTTGGAAAAGGCACCGACATCGTATACCATGGCAAAACGGAATTCCGTGGCATACACAATGGCGATCTGCTTGAACTCAGTCCTTTCCAAAGGCAGAAATTCAATGTGGACGAAGTAAGCGACCTGTATCCTGAATATTACATCTTGAAGGTGAACGACTTCAACCGAGTGGCGAAAAGCTCCATAGAAGAATGGGCATATTATCTGAATACAGGTGATGTGCCTAAGGGAGCCAAAGCACCTGGTATGGAAGAAGTGAAGGAACAACTCAAGGTGGACCGCATGAGCAAGGCTGAACGCTCTGCTTATTACAAGCATCTCGACAATATCGTGATACTCCGCGACAATATCTATACGGAGCGTGAGGAAGGCAGACTTGAAGGTCGTGCAGAAGGTCGTGAGGAAGGTCGTGCAGAAGGTCGTGCAGAAGGTCGTGCAGAAGGTCGTGCAGAAGGTCGTGCAGAAGGTCGTGAGGAAGAACGCAGGCAGAATGCAAGAAGAATGAAAGACTTGGGACTGCCGGCAGAGACGATTTCTACTGTCACCGAACTCACTCTGGAAGAGGTGGCAGAACTGTGATTGCCCTTGTTATTCAGGCATCACATATATTAACGCATTACGCATAATGGCAAAGATGAAGATACATATCGACTATACGGCGAACAGGACCACGGGAGTCCTGCTCGGCCTCGTCTTTGCCCTCACTCTGCTGTTCGTGGCACTGGAATGGAGAAGCGGCGGACCGCAGATGTTTGACGACATGGATGTTGACTCCGACCCGTCGTTCGACCCGGAACTGCTGGCGCGGCAGCAACAGAAAGACATGATAGCATATCTGAAGCCGGGAACAACACCGAAGGCGGTGACGGATAAGATAAAGGCGGTGGACGAACAACCGCAGACGGAGATGCCCACGAAGATGGACCAGCCGAACGGAGATGCCGACGATGGCAAAGGAGTGGGCAACGCCGGACAGGCTGCCGACGACAGCAGCAACGAGACAACGGCACAGGCTCCCGTGGCAACCGACATGAACGACAATCCGCTCAACTTCCGCATAGTGGAGAAACTCCCCGAATTCCCCGGCGGAATGGTGGAGTTCATGAAATGGATAACCAGCAACCTGCGCTACCCGCAGGCGGCGCGCGACCAGAAGATACAAGGCAAAGTGGTGGTGGGATTCATCATCGGCAAAGACGGAACCGTGTCGGAGCTGAAGGTGGTGCATAAGGCAGACCCGCTGCTCGACGCCGAAGCACTGAGAGTGCTCAAGAGAATGCCGAAGTGGAAGCCCGGCGAGGACAAGGGCAAACCTTGTCTCACATATTTCTGCATACCAGTGAACTTCGTATTGTGATACTTGGCATAAAGAAGATACATCCATGCCCGGAGAACAGACCAGGCAGGAATTGCCTTGTGTGAATACATACATAACGGAATAGAAAACATAACACATAACTGCAATGCAAAAAATGCAAAGACTATTGGGCAGCATGCTCATTATCATCAGTCTCGTCTTGGCAGCTCCGGCAGATGCCGCCGCACAAGACAAGGCGACAGCGGCGGCAAAACCGGCTGCCGTGGAAAAGACAAGACAAAAACCGGCTGCCGCGAAATCAAAAACCGCTGCGGATAATGAAAATGGTGCAGCGCCGGCTGCGGCATCAGAAACTGCACCTGCCGCCGCACCGAAAGCTGCCGCCAATGCCCATGCCGACAGTCTCGGTGCCGACGACACACAGGCTGAGGCTACTGACACGGCAGATGTGGCTGCCGATCTGGAAGGCATCGACGACGAAGAGTCGCTGAGCTTCCATCAGGTGCTCAAAACCAAGTTCATCGAGGGTTCGGCAGGATTCATGTCGCTCGTGGCACTGGCTCTCGTGCTCGGACTCGCCTTCTGTGTGGAGAGGATAATATTCCTCACGCTCAGTGAGATAGACGCCAAGAGAATGATGGCAGACATCGACGGGGCGCTCTCAAATGGCGACCTGCAGGCGGCACAGAAGATGTGTGAGCAGGAGCGTGGTCCCGTGGCATCCATCTGCCGCAAAGCACTCGCCCGCATCGCCGAACCGATAGACAATATCGAGCGCGGCATATCAAGCTACGGTTCCGTTGAGGCTGCAAACATGGAGAAGGGATGCTCATGGATAAAACTCTTCATCGCCATCGCACCGTCGCTCGGATTCCTCGGCACCGTGATAGGAATGGTGATGGCATTCGAGCAGATACAAGACGCCGGCGACATCAGTCCTACCATCGTGGCATCGGGAATGAAGGTGGCGCTCATCACCACCATCTTCGGAATCATCGCGGCGCTCGTGCTCCAGGTGTTCTACAACTACATCGTTTCCAAGATAGACCATATCACTTCCGATATGGAGGAGTCGGCGATAAAGCTCCTCGACTCCATCGGCAAATACAAGAACCAGAAAGGCTGACATGCAGCAGAAAGAAAAACAAGACAATAACGCTATGGGTATGAAAAAGAGAAAGCTCAAGGCATGGCAGATGTCCACCCGTCTGCTCTATGCCATGATAGGCGTGACGGCTGTGGTCTTCGCGCTCTTCTATCTCGTGGGCTACGATATGCCATACGTGTTCGACCCCGACTACAATGCTCCGCTGCTCACCGACATCGTGCTCATCTTCATCTATCTGATGGTGGTGGGGGCTGTGGGAGTGCTGGTCTTCTCGCTGTATAAAGCGGCGAAAATCCGGTCTGCCGAGAAGGTGGTCAACGGTATCCCCGTGGCAAGGATAAAGCGATGGTCGGCAATGGCGTTTTTGGCAATGCTCGTGCTGGCATACGTGGTAGGGTCGGCAGATCCGCTGTCCGTAAACGGCAAGACCTTCAGCGATGCCATGTGGCTCAAGGTTGCCGACATGTTCATATACGCCGTATTCGCCATGCTCCTCGCTGCCGTAGTGGCAGTGGCGGTGTCGGTAGGCGGATCGGCAATGAGGAGGAAAAACAGGAAAAAGGAGGAAAAGTGATAAGACAGAAAAGGTTTTCTATGAATTTCCGACGCGGCAAGCGTGAGGTGCCGGGGCTGAACACCACTTCCACCGCCGACATCTCGTTCATCCTGCTCGTCTTCTTCCTCGTCATCTCGTCGATGGATTCCACCAAGGGTGTCTTCAAGCAGCTGCCGCCCGAAGACAAGGCGAAGACGGAGGAGGTGACGGAGATGGACCGCCGCAACGTGATGGATATCAGCATCTGGGGCGAGGGCGACGTGAGAGTAGACGGCAAGCCTGTCGACGTGAGGCGCCTGCAGGGAATGGTGGAGAAATTCGTTGCCGGCTGTCCCGACCGCGCCACACACGTGGTGAGCATCAAGATGCTCCCCACATCCAAATACGATGATTATTTCCACGTTCAGGATGCCGTAAGCTCGGCATACACCTCAATCCGAAACTCTGCCGCGATGGGCATCTACCACAAGCGGTATGCGGAATGTGAACAGTATGAGCGCAAGAAGATAGATAAGCTCTATCCGCAGCGTGTGATGGAAAACCTGAACGAGGAGAGCGGTCAGGATGCGGTAGACAAAGAATAACCCCCAACCTGGCTGATGACCGATTTGAGGAACTAAAAACAGAATAGGAGACAACAGAATATGTTTATACGCAAACGCCGCAGCGTGCCGGAACTGAACACGGCATCGCTGCCCGACCTTATCTTCACGGTGCTGTTCTTCTTCATCATCGTAACCCACATGCGACAGGACGAGGTGAAGGTGAGATATCGTGTGCCTGAGGGCAGACAGCTCACGAAGATGAAGAAGAAGTCTGGCGTGACCCATGTGTATATCGGAAAGCCTGTAGACGGCAGGCAGGAGGGCTACCGCATACAGGTGGACAACAAGGTGGTGGCAATAGACCAGCTCGTGGACTATCTCGCGGAGTCGCGCTCCGGCATGTCGCCCGACGAGGCCCAGGAGATGACCGTGGCGCTCTCTGCCGACAAGGATGTAGACATGAAGACCGTGATGGAGGTGAAGCAGGCGCTGCGACGGGCAAACGCCCTGAAGGTGACGTTCATCGGAACCAGGATAAACAAGTCAACGTCTGCCCCTACAAAAAAATGAATGAGTCTCAGTCATATCAGTAGTTATGACACCTGACTTTGACAAAATGTGTACCCTCAAAATAACATTCCCTCATTTTCAATAACTTAGCAAAAATAACAATGAAAAAAGGGTGACGCATAGTCAAAGTCAGGAAAAGGGTGTGTCAAAGTTTTTCTTTTGATACGCCCTCGTTCTTGATTTGCAATTGTTCGCTATTTCTCATTAAGTGACGGTGAAATCATACCAAGTTGTTTTTTTTCGTCACTTATACGATTTTCCACATCACAAAAACAATAATCCGCATAGTTCTTTCCTTTGTTCTTTACCTTTGCGGCATATTTACGAATTCTAAAAAATATAATCTAAAAACAATTAAAAAGTAAAATTATGAAAAGAATGATGAGTCATTTATTCCATGTGGCTCTGATGCTTTTGGCTTTTACCTTTGCGAATCCTGTTATCAGCCATGCGCAACAGACAGCTGTTGCGTCATGGGTGTTCTCGGAGGGATGGGAAAGCTCAAGCAGCGGAACTGTTGTGACCTACACTCCGGATGGCAGCGGATGGCAGGCGATAAGCAATACCGCATGGAAAAGTAAACAACCGGTGTTTCTGCCGAACACATGTTCTGGAGTACAGACCAACTATAAGCTTTCGCTGAAGACAAGTGACGGCAAGTGGGAGGTAAAGCAAAGTAAGGACAGCTATGTCTTGCGTCTGAACACAGCTTCGATAGATAAATTTACACAAAAGGAAAACTATGGTGATGCCTCAACACATGACCAATATTTCGAAGTGAATTTCCCTACTGTAAACCTGAACAACGTGAAACTTAATTTCGCTATAGGCGACGGCTCAAGCAGCTCCACACATTTTGGTGTGGCGTATTCCGTTGATGGAGGGACGACATGGACAACACTTGATGACTATGTCAGCGGCAGTCATTGGAATACATATAATGATGCTGTTTACTCTCTTGATGCCGACAATAAGGAGAATGTCATAGTGAGACTCTTTATTGTCAGTGCCACGAAGAATAGCAATTACAATCTGAAATATGTAAAGGTGCTTGCTGACGACCATGAAGCACCGGCATTCGTATCAAGCCGTCCAAAGGATAATGAGGATAATGTCGTGACAACAGGAACCATTGCTTTGAACTTTGACGAGAGTGTGCATGTGGCGGATGGGGCAGAGGCAACGCTTACGAATGCAAATACAAACAGTGTTGTCAAGCTTGCTCCAACAGTAAACGGCAATGTAATTCGTTTCAGCTATTCTGCTCTTGACAAAAGTGCGATGTATAACTTTGAGCTACCGGCAAATACAGTAAGTGACCTTTCTGGAAATGTGCTTGCGAAAGCCTTGACGTTCAGTTTCATCACCGCTGATACCGATCCGATACCTGCTCCTACAATAGAAAGCAAGAATCATTTGTGGTACAACAAGCCAGCAGGCTATTGGGAAGAAGCTCTACCGTTGGGAAACGGTCGTCTTGGTGTTATGCACTCCGGTAGTGTCGCATGCGATACGCTCCAGCTCAACGAAGATACATTCTGGGACCAGGGACCGAACACGAACTATAATGCAAATGCTTTTGGAGTACTCGGAGAAGTACAGCAAGGCATCTTCAATAAAGATTATGCTTCGGTACAGAATCTTGCAGTTACGAACTGGATGTCGCAAGGCTCGCATGGAGCAAGTTATCGTGCAGCAGGTGTTGTCTTGCTTGGCTTCCCGGGACAGCGTTTCGATGATATGGAAAGTGCACAGACTTCGGATGCTGTTGATGCACAAGGCTATGTTCGCTATCTTGATATGAATACTGCAACAAGCAATGTGGAGTATCATGTGAAAGGTGTAGGGTATAAGCGTACAGTATTCACTTCTTTCAAGGATAATGTCACAGTGGTGCGTCTTGAAGCGGACCAGACAGGTAAACTCGACTTCAATGTGGCTTATGCCGGTTGTAATAAGTCGAATATAGAGAAGCTCACGTCTAACGTCCTCTATGACGATCATACTGTCAAGGCAACGATGGGACCGGCACGTGACAAGTGTGAGAATGTGGAAAACAAGCTCAACCTTTGTACTTATCTGCGTATTGTGGACACTGACGGCGCTATTACAAACGACAATGTCAATATCTATGCTCAGGGAACAGTGGGAGCCGCTACAAATGCTCCGCGTCTTAATGTGACAGGTGCTACATACGCTACAATCATTATTTCGCAAGCCACTAATTTCAAGAAATATGATGATGTAAGCGGTGATGCAAGTGCATCAGCTCTTGCCTATCTGGAAGCTTACGAGAACAGCAAGAAAGATTATGTTACAACGCTTTCGGATCATGAATCTGTCTACAGGGCACAGTTTGACCGTGTGGACCTGACTCTTGCAGGTAATGCTACACAGGAGTCCAAGAACACGGAACAGCGTATAAAGGAGTTCCATAAGACTTCTGATCCTCAGTTGGCAGCCAACTACTTCCAGTTTGGACGTTACCTGCTCATATCTTCTTCACAACCAGGCACACAGCCAGCTAATCTGCAGGGTATCTGGAATCCTGATGCGCGTCAGTATCCGGCTTGGGATTCGAAATACACATCAAATATCAATGTTGAGATGAACTACTGGCCTGCAGAAGTCACAAATCTTGCAGAATGCCATGAGCCGTTTGTCGAGATGATCAAGGATGTAAGTGTTACAGGTGCGGAAACAGCTCAGAAGATGTATGGCGCACGTGGATGGGCTTTACATCATAATACAGATATTTGGCGTACGACAGGTGCGGTAGACAATGGCACCGTAGGAGTATGGCCTACATGTAACGCATGGTTCTGCTCTCACCTTTGGGAGCGTTATCTCTTCTCTGGCGACAAGACATATCTTGCAGAGGTCTATCCTATAATGAAGGGAGCGGCAGAATTCTTCCAGGATTTTCTTGTGAAGGATCCGAATACAGGGTATATGGTTGTTTGTCCGAGCAACTCACCGGAGAATCATCCTGGTATAGGCTCTTATACCAAGTCTGACGGTAATACTGCAAACATTGCCCTTTTCGGAGGAGTTGCCATGGATAACGAGATGGTCTATGACTTGTTGAAGAATACAGCTCTTGCAGCTCGTGCTCTTGGTGAGGATGCGGATTTCGCAGATGCTCTTGATGCTCTGAAGGCACAGATTACTCCATGGAAGATTGGTAAATACGGACAGGTACAGGAATGGCAGGAAGACTGGGATCGAGAGAATTCGTCTCATCGTCATCTGTCTCATCTCTGGGGCGCTTATCCTGGCAATCAGGTTTCTCCATACGAAAACGCTACACTTTATCAGGCAGTACACAAGAGTCTTGTCGGACGTGGCGATGCTGCCCGCGGATGGTCGATGGGATGGAAGGAAGCCATGTGGGCACGTATGCTTGATGGAGACCATGCCATGAAGATTCTTAAGAACCAGCTTGTCCTGCTCGACCCTAATGTGACAATCGCTTCTTCCGACGGCGGCTCGTATGCAAATATGTTTGATGCCCATCCTCCATTCCAGATTGACGGAAACTTCGGAGCTACTGCAGCTATAGCAGAGATGCTTGTGCAGTCACATGCCGGCTTCTTGCATGTTCTTCCTGCATTGCCTACGGAATGGAAAGCCGGTGGCGAAGTGAAAGGACTGTGTGCCCGTGGCGGATTTGTGGTGACAGATATGAAATGGGTTGACGGCAAGATAGAGAAGCTTGCAGTGAAGTCTACTGTCGGCGGAAACTTACGTCTGCGTACTGCAACACCATTGACAAAAGCCGATGGTACAGCTCTTTCTGTAGCAGAAGGCAATAATACCAATTCTTTGATGCAGCCTTACGGCATGCCGGAGCCTATAGTCAAGGATGCAAGTAAGATTCCTGCCACTACGCTTCCGGATACTTATCTCTATGATATTCCAACTAATGCAGGTGAGGAGATAACGCTTGTTGGAGGCCTTGCTGCTATTGTTCCTGTATCAGGTCTTTCCAGAGAGTCTGAAAAAGATAATGCTATATATAATCTTAACGGTCAGCGTATTGGAGAAGGTTATCATGGCGTAGTTGTCGCTAAGGGAAAGAAATATGTTAAATAGCAAATAATTCTTTGTTGAATAATATTAGTGAGGGGAGAATGCGTTGACATTCTCCCTTTCCTTTTGTATTAATGATTAAAAGTGTTATCTTTGCAAGTGCTAATGACTAATCGTTACTTGTAATGAGGCTTATTTCGGATAATATAATGAATGTAAAAAGGATGTTGCTCTCCTTCCTGTTGACGTTGCTTACCGGTATTTCGCTTGCTGGAAATACGGAAGTGCAAATAACTCATTTCTCTGAAAAGGATGGCTTGCCCCAAAGTGTGTTTACTGGGATTATTCAGGATTCAAAGGGGTATATCTGGATTAGCTCGTGGAACGGTCTTTGCCGCTATGATGGCTATTCCTTCTTCCACTATAAGGCACGGCAAGGTGACAATTGCCCTTTGCCAAACAACCGTATCTTGTCTATTAGTGAGACAAAAGACGGGAATATCCTGTGTAAGTTTCATGAAAACAAGTTCTTTCTTTTCAAATGCAATGAAAAACGCTTTGTCGCATTGCCTGACAGAGTGAAGAGTCAGGCAGATCGTTTCAGACCGACAGCCCAACAGAAATCCATGATTGGCTGTCTGCCTGAATATAAGGATATAGAAACACGTATTTTGTATAAAGACCGTCAAGGCGGCTATTGGGTGTTCACTCATAGCGGACTTGACCGTGTTGTCTTTAACAAGAAGCGTTTGTCACCTGTTAAAAGGAGCAGTGAAGGCGAAGAGTTTATACGCTGTATTTTCCAATATGGAGCCGATGACATCTTTGTTGCCGATAAAAACGGAGTTATCTGTGTCTGGGACAAAGTCGGAAATACTAAAGGATACTTATGTGGTAACGGCTCAATATCTAAGTTGCGTCATCCGTTTGGTGCAAATGCCTATTGTATGTTTAGGGACTCACATGGGTATTTGTGGATAGGCACAAAGCCAAACGGACTGTTCAGACTGATGCCATTAAAAGATGGCGGCTTTAAAGTCAAGGCGTTTTTCAAAGGAAAGGATAATAAGTATGGTATAAACAACAATAGTGTTTATTCGGTGTTGGAAGACAAGTTCGGGCGTATTCTTGTCGGAACATACGGAGGAGGACTGAATGTGATAGTTAATCCTTGGAGCGAAACCCCGCAATTCATCCATTGTGACAATGGTCTTGACCGTTATCCTGTTGAGGCTAAGTTCATTCATGATATGCTGCTTGTTCCTGACGGTAGCCTTCTGCTTGCCACTAATGACGGATTGTTTGCAACAAAGATTCAGCGTGGTATTCATGGTTTTCGCTTCTTGCAGAACAAACGGGTGCCGTCGGATGTGGAGTCGCTCGGCAACAACCAGGTGATGAGTCTGTTGCGTAGTAAGGATGGTAAGATATATGTTGCAACGTATGGAGGAGGGTTGAATGTCGTAAGTTCTGGAAATCTGTTCAGCGACAAGATACGTTTCCGTGCCTACACGATGGATAATGGTATGTCAACCGACATCGTGCTTGCTCTTTACGAAGACAAGAAAGGTTTGATATGGGCAGTGTCGGAACATGGACTTATGTCTTTCAATCCACGTAATGATACTTTTACGAATTATATAGAGGGGACGTTCACTAAAGGCTTTTCTTTTTCCGAATGTCCTCCACTTGGCATAAACACTGGCAAGACAACACTTTTCGGCACTACGCAAGGTGTGCTTGCCGTAGATGAGAATGTTTTGGGCAAGAGTCGTTACGTGCCGAAGATTGTGTTTGATATGCCTGACAGTATATCTCTGTCGCCGGAAGAAAAATCACTTAACGTATCGTTTGCGGCAATCGACTATAATAAGACGGAGCCTATACAATATGCCTACATGCTTGAAGACGTAGACAAGAAGTGGCTTTATACAAAGGACAATCATATAATTCTTTCAAATATTCCGGCAGGGACATTCCGTTTGAGGGTGCGTTCCACTAATGGTGACGGGGTCTGGGTAGACAATGAAGCCTGCATTATAATCCATCGTACGCCATACTTTAACGAACGTCCAGTGGCATGGATGCTGTATGGCGGATTGGTGCTTGCGTTTATATTCCTTTTAGTGAAAGTAATCTGCTATATCCGTAGTCTTGAGAAGGAGATAAGGATTCTCAGACTTTCCAAAGAAGAAAAGATGGAATATATAAAGGTGCGTTTAGGTGATATGATAGAGGGAGACGCCCAGCCGGCGTTGCCTGCTGCAATTGATGGCAGTGTTTACGGTATCGGTTCTGTATCCAGTTCTGATGGGACCGGTTCCGACAATGCTTTTAAGGAAAAGGTGGAAACGTTTATGCAGAAGCATTATTCCGATTCCGAGCTGAATGTGGGAATGTTCTCTTGTGAGATGGGATTGAGCCGTTCGTTGCTTTATATACAGATGAAGAAGGTGTATGGATGCACACCTAATATATATATGCAGAACTATCGTCTTGAGAAAGCTTACGGTATGCTGATAAACGATAAAGGACTGAATGTGTCGGAAATAGCCTATCGTTGTGGCTTTACCGATCCGAAGTATTTTAGTCGATGTTTCAAAAAGGCTGAGGGGTGTACGCCTACAGAGTTTAGGGAGAGACATCAGTTGACGGAATAGTGTCTGTCATATAGTGTTGGACTTATAATAACCCCCAAACGGCCTAAGGACCGTTTGGGGTTTATAAATTCTTGTTTTTGTACATCTCAGCCTGTTGCTGGATGAGTGCAGCATCGTCGAAGTAGTTTATCTTCATTGCTTCGCGCACCTCATGCAAGGTTTGTGCTGCAGTTTCGCGGGCGGCAAGACCTCGGAGTCGCAGATCGTACTAGGTCTCTTGGTTAGTCGTGATGGCTATCCATTGTCATATTGTATTTTCAATGGCAGTCAATATGAGGGATACACAATGCTTCCTATCATTGATGATTTCATACAACGTTTCTCTTTGGACGATTTTGTGGTGGTGGCAAAAGTGGAGATTATGCCTCCGAAAAATAGAAAAATTCAAAAAGGGTGACGCATAGTCAAAGTCAGGAAGATAAACAAGTCAACGTCTGCCCCTACAAAAAAATGAATGAGTCTCAGTCATATCAGTAGTTATGACAGAGACTCATTCTCTATTTCCCCAATCCGGCCTGACGACCGACGATTTGATATAAATAGTTTCTGATTTATTCTATGTTCATCTCATTGGCGTCGTCCACATCGTCGTCCTCTTCAGCGGGAGCGTCCACGATAGGCAGCTGGCGGCAGAAAGCCGAGTTGAACGAGATGATGGTCTCGCTGCGCGACAATCCGAGCGGCTGCAGGTTGTCATGGATGATGTTGAGCAGATGATGGTTGTTCAGGGCGTATATCTTCATGAACATATCGTAGTCACCGGTGGTGTAGTGGCATTCCACGATTTCCGGAATGCGCTTCAGCTTCTCCACCACTTCGTCGAAGTTTTCCGGATGCTTCAGGTTGATGCCGATGAAGGCACACGTCTCATATCCTATTTTCTCAGGGTCGATGTTGAATTTCGAACCCTTCAGCACGCCTTGGTTGCTGAGTTTCTGAATGCGCTGGTGAATAGCGGCTCCGCTCACGTTGCAGACTCTTGCCACCTCGAGGAACGGCATTCTTGCGTCTTCCGCGATGAGTCTGAGAATCTTCTTGTCCAAAGAATCTAAATTATGATGTGCCATATTTTGTTATGATGTTTGTGGATAATTGTTATGTTATATTCTTTCGTTTGTTTTCTTGCTCCTTTATGATGTCTTTTCCCGTAACTTCCATGTGGGGATTATTGTACCATAAAGCCATCGGTTGATAATGACCGACGCAGTTTGCTAAACCGTGCAAAGATATATTTTTTTGAAGTAACCTGCAATAGTTTGTAATTAGAAAATGCAGTTTCCTTTTGATTTTTTATCCCTGTCTGGTAATTCAAAAATAAATCATTCTCCTTCTTCTGATTTCTATCGTGCCCATACGCATATCTGCACTATAATCCAAATTTGTCGTTTTTAGAAAGGGAATGAGCGTTTTTCAAAATATAATTTATAACTTTTGAGCTAAAATTCAAAATGGCAGTTTGAACTTCAGGCGATATTCTATCTGCAAATACTTGCTTGAGCCTGTGGTTGACTATGCAATTATATAAAAAATGGGCAAGACGCGTGCCTAACTGGGGCAAGGTGCTTTCTCAACTGGGGCAAGGTGCTTGCCCTATGTGGGCACGCATGCTGTCCATTTTTTATCTTAAGCCCAAATGAGTGATTAGGGTTCAGTGAAAAGCAGACTGCCCTATACGCTCACCTGTGCTGCGATATGCGGCCATGGGTCGTAGCCTTCGAGCTGGAAGTCTTCGTATTTGAAGCTGAAGAGGTCTTTCACATCCAGGTTCAGCTTCATCTGGGGCAGAGGTCTCGGAGTGCGGGTCAGCTGCAGCCTTGCCTGTTCGATGTGGTTGAGATAGAGGTGAGTGTCGCCGGTGGTATGGATGAAGTCGCCCGGCTTGAGTCCTGTCACCTGTGCCACCATGAGCAGCAGCAGGGCATAAGAGGCGATGTTGAACGGCACTCCGAGGAATGTGTCGGCGCTGCGCTGGTATAGCTGCAGCGAGAGTTTGCCGTCGGCAACATAAAACTGGAAGAAGCAGTGGCAAGGCGGCAGTTTCATGTCGTCGATGTCGGCCACGTTCCATGCGCTCACTATCATCCGTCGGGAGTCAGGCGTGTTTTTTATCTGTTCCACCACCTTCTTTATCTGGTCAATCGGTTCACCGTTGTGTCCCGGCCACGAACGCCACTGATGTCCGTAGATAGGACCCAGTTCGCCGTTTTCGTCGGCCCATTCGTTCCAGATGCGCACACCGTGGTCTTGCAGGTATTTCACGTTGGTGTCGCCCTGCAGGAACCACAGCAGTTCGTAGATTATCGACTTGAGGTGTAGCTTCTTTGTGGTGAGCAGCGGGAATCCCTTGCTCATGTCGAAACGCATCTGATTGCCGAAGATGCTTATTGTTCCCGTTCCCGTGCGGTCGGACTTCTTCGTGCCCTCTGTCAGGATGCGGTCGAGGAGGTTCAAGTATTGTTGCATAAGTTCTTATTTCATGTTTTAAAAGATTCAATATCCCAGTTCTTCGCCCACTATCACTACGATATGTCTGCCTGTGGGATGCGAGTTCCGCATTATCTGTATGTAGTTGCAGATGGAGTCAGGCGATTTGCAGTCGTGACACGTGCCGTCGTGTTTGCATGGCGTGTTGAGGTCGGCGAAGCGCATCATGTTTACAGGTGCCGCCAGACTGCGGGCGCGCGATATGGCAGTCTCCAGGTTCTGCGCCACCTTGTTGATGCCCACCACCAGAATCACGTGTTTCGGACCGAATGTTATAGCCGCCACACGGTTGCCGTTGCCGTCGATGTTCACTATCTCGCCGTCTTCCGACATGGCGTTGACGCTCGACAGATAGTAGTCAGCATAGAAGGCGCGGCGGTAGATTTCCTGTGCCGCCTCGCGGTCTGGCGCCAGGTCGCGGTCCCAGATGTCGAGCCCCTCCTTGTTGTGTAGCGCCCTGGTGAGTCCCATGTCGCGGATAGTCATCGATCCGCCCCATGTCACGGAGCTTCCTTCGGGAATCATCCCGGTAATCTTCTCCACAGCCTCCTGTGCCGTGTGGCAGAAGAATGCTTCGTAGTGTCGCTGCTTCAGGTTGCCCACCAGCTTTTCGGCGAGCAATGCGTTTCTCTTTTCCTTTGGTGTCATGATATGCAGAGTTGTTATTATGGATTTTCATCAAGGATGATGCCTGTATGGATCTACGTCGGTGATTTTCGGTCTTTCAGGTCCCGGATAAGGCTTGCTGTAGTATAGCGAATATTTGCCGTCGGTCCATATCTTCTGGTATTTCCTTATGAGCGAGAGTTCCTCCATGATATGCTTGTAGCCATCAGGGAGATTCTCCTCGTCGAGCAGCACGTATGGCAGTTCTTTGGTATGCTTCCATGCCACTTTGATGTAGCGGTCGTTCATGCGGTCGGTGCTGTATACCCGTGGAGTACACCGCCCACGGCTTGCAATCCCAATATCGAAACGGCAGGCAGCGAGAACGAGCATATCATATAGCTGCCCTGGCGGATGTGGGGTTTCACCTCCCGGATGAGATAGTTATACATGTCGGCGTTCTCCTTTGTGGTGAGGATGCCGCGGGTCAGCTGACTGTCCACGGTGTAGCGGCATGCTATGCGGTTGCCCTCTTCCATCTGCTTGTGGGTGAGGTTGAAGAACAGCAGTCCGGCACCCAGCACCCCTATCATACACATGGCGGCACGTCTCTCCAGCTGTTCCTTCTTGGGCATCAGTTCCTCAAACAATACATACATCACGAGGGGCAGTGTGAGGAAACACGTCTCCTTGCCATAGAACGACGGTTCGGCATTGCTTCCCACCGGCATCACGAATGGCAGGAACAGGCTGATCATCACGAGATGGGCGAGCGGAGGGTATACGCCACGGATGAAGAACACCCCCACGCCGCCTATCAGACATAGAGCCATGGTGATGTTTGAGGGGAAGAACGAGAAGTTCATCATCACGAGCGTGAGCACTATGGCTACAGCAACCAGCGTTATCCTCATTATCCTTCTGGTCTGCTTCATTCCGGCCACGATGATAATCCAGAACAGCATGATGTATCCGGCATTAGCCACCACCTCGGTGTAGAGGTCGTACATGCTGCGCATCACGTAGAGCATGCCGTGGGTGTCGCTCTTGTCGGAGGAGATGCCGGCGATGTCGTTGAAGGTCAGTGCGAACACGTTGTCGAGACCTTGGCAGAGCAGCACGACATATCCCAGCAGTCCGCCGAAGCACATACCGATATAGAAGAATGTTGCGCCGTTTGACGGACTGTGTCCGTTGTTCCATTTCTTGGATATGAGCATGGCGCAGAGAGGGAGACAGATGTATGTGATGTTGACGATGCGGAAATATACCGCCACTCCAGCCAGCACACCGCCCATCATTATTATCCACTGGTTGTCTCTGTCGGCTCCGCCATGATAGCATAGGATGCTGAGCAGGAGCAGCAGGGCAGAATAGTCGTTATAGTTTATCTCCGTGTAGCTGCCGTAGTGGGCAAGCGTGGCGATGAGCAGTCCGGTGATGATGCTCCTTGTGGATATGTATTGCCGCAGATATAGATACACCACGGTCTGGGTGATAAGCACATAAACCAGATGCAGCACCCTGAGCCCCAGGAAAGAGTTGATGGAGAACAGTTTGCAGAGAGCCGATGTTACGTCGTAGGTGAGAATCCACTGTCCGAGGAAGTATGAAGCGTATGGGTCGCTCGTGAAATGCTGGTATCCCGACATATACATTCCGATGTCGAGATAGGAGAGACCTTGGAACATCTGCACTCCCAGAAACAGTGCCGCAAAGAGCAGATAGATGGAGAAGGCCTTGTGTGATGACAGATTTATCATGATATGATGGATTAGGGTGTTACAGATATGATATTACTGATATGGTGTTACTGATATGGTGGATTATAGTGTTACATTTTTTATTTTTTTGCCGCCGGATAAAAAGGTGGGTTGTTTTGTATTGCCACTGAGTGGTATGGTGTATGGCCTTGTCTTGCCGCCGGTGAGGTCAGACACGGAAATCGTTTATCAACCGTATTATTCTCTCCACATCGTCTTCAGTCATGGTCTGGTTGCAGGGCAGACTCAGTTCCTCGTTGTGGATAAGTTCCGTGACGGGCAGTCCGCCGTCGGGCAAAACCAGACAGCCCTTGCAGTCAGCCTTCAGCCCGACAGCATCAGTTGTTATCCCTGCATTATCAGCCGTCATCCCTGCATTATGATTTGTCACCCCTGCATCATCTGCAGATGCCGGCGAGGCATAGCAATTCTGCCGGTGGGGCGGAATGGGGTAGTGTATCATCGTCTGCACGCCGTTGCTGAGGAGATATTCCTGCAGGGCATTGCGCTTTTCGGATAGGATGGGGAAGATGTGGAAGACACTGTTGGAATGGAAATCCGGCGAAGGCACTCTTACCAGAGGATTGTTTATGCCCTCAATCAACCGTAGCGCCACTTGGCGGCGCCGCCCGTTGTCGGTGTCGAGATGGCGCAGCTTCACGTCGAGCACGGCAGCCTGCACCTCGTCTAACCGGGAGTTGCGGCCACAGTGGTCGAACACGTATTTGCGTGACGAACCATAGTTGCCCAGCGACCGTATCATCTCCGCCAGCATGTCGTCGTTGCAGGTTACGGCTCCCGCATCGCCCAACGCTCCGAGATTCTTGCCCGGATAGAAACTGTGGCCTGCGGCATCGCCCAGACCTCCCGTGCGTCTGCCGTAGAGGGGATTGTCGGTGGCAGTCTCCCGATACAGGCATCCGTGAGCTTGGGCATTGTCTTCTATCAGTTTCAGGTGATGCTTGCGGCAGATGTCACCGATGTGGTCGGTATAGGCACATCTGCCGTAGAGATGCACTATCATTATCGCCTTGGTGCGCGGTGTTATGGCTTGTTCTATCAGCGAATCGTCAATCTGCAGAGTGTCGAGGCGCGGTTCCACGAGCACCGCCTTCAGACCATTCTCCGTTATGGCGAGGATGGATGCCACAAAGGTGTTGGCAGGCACTATCACTTCGTCGCCGTCATTCATCACTCCCATTTCTTTGTATGCACGGAATATCAGCGTCAGCGCGTCGAGTCCGTTGCCGCAGCCTATGGCGTGACGGGTGCCGATATATCGGGCATAGTCGTTTTCAAACCGTTCAGTCTCCTTGCCGTGCAGATACCATCCGCCAGCCACCACGCCGGCAACTGCCTGCTGTATCTCGTCAGCATGCTGGGCTGTTATGTCTTTTAGGTCTAAGTATTTTATCATGAGAATGAAGTGATGATTATTATTGTTTGCTTTCGAAACTGTATTTCAGCGTCACCCCGCATCCGATGCTCTCCTTGAATTCGCAGAGACCGAAATTTGGCACTCCGCATTCCGTGGATATGCCGATGTCGAGGATGCGCAGTCCGGCGTCGTGGTAATGCTTGAACACGCAGTAGGTGATCATGTTCATGGGGCGCAGGGCGGAATATTCTCTTATGTCACCCCAGTATACCACCTGGGCAATGTTTCTGGAAACCCGGAACACTTGAGCCGCTGCCACGTCGTTGCCGCCATGTTCGAGCACGAAGAAATCGGCGCTTACCACTCTGCTCACCGTCTGCCACACCTGTTCGAGAGTCATTCTGAGCGGAAAGCCGCGTTCCTCCC
The DNA here is from genome assembly GCF_008680225.1 of Prevotella sp. LMAG:51. Lineage (NCBI taxonomy): Bacteria > Pseudomonadati > Bacteroidota > Bacteroidia > Bacteroidales > Prevotellaceae > Prevotella > Prevotella sp. LMAG:51. The sequence goes on along the minus strand of NZ_NALQ01000031.1, from coordinate 10,710 downwards.
TGTTGCGGCGGATAACGTTGTAGGCACGCTCCACATCGCTCCTCTTGCCGCTGTCGAGCTTCACGAAGCAGAAGTCCTGCCGTAAGGCACGGTTGAGGTTCTTTTTGGCATTGCGTTCCATGTGGCAGGAGTAGTCGTCCATGCGGCTGAGGTCGAAGTGATAGTTCAGGTCCACCCACCTCGTTGACAGGTGCGAAGACAGGATGTTGGTCCATTTCGACAGCAGCGTAGTGTCGTAGACCAGTGCCGGCGGCGTGATGATGAGTTTCTTTCCCATCCGGCAGGCATAGTCGGCAACCAGTCTTGCAGCCTCGTCCATATAGTCGAGTCTCAGCGTGTCGCACTGTGTGAATCCGCCGAAAGGAGCAGAGAAAGGCGATGCCAGCGAGTCGGCACGCTCACCGAGGATGATGCCGAAACGCGGTTTTGTATTGCCGATGGAGAGATATCTTATCCGTTCCACCTTCTCTCTGTTCAGTTCGCAGAAGGCAACGCTGTTGTAGACATACTCAGAGGGGTATGTCTTGTCGTATTCTTCAGCCGACAGTTCCTTTATCTCCATACACATAGCCTTATCTTCATACACATTGTGTGATGTCACGTTAATCAGTCTTTTACTCCCTTGTATTTCAGGAATTCCTCGTAGTCGTAGATATAGTCCTCTGGTTCATAAACCTCTGATGCAAGCACGAGGCATACGGCTCCAGAAGAGAAATCGTCGAGCGTTCGCCAGATGCCCGTCTCTATCACCAGTCCCTGGTATGGGTGGTTGAGCAGGAAAGTGCGGCGCTCCGTGCCGTCGTCGAGGGTAACAGTGAAGCTGCCGCTGAGAGCTATTATCAGCTGCTTCAGCTTCTTGTGTGCGTGTCCGCCACGGCTTTCGCCTCCCGGCACGTCGTAAACCCAGTATGCCCTCGATATCTTGAACGGTATCTGGTTGTATTCCTCCACCACGGATAGATTTCCGCGGCGGTCCTCAATCTTGGGGATGTCGATAATCTTTGCTTCAGAAACTTTCATTATTGTATGTTTTTTAGTTGACGAGTTGACGAGCAGGCAAGTTTGCAAGCCAGACGATCTGGCAAGGTCCATTTTGTGTTTCTATAGGAAACGGCAGGTTTGCTTAGCGGGTTGTCGGCGGTCAGTCAGGTCCACATCTATTTCTCCATATACGGGTCAGTTCCGAGCACTGTGGCAGCCAGACGCTTAGCCTTGTCGCGGAGCGGAGTAGTATCGTCGTCCTTGTCGCCATAACACAACACTACACCCATGCGTCTGCCCACCAGCTGATGCTCTTTGCCGAAGATGCGCAGACGGGTATAGTCTTCGCTTACGGCGTCGGTCATATTGTATGCCGGTGCATCGTCGGTTTCCTCCTTGCCGAGAACCACGGCGCTTGCTCCGGCATGCTCCAGATGGATGGCAGGTATTGGCAATCCCATAACGGCACGGAAGTGGAGCTCAAACTCGTTCAGGTTCAGGGTGTGTCCCAAGGTCACCATTCCTGTGTCGTGAGGACGCGGAGAGAGTTCGGAGAATATCACTTCACCCTGTTTCGTAAGGAAGAATTCCACTCCCCAGATGCCGGCGCCGGTGAGAGCCGCAGTGACCTTTGCTGCCATGTCTTCAGCCTTTTTCAGTTCGTCGGCAGGCAGACAGAACGGTTGCCAGCTCTCTCTGTAGTCGCCGCCTTTCTGCACGTGGCCGATAGGAGGGCAGAACAGGGTGGGACCGTTCTTTTGTGTCACGGTGAGCAGCGTGAACTCACTGTCGAAATGTATGAACTCCTCGATGATTATCTCCTTCACGTCGCCGCGGCTGCCTTCCATGGCTGCGTTGAAAGCCATCTCCAGTTCATCGGCGCTCTTCACGATGCTTTGTCCGTGGCCAGACGACGACATCAGCGGCTTTACTACGCATGGGAAACCGATTTCCTTTGAGTGAGCCTTCAGTTCATCGAGAGTCTTGGCGTAGAAATACTTCGCCGTGCGCAGTCCCAGTTCTTTGGCTGCCAGATCGCGGATAGCCTTGCGGTTCATGGTGTAGTTCACCGCCTTGGCGCTCGGCACCACCTGTATGCCATTGCTCTCATAGTCGAAGAGTCTCTCAGTGCGTATCGCTTCTATCTCAGGCACGATGATATCCGGTTTGTGTCTGTCCACTACGTTGTCGAGGGCTTTGCCGTCGAGCATGTTGAACACTTCTGCTTCGTCTGCCACCTGCATGGCAGGGGCATTAGGATAGCGGTCGCAGGCTATGACATACTGTCCTGCACGTTTTGCTGCGATTACAAACTCCTTTCCAAGTTCTCCGGATCCTAACAATAGTATCTTCTTCATTTTCTTTATCTTCTTTGGGTTTGTGTGAAATTTTCGGGGATTGTCAGTCATGTCTTTTCCTTTCCCCTTCTTTTGTAGCCGTCTTGCCGTCCGGTTGTTGTGACCGGTCGCCATTATGCGGTGATGTTATGACAGTGCATTGGTTCTTCGTCTTTATGACAGAACGTTTGTCGGTCGTCGTTGTTACCGGTCGGCTTATCTGTTGCCGTACATCTGTTCGTAATATTTCTGGTAGTCGCCGCTTGTCACTTCGGCAATCCAGTCCTGATGTTCGAGGTTCCATTTGATGGTCTTCACGATGCCGTCGGCAAACATCGTTTCCGGATACCATCCCAGTTCCTCCTTTATCTTGGTAGGGTCGATGGCGTAGCGCTGGTCGTGGCCCAGTCTGTCGGCAACGAATGTGATGAGTTCGTCGTTTATCCAGCTGATGTCGATGTCGCCGTTGGCGTCCTTCACCTGTTTCTTCAGTATGTTGCGCAGGTTCTTGTCGGCAGCCATCATGTCGTGGATTGTCTTGATGGTGAGTTTCACAATGTTGATGTTTGTCATCTCGTTGTGGCCGCCCACATTATATACCTCACCTTCGCGTCCCTGGTGCACCACGAGGTCGATTGCCTTGCAGTGGTCTTCAACGTAGAGCCAGTCGCGCACGTTGTCGCCCTTGCCATATACCGGGAGTTTCTTTCCCTCCAGGATGTTGTTGATGATCAGCGGAATGAGCTTTTCAGGGAAGTGGTATGGTCCGTAGTTGTTGGAGCATCTTGTGATAGAGGTCGGCATGTGGTAGGTGTCGTGGTATGCCATCACTATCATGTCGGCACTTGTCTTAGAAGCACTGTAGGGGCTGTGAGGACAGAGAGGCGTCTTCTCGGTGAAGAATCCGTCTTTGCCAAGCGAACCATACACCTCGTCGGTGCTCACCTGATGGTAGCGCTTGCCAGTCTTCCAGGTGGGGTATCCTGTGGCATCCTTTCCCGTCACCCAAGCACGGCGCGCCGCGTCGAGCAGGTTCTGTGTGCCTAAGATGTTTGTTTCGAGGAAGAGCTGCGGGTTCTCGATAGAGCGGTCCACATGGCTCTCGGCAGCGAAGTTCACCACATAGTCTATATCGTATTCAGTGAAGAGCCTGTCGGCAAGTTCGCGGTCGCGGATGTCGCCGCGCACGAAGATGCAACGGTCGTTGTCGATGTCATCCTTTATAGTTCCGAGATTTCCTGCGTATGTAAGCAGGTCGAGCACTATCACCTTTATTTCTTCATTCTTGTATTTGCGGTGAAGCAGATACTTGATGTAGTTGGCGCCGATGAAACCGGCAGCTCCTGTTACTAAATAGGTTTTCATGTTATGTTTTTTTTGTTGTTTTTTTTCTTTGAGTGGGCTGGATTTTCTAGTTCTTCTAGATCTTCTAGACCTTCTAGCTTTTCTAGTTTTTTCTAGATATAGATTATCCGGCTGTGTTTTCAGCCAGTTTATGCCAGAGTTATCACTTCGCAGTCTTTGAATTTGTTGCCGTCGATGGTGAGCCTCACTATGGTGCGCTCCTTGTGCCATCCCTGCAGACCTGCCGCACCGGGATTGATGTGGAGCAGACCGAGCGTCTTGTCGTATTTCACTTTCAGAATATGACTGTGGCCGCTGATGAACAGTTGAGGCGGCATGGCGTAGATTTGCGAGCGTATGCTGCTGTCGTAGTTGCCGGGATAGCCGCCGATATGCTTCATCAGCACGTCAACGTCTTCGCATTTGAACCTCAGCTTCTCTTTATACATCAGCCTCAGGTCACCGCCGTCGCAGTTGCCGCATACCGCCCTGAAGGTTCTGAATTCAGCAAGTCTCTCAGCCACCTCTGTCGAACCGATGTCGCCGGCATGCCATATTTCGTCGCAGGGCTCGAAATACTTTAGATATTTGTCGTCCCAATATCCGTGGGTATCGCTTATTATTCCTATCTTTTTCACTTCCTGCCCCTCATCCTATGTGTAGCACCTTCTCGATGAACTCCTTGATATAAGCCTCCGTGCCTTCGATTCCGAGCAGTGAGGTGTTTACACACAAGTCATACGACGAGCTGTCGCCCCATTTCTTTCCCGTATAATAATTATAATATGTGGAACGTGATTTCTCTCCGTTCTCTATAATCTTCAGTGCTTCATTCTCTTGGCATTCCTTGCGCTTGCGGATTTCGCTGATGCGGTCTTCTATTGATGCCGTGATGAAGATGTTCACCACATTCTCGTAGTCTCTGAGCACATAGTCGGCGCATCTGCCCACGAAGACACACGACCCCTCGTCGGCCAATTTGCGTATCGTATCGCTCTGCATCTTGAAGAGTCCCTCTTGCGAGAAGTCGTTGTCGTAGAAGCTGCCGTCGCCAACGAATGGCGTGTGCATGTGAAACAGCGAATGGAAGAAACCCTTCTGTTCGTCGTTCTGCTCGAAGAATTTCTCACAGAATCCACTCTCTTTTGCTGCTATGGTGAGTAGCTCCCTGTCGTAGAACCCACATTTGAAGTCGTCGGCAAGCATCTTGGCTATTATGCGTCCGCCGCTGCCGATCTGTCGTCCCACGTTTATTATAATGTTCTTTTTTATATTATCCATGTCTTCTATGCGTTTTTATATTATCCATGTCTTCAATGCTTTTCGTTTGCCATTGATAAATTATGTTGTTTCTTGAATTTCTTCATGTATGTATACATCATCACCACAGCCACTATCTCCGCTATGGTGTCGGAGATAGGCATCGACCACCACACACCGTCGACTCCCATGAACGTGGGCAGTATGAGCAGCATGGGGAAAAGGAACAGCATCTGTCTCGACAGCGAGAGGAACATGCTTATCTTTGCCTTTCCGATGCTCTGGAAGAAGTTTGTTATCACCATCTGCGATCCCACGAGCATGAATGCCGCCATCATTATCCTCAGTCCGTTTACAGAGAGGTCGATGAGCTGCTGGTCGGTGGTGAAGAGTCGTGCGCAAGGCCCGGGTATCAGTTCAGCCACGAGGAATCCAATCGTTGTGATTACCGTTCCGGCTATTGTGGCGAGGCTGAGCACACGCATCAGTCTGTCGAGCTTCTGCGCTCCGTAGTTGTATCCGGCTATGGGCTGCATACCCTGTGTCAGTCCCATGTTCACCATCACGAAGATGAAGCACACCTTGTTGGCTATGCCGTAGGCACCCACGGCGAGGTCGCCGCTATACATGAGCAGTCCCTTGTTGATGAATATCACCACGATACACGCACACACGTTCATCGAGAACGGTGAGAGTCCGATGGCGAGTATGTTTTTCACGATTGCCTTCTTCAGTCCGTATATTCCGCGTTTCAGATGCAGCAGTTCGTTCTTGTTGCTGAATATGTGCATCTGCCACACCAGTGCCAGTATCTGCGAGAGGATTGTGGCATAGGCTGCACCCTGTATTCCCATGTTCAGTGGATAGATGAATATAGGGTCGAGTATGGTGTTGAGCACCACGGTGAATATCGTGGCATACATTGCCTGGCGGGGTTTCCCGGATGCTCTGAGCACGGCGTTCATTCCGAAATACATGTGGGAGAACACGTTTCCCAGCAACACTATCACCATATAGTCTTTGGCATAGGGCAGAGTCTGTTCGCTTGCACCGAAGAAATAAAGGATAGGGTCGAGAAACAGCAGCGAAACGATGCTGAATGCCAGTCCGATGATGAGGTTCAGCGTCACGGTGTTTCCCAATACCCTCTGTGCCGTGTTGTAGTCTTTCTGTCCGAGTTTCACTGAGATGCACGTTGATGCTCCCACACCTACGCCGGCTCCGAAAGCCGCTCCCAGGTTCATGAACGGGAAGGTGAGTGCCAGTCCGCTGATGGCCATCGGTCCCACTCCCTGTCCGATGAAAATGCTGTCCACCATATTATAAAGCGATGATGCCGTCATCGCGATTATGGCAGGCAGTGAATATTGCATGAGCAGTTTGCCCACAGGCTTGTTGCCTAATTCTAATGTTGCTTTGTTGTTCATTGTCTTCTTTTGATTGTTGTAATGTCATGAAGTCATCCCATGATACATTCCCGTAATGGGGGGAGAACATCATTAAGCTCCAACCGGTCATTATGCCGTCAGATGCAGATGACCCTATTTGGGTCGGGCAGCATTCCTTGCTGTTCCGTTGCTTGCTGTCCCGTCATTCAATCAGGAAGATGTCTTCGTTGCCATTGGCGTCTGTGTCGTCTTCTTTCTCTTTAGGCTTCGGCGGATTCTTCAGCTGTCCGTTTTCGTCAAACATGCCGTAGGTGGTTCTCAGCACGATGAATTCCGTTCTTCTGTTCAGCTGGTTGCAGATTTCCTGTTTCTCCTTGTCGAGTTTCTTTATGAATTCCTCGGTGAGCACGTCGCCCTCTTTGAGCCATGTGTATTTCTCGGTGAGTTTCTTCCTTATCGTCTTAGGCTTCATCTTGCCGTATCCCACAGGTGTGAGCCTCTTGGCACTCACACCCTTGGCGATGAGATATCTCACCACGCTTTCAGCCCTTCGCTGCGACAGTTTCTTGTTGTAGGCCTCGCTGCCCTTGTAGTCGCAGTGTGCGCTCAGCTCTATCGTCACGTTCGGGTTCTCCTGCAGCAGTTTCACGAGTTCGTCGAGAGCCGTTTCCGATTCCTTGCGCAGCGATGACTTGTCGAAGTCGTAGAAGATGTTGTCGATGAGCACCGGCACACGGATTGATGCCAGCGGGAACTGCAGCACGTGGTCTTCCGACTCCGCAGTGGGCTTGATGCTAATCTCCTCTTTGTGGTTCAGGAATCCCTTGCAGGTGGCGAGCAGCACGTAGTCCACTCCCGGTTCCACCACTTCGGTGAACGATCCGTCGCCTTTCACGCTGAGCTTTTTGTTCGTGCCGTCGTTGCCCACGAGATACACCTGTGCGTCGGGCAGTTCATATCCTTCCATCTCATACACCCATCCCGTGACGGTCTGTATTATCTCCGGTTTCTCAAAGCTGTAGATATGGTCCCAGCCGCGTCCGTCGCCTCTGTTTGACGAGAAGAATCCCCTGTTGTGTGCTCCCTCGAAAGTCATTCCGAAGTCGTCGCCCTGGGAGTTCAGCGGATATCCCGGATGTTCCAGTATGATTTTCTTTCCGCTCTTGTCCGTCTTGGCGATGAAGATGTCGAGACCGCCCAGACCCGGATGTCCGTTGCTTGAGAAATAGAGGTCACCGTTTGGTCGGAATGTAGGAAACATCTCGTCTCCCGCCGTGTTGATGGGCTCGCCCAGATTTTCCACTCCTCCCAGTCCTGCCGCCGTGATTCTCACTCTCCAGATGTCGAGTCCGCCCTTTCCTCCCGGCATGTCGGAAGTGAAGTAGAGCCATTCTCCGTCTGGCGACACTGCGGGGTGGGCGAAGCTCGACAGCGTGTCGCGTGTTATCTCCAGCTTCGTTGCCTTTCCCCATGCCGCGTCAGCACGGTTTGATGTGGCTATCGTGGCATATCTGGGGTAGGAGGGGTCGCTCACGCATTGGGTGAGATACATCACCCTCTGGTCTGGCGAGAAGCAGCATGCACCCTCGTCAAACTCTGTGTTGAGTCCCGATGTGATGGTCTGCGGCCGTCCCCATTTTCCTTTGTCGTCTTTCTGCGAATAGAAGATGTCGCCGTTTTTCGTTCCCGTTATTCCGCTCAGTTCGTCGCCCTCCGCCTCGTTGCGTGTAGAGGTGAAGAACAGCTGTTCATACTGGTCTCCGCAGAACATCGGCGAGAAGTCGGCACGTCGTGAATTGAATATGTCCATCTTCTTCACTATATATCTCGATCCCGCATCCTTTGCAGCCTTTGCCGTGCGTGCCGACTGCAGTCCGTCTTTCGCCAGCTGGTTGTCTGGCATGGAGTCGAGCACCAGAAGGAATTCCTTCTCCGCCTCCTTGTAGTTGGCGTCTTTTAGCAGCGCACGTGCGAAATCGAGATGCGTCTGCAGACTGTCGGCGCCGTATCTGATGGCGTTGCGGTAGGCGGCGATAGCCTTCCCGTTGGAGTTTATGCGGTTGTAGCAGTATGCCATGCGCATGGCATAGAGACCCCTTGCCGTCCTGTCCTTGGGTTTCGATTTGGAGTATGCCTGTTTGTATTGGGCCGCAGCGTCGAAGTATTCGCCAAGAGCGAGAAATTTCTCACCCTTCTTGAAGTTGCGGTCGGCGCCACAGGAGGCGAGAACAGCCACGAGAACAGCCAATGCCGCCCACATCTTCAATCCCGGATAGTGATGAGGCTGACGGGGCATTGCGTTGCTTTTTGATTTCCTTGATATATTGTTCATGCTTATTCCTTAATAATATAAGAAAAAACTCAAACTTGCCGTTTTTATTGTGCAATCGGCAGCTTTATTGTTCGAAAGGCAGTCTGAAAGAACATCCCTCTTTCCATCTGCTGCATCCGTATGCTGTCTTTCCCTTTATCACCACGCCTTTGCCACACACCGGACATACGTCGCCCGGTTTCACTCCGGTTGCGTCACCTGGCTTGGCTGCAGACTTCGTTGCCGTCGTAGCTTTAGGTTTGGCGGCAGTTTTCCGCTTGGTCTTCTTTTTCAGGTCCTCTTCAGTGAGAATCGTGACGCGTCGGTTGGAGTTGTCGCTCAACACGTCGTGTACGATGGTGGCAATCTGCTCCTTCAGTTCGCTGATAAACTGAGCCGGGTCGTAAGTCTTGTGCTCTATGTCGCGCAGTTTCTTCTCCCATATTCCCGTCAGCTCACAGCTCTTGAGCAGTTCCTCCTTGATGAGGTCGATGAGTTCGATGCCTGTAGCCGTAGCCACGAGGTTCTTTCTCTCCCTTCGGATATAGTGCCTCTTGAACAGCGTCTCTATGATGCCTGCCCTCGACGATGGTCTGCCGATGCCGTTCTCCTTGAGCGCTGCCCGCAGTTCCTCGTTGTCAACGAACTTTCCTGCCGTTTCCATTGCCCTGAGCAGCGTTGCCTCGGTGTAGTATTTCGGCGGTGTGGTCCATTTCTCCGTCAGCGTAGGCGTGTGTTCTCCGCTCTCGCCCTTTTCGAATGCCGGCAGCGTGCGCTCCTCGTCCTGCGGCTTGGCGTCGCCGTCGTCTGCAGTCTGCCTGTCGGCAGCGTCCTTGGCATACACCGCCCTCCATCCCGGATCGAGAATCAGTTTTCCGGAGGCTTTGAATTCTATGCCGTCCACATCGCCCATCACCGTTGTAGTGGCGAACTTGCAGTCTGGATAGAACACGCTGATGAAGCGCCTGGCTATCAGGTCGTAGACGTGGCGTTCCATGTCGGTGAGTCCCTGTGCCGGCACTCCGGTGGGTATTATGGCGTGGTGGTCGGTCACTTTGCTCGTGTCGAACACCTTTTTCGACTTCTTCAGCGGTTTTCCCCTCAGTGCCGTGAGGAGCTGGTCGTAGCCCTTTATGCCGTTCAGTATTCCTCCGCATTTGGGATAGATGTCGTCGCTCAGATATTGTGTGTCCACACGGGGGTATGTAGTCAGCTTGCGCTCATAGAGAGTCTGTATTATCTTCAGCGTCATGTCGGCGCTCATGCCGAATTTGCGGTTGCAGTCCACCTGCAACGAGGTGAGGTCGTAGAGGTGTGGCGGTGCTTCTGTGCCGCGTTTCTTCTGCACGTCGGTTACGGTGAACGGTTTTCCCTCTATCGTGGCAAACGCCTGTTCTCCCTCCTCCTTGGTGGTGAATTTTCCTTTCGTAGCCGTGAACGTGGTGTCGCGGTATATCGTGGCGAGCACCCAGTAAGGCTCCGGTTCAAAGTTGTCAATCTCCTTTTGCCTGTTCACTATCAGCGCCAGCGTTGGTGTCTGCACTCGTCCTATCGACAGCACCTGCCTGTTCTGCCCGTATTTCAGCGTGTACAGGCGGGTGGCGTTCATTCCCAATATCCAGTCGCCGATGGCACGGCTCAGTCCGGCGAGATACAGCGGCTGGTAGTCGTCCTGCGGCTTCAGGTTGCCGAATCCCTCGCGAATCGCCTCGTCGGTCATCGATGATATCCAGAGGCGCTTCACCGGACATTTCGCGTTGGCCTTCTGCATCACCCATCGCTGAATCAGCTCACCCTCCTGTCCGGCGTCGCCGCAGTTTATGATGCCGTCGGCATTCTGCATCAGTTTCTCGATGACAGAGAACTGCTTTGCTATTCCCTTGTCGTCGATGAGCTTTATGCCGAAGCGTTGTGGAATCATGGGCAGCGCCGCCAGGCTCCACCGCTTCCATAGGGCGGTGTAGTCTTCAGGTTCCTTCAGCGTGCACAGGTGTCCGAAGGTCCACGTCACTTGGTATCCGTTGCCCTCCATATATCCGTCGTGTGCGCTGTTGGCTCCGATAATCTTGGCGATGTCCTTTGCCACGCT
>NZ_NALQ01000030.1:0-92475 GCF_008680225.1 Prevotella sp. LMAG:51 | reverse complement strand
CGCTCTATAGGAGAGGATACACGCATGCTTGCTGCTGATCCCGAAATTAGGGGATGCCTGCTTTGCACAGCCTACGGACGCAAGCCAGATATTTCTGATGTGCTTACCCACGAACGTTTCGTGATGCGACCCGATGAAGATACCCACTATGTGGAGGACATTGCCATGAGCCGCTGTCGCTATCTCTGTAACATTGAGTCGGCCTGCATAGACGAGCAATTGTAGGCTTTTCCGGTTTTTCCGACACTTCATTCCTGTTTGTCCGATAATGACTATAGAGGACAAAGGCATAAAAACATATACCTTTGCACCAGAATAAATAAAATACTACAAAGGAGAAATATCATATAGGACAAGAGATTCTGAAAGAGGTAAAGGCTAAGTTTCCTTCAGTGGCAGCCTTTGCCAGAGAACTGTGCAAGTCGAACTCTGCTACATACGAGATATTCGGAAAGACAAGTCTCGACACCGACTTGCTGCTGAAAGTATCAAAGCTGCTGGACAGAGACTTCTTCCGAGAATTCTCGGAGAAATGTCTGAACGGAGAAGTAGCGGTGGTAGACAAGCAGACGGCAGAAAACAGCATCTCGCTACTCTTGCCAGAAGATAAACTACATACATTATTGCCAAGCCAAACAATGGATGTGGTGGAAGAATATCTTCTGATGCCACGCAAAAAGTCGCTCGTAGTGTTCTACGGTGGTGTACGAAGTCGCAACCTCCCCCGTTTTGTATGCAAAAAGGGCGAGGAGATATATGGCGAAGGCATGGTGAGAAGGATAAGGCTCGACCCCGTAGAACTGATGCGTTTTGAGCTTGGCGTGATGTCGCTCGCCAAAATGCCGCAGAAGGTAGTCGTGATAAAATGTACTATGGCAAGAGACTATAACACCCATGTACTCATTGCCGAAATACTGGCGGAGGAGTCGGGAAAGCACGTCGTGCTGCTATGCCTTGACCCTATTCATATTCCAACGCTGCCAAATGGACGAGTGGTGTTGAAGTCGTTCGCCGTATCTACCTTCAACTCCTGGCACCAACGTGCGCACATATTCATAGCAGATGGTATGGAAAAGCGTTTCGCTTACCTCATCGAACTGTTCCAAGCCATCAAAGGCAAGGGATATATGGACAGAATCTATGATAGCATAGAAGATAACGAGAATTGGGCAGGCACCTTGAAAGATTTGCTAGAAGAGGCAAAGCAGAATCTCACCACATACGAAGACATAGTGTTGGAAGGAAGCAACGATAAGGGCAATCGTCTGGTGGAATATCATCAAGTGACTTACCCTAAAAAAACTTGACACTTTTGGATGCCTAAAACAAAAGTGTATGAGAACAAAAGTAAAACGTGAAAGAGATCGTGTCCTAAATGAAGCGACAGGTCAGTATGAATGGGTATGGGTAGAATCCACTCGCTACATTCATGATGAAGAAGATCGAGTACTTGCTGCACTTGATTTCCTTAAAGGCGAGAATACGCCTGAGGAATTAGTTGAGAAACATCATATTTCCAACATTCAGGTGCTGTTTTCTTGGGTAGGTCGTTATCTTTCTGAAAATCGTTTAGTATCTTTGCAGGAGAACAACGATGACACTATGGCAAACAAAAGTAAAGACGAGCAGATCAGAGAATTGAAAGCAGAGCTCAAGAAAGCAAGAAAAGAGGCAGAACTAGAGAAACTACGTGCCCATGCCTACGACACAATGATTAACCTTGCAGAAGAACGATTCAATATTCCAATAAGAAAAAAATCTGGCACCAAACAGTAAGTCTGCTCCGCGAAGAGTCTTCACCAGCATCGATGAATACCCTTTGCAGGCTGTTTGGTTATAGCAGACAGTCGTTCTACAACCGTGAAGATCCAGACAATGACTTTGTCGATAATGCCTTAGAAACCATGATAGTGGAGAAGGCCAGAGAATACCGTAAGGATAACCCTGGACTTGGTTGTGCCAAACTATACCTCATCGTCAAACGCTTGTTTGAATCCACTGATCGTATGCCTGGACGAGATGCGTTCATAGAATTGCTCCGTGCCAATGGATTGATGGTGCAGTTGAAAAGACGTCGTCACTACAAGACAACTGACTCCAGTCATCATTACCACAAGTATGACAACTTGATAAAGGATGTGGTTCCCATGCGACCTAACGAAATATGGGTCAGTGACATAACGTACATAGAAACAACTGAGGGTGTGTGTTACTTGTCGCTTATCACGGATGCCTATTCTCATAAGATTGTGGGATGGGCAGTAGGACCGACCTTGGAAACCATATACCCATTGGAGGCACTGCGTATGGCACTGGCAACAATTGACGATGAAACAGCATCCCGTCTCATCCATCATTCTGATAGAGGAAGCCAGTACTGTAGTGCTGCATACGTTAAGGAGCTAAAGGCACATAATATAATGATAAGCATGACCCAAAGCGGTGATCCTCTCGAAAATGCCATTGCAGAACGCGCCAATGGCATCATCAAAACAGAATGGCTCTACAAGATGAGCATACCGTCAATAGAGAATTGTAAGGAAGAACTGACTCGTATCATACGTTTCTATAATACAGAACGTCCGCATATGAGCATTGGATACAAGACTCCCGAAACGGTACATACAGAAGTTGGAGAACAAAAAAGGTGTTGGTGCAATCCATGTAACAGACCTGCTGCCACAGGCAGCTGATAGGTTTTTCTTAGCCATACAGCATCTCCTAAAATAATGGGCGCTGCCCCGAAAGACAACGCCCATACCACTATTTCAGTGTGATGCAGAAACCTATTGCTGGCGAGTTGCTCCTCAGCAGAGCTCGCTTCCTCTTCGGCTTCTGACAGCAAAATTACGAAATATTTTTATTTCTTGCACTAATCAAAGGAATAATCATTAACTTTGCAATTGGAATGCGAGAAGGTAGTAAAGCAAATCAGTTTACTGATGAAATCTTGTAAAACAAATCAGTTCAACTAACAGAACTTGTAAAGTAAAACAGAGAACTGAATAAAAGTAGTAAACCTAATTAGTTAATCGCATCCAATTCTGTCAACTAATTTTAGGAATAGTCACCTATACCGCTTTTTTGTCTTTTATATAAAAAAAAACGAGCATTTATTTTGTCTTTTAATCAATATTCTGTAACTTTGAGCGTATTTTTATATTATACGCAAAAAATAACTAAGATAAATATATAAAAGCCTATGGCAAATTTATCAAAGTCAAAATACATCACTTATTGCCAATGTCCCAAGGCATTGTGGCTGAAGCAGTACAAGTCAGAAGAAATGGTTATCGACCCATTGACGCAGGCACGTTTCGACGCAGGTACCGAAGTGGGCGAACTGGCTAAGCGTCTGTTCGGCGATTTCGTGGAGGCAACCACCTACAAGACAGCTGTCGACGGAACACAGCGCCTCGACCTCGGAGCGATGGTTGCAGCCACACAGAAAGCTCTTGCCGAAGGTGCTGAGAATATTGCCGAGGCGGCGTTTATATACGACGGATGCTATTGCGCCGTCGACCTGCTGCACAAGACTCCACATGGCTATGCCATCTACGAGGTGAAAAGCAGCACCGACCTGAAGGAGCTGGAAGTGTATGCACAGGATGTGGCATATCAGAAATATGTGCTCACCAATTGCGGACTGAACATCACTGGCACTTATCTTGTAAACATTGATAACGAATATGTGCTTGACGGCAAACTCGATGTAAAGGGATTCTTCCGCATAAACGACATCAGCGAAGCCGTTGCCGAAGAATATGCCAAAGTCGCAGTCCAAACCAAGGCCGCAAAGAAGGTGCTTGAAGGCGCAGAACCTAAGCAGCATCTGGCTGAACATTGCCGCAAGCCCTACGCATGTGCGTTCTGGAACTATTGCAGCAACAATATCATCCCTTCACCATCAGTATTCGATCTGTACCGCATGTCTTTCAAGAAGGCATTGGAACACATGAACGAAGGCCGTCTGTCGTTGGAAGATATGAGACAGGAGAAGCTTACAGACCTACAGCAGCTGCAGTTGGAATGCACATTAGGCAATACTTCCTATATCAACAAGAAGGCTATCGGTGAGTTTTTGAAGAAGCTCTCCTATCCGCTTTATTTCCTCGACTTCGAGACCGAGCAGACCGTGATACCGAAGTATCAGGGCACGCATCCATACCAGCAGGTCACATTTCAGTATTCGCTTCATTACATAGAGCATGAAGGAGGCGAACTGAAGCATCGTGAGTTTCTCGGCATATCGGGCGAAGACCCTCGCCGTGCCCTTGCCGAGCAACTTTGCAATGACATTCCGCTCAACGTCTGCACTACAGCCTACAACAAGGCTTTCGAGTGTACTCGTCTGAAGGAACTGGCAGAGGCATTCCCCGACCTGGCACCACATCTTCTCAACATCGAATCGCACATCTTAGACCTTCTCGACCCGTTTCGTGCCGGCTATTACTATATGCCTGCCATGAACGGCTCGTTCTCCATCAAGAAGGTGCTCCCGGCATTGTTCCCCGATGATCCGGAGCTCGACTATCACAACCTCAGTGGTGGTGTTCAGAACGGCGGCGAGGCAATGAGCATTTATCCTCAGATACAGTTTATGGAGCCGGAAAAGCAAAAGAAGGCTCGTCGGGCATTGCTCGACTACTGCTGCCTCGACACGCTGGCGATGGTGAAGCTGTGGGAGAAGCTGAGGGAAGTGAGTGAAGAATAATACTTTTATATAAATAATATTAACATTTTAATGATATTGAATTATGGCCAAAAAAGCTAGTCAATTTATCTTTAGAAAGGATTATGAAAAATGGTTGCTTAAACAGGGCGTAAAGTCTGTTGGAGCTTATTGTCCACAAGATAAATATAAATGCAATGGCAAAGACTATTTGTATTTAGATCTTATTGGTGTTTTCGCAATAGAAAATGACCGCTTGTATGTGAATGCACTTTTTGAAGAGTGGAAAGCTGAGATTGATGAGAAAAACAATCTTAAGACTACTCTTAACCGCTTGTCTTATCTTCAGAAATATAGACAGTTCGTTGAAACCATTGTCTATGGTAAAAAAAGATTAAGCAAAGAAGATAATGCGATATTGAATGGAATTCGAAATGCCCTATCTTCTGTACGCATTTCAATTAACAATTCACAAAATCCAAAAGTAGATGGTATGGATTCATTAATAGAGTATATTAAAGAAGAGAAGTTTGTAAAGTTGGCAATAGAATCGTCTTACTTTTTCTCTCCCGACCTTGTGGCAGAAAGATTTGAAGAGATTAAAGAATACATTTGCCAACAAAAGGTGGTAGATCCTGCTTTTAAAGACAAAGAAGTCAAGTATCTTCCTGCACGATACACTTCGAAAGAAGACCCGACAAACGCAGCAGATGGTGTACATGAGTGTGACCAAACAGTAGGTATAGTATATTTCAAGCTTCCAAACGCATCTCAGCGTCTCTGTGTTATCTATCAAGAAGGAGCAAGGGGTAAGAATAAAGAATGTGGTGAAAACACTTGTGGAGGTGGCAATGGCAATACCAGAGTGTGCCAATTGATTAAGGACCGTACAGGGTATGACCTTGGAACAACAACAAACAAAAAGCACTTCAGAAACTTTATCATTTCACACATTTGGGGTCATGCTATTGATCCACGTTACTTTACAAATCTGTGGAATATCGTTATAGTTCCAGCATGGGCTAATCACTTGTTGGACAAAGATGAAAAAGGTACTTTAGCGTCCACATTCAAAGCTACAATACAGAAAATCATTACTGAGCTATATGATTTTAATAATTTTGGCTGGGCGTCTATACAAATGACACCTCCTTCTTACAACAATAAGGAAGTCATTAGCGGTAGATATCAGATAAATATTATTGAACAGAAGTCTGGCAATGCGCCTTTGGGCAAAATTTGGAAAAAGCCAGTCTCTATATAATCATCTTTCCTGATTTTCCGGCATCACATTCCGGTTCTTCCGAATAACTAAACTGGGTGCAAAGGCAAAAAAGCATTACCTTTGCACCCAGTTTTATTCTCTTAAGCAAAATAGAGTTATGACAATATAAGTAAAGAATATGAATACTACAGAAGATATGAATACAGGATTGACAAAAGAAGATCAGGCAATAATCAAGAAAGCCAGACGCAATAAGTGTTCTGGACCAATCTACAGCGAGGATGGACTTCGCTTGTTGAGAGTACTCGGCAATCCGGAGTTCGTTGAAGTGGAAGATGGTGTGAAGGCAATCTGTGACGAGGCATTCCAAGGACTAGACAATCTTCATGATGTGGTGTTGCCAGAATCTGTTGTCGACTTGGGCACAAGAGTTTTCGCAAGCTGCCGCAAACTCTTCAAGGTTACAATGCCTGGAGTAGAATTCATCGGCAAAGAGTGTTTTGCACTTTGTGAAAGTTTGAAGGAGATAATCTTGCCTGAAACGTTGGGCAAGATTTGGGAAGGTGCCTTTGCTGGCTGCAAAGCTTTGGAAGAGATAAATATTCCAAGTCACCTGAAGATTATCGACAAGTCAGCGTTCAGAAACTCAGGGTTGAAGAGTCTCAACATTGAGATAAGTGATGGAGGCAAATGTCTTGTTTATGACAAAGCTTTTGCAAGTTGCAAGCATCTGGAGTCTGTATATCTAAACAAGAATGTGAAGATTGTGGAGCAAATGGCGTTTGCCGACTGCATTTCACTAAAGACGATTGAGTTTGAGCAGCCGTCATTGACATGCTGTGCTGGTGAAATAAACGCAACGATGCTTATCGGCTGCACATCTCTCGAAAAGATTATAGTGCCAAAGAACAAGTACAACAATTATCCGGACTTCAACATCCAAGGCTATGAGTCCGCTCAGTTTGAGACTCGCGACTTCAATAGTCTTGTGACTCCGAAGGAATAACCTATGAGATTACGCCTCGTGTGCGCTACAAAAGAAAGTCACATTTAAAAAAGAATCATGCTTTTGGAGTATTTGACCACAGTATACTATCGCATTGAAGGCAAACCAAATGACCTTCAAGAGATATATGACCAGTATAGGACGCTCCTAAACAAAAAACTGCTTGAAGAGGGTAAAGACAAGTCTGTATCTTACGCAAGTATGGTGTATAGTCTCGGAGTAGATACCAAAGAACAATATCTTCGGGGCAACATTATAAAATGTGAGTTCGTAGATAATTCATTGAGTATTGAAGCCGAGGAAGATTGGGTGACGGCAGACTTCCGACATTCGCTTGAAAGCCACTATGAAGGTATGACCATATACTATATGGTGGAAAGTTATTGCGATGAGACTTATGCAACAAATGATGCAGAGGGGAAATATTTCCCGACACGCGTCAGTGTGGACTTTCATTTGAAAGAGCCGGTTTTGTGTGGTTACGAGCGGTTCAACAGTATGGATGAGGCATTAGCCTATTTCGCACGTGTCTTGAAACGTGACACTCTTACTGTTGATGACATCCACAAGTGGAACTGTGAGCATTGGAAGGACGGCTTCATCTATTTCAATGAGTATAAGGTTGATTTACGATGATGCAGTTGTCGAGATAATAACAGAGGAAGCCGAAACGCTGCAAAGGGAGTAGGCAAAACTTTTTAAAAGACATGAGACATGTTTCTCTTTCTATGTGGTATCTTGATAGTTGTGTTTGGCGGCTACATACTGATAAGTATCATACAACTCGCATTCATGATTATCGGTTGGATTATCCAAGCCATATTCAGTATCTTTGAATAAGATAGGCTGCGGCTCAGCATAACGTTCAAGCAAGCTTGACGTTCTGCATTCACCTTGCACTATCTTTGAATAAGATATGATTGCAACAAAAAGTTGATTTTTTGTTGATTTTCTATGGTCTGATTTTTTTATTTCAGAAAAAAGGGATACTATTCGCGCGACAACATTTTAAAACATAAAGAAATATGGTGAACAAAAACGAAACAACAAACAGTGAAAAGAAGCCTATCATCGACAACGATGAGGCTTTGCGTCTTATCGACCTCATCCAGCAGGGCGACTCCAATGCGGAGAACGAGTTGGCAGAACTCGGTTCTGTCTTTGTCAAGGCTGTGGCAAGGCAGTATGTGGACAAGGGACTCTCTGACGAAGAACTCATTGCAGCCAGTCGTTACGGAATGTTACGTGCCAGCCACAAGTTCGACAAGTCGCGTGGCTTCAAGTTTGCCTCGTATGCCGTATGGTGGATGCGCGAAGCTATTCTGCAAGAGATTCGTAAAAAAGAAAATAACTAAAAACGAAGGATTTCGATAAGCCAGATGAGCAGAACCGAGCTTGCTCGGGTTCTGCCATGGCGAGAAATCGTGTCTTGAAAAGAAAAGAATATGATACATAAAGGTTTGGGAGACATCCGTGCACTTACACTCATCCGAGTGGTTCTTGAACGGACTGAGGACCAAGAGTTGAGAGAACAACTGCAGGAGTATCTTCAAAACAACGAAGAGCTGTGGGACGATGCTCACATGGCAGACTTCTATACATTTGCCACCACTCTTGCAAAAGAGTGGCTGGCAAGTAATCAGTCATAAAGTAACTAAACAATACAACTGGCAATGAAAGAGATTGATGCAGAAATATATTTAAATTGGGATAATAACGGAGCTACTGTCAAATTCTCTGACGAGGAAGCGGATAAGTTGCTGGCATTATGGAAAGAAGCCCAAGATACAATTCTCAAAGACATGGAGGAAGAGGACTATTGGGAGAAGTTCGACCCTTGGTTGCAGGAGAAGGCTCCAGACCTATACGAGAAGATAATGAAAGCCTTCCACGAGGAATTTTGGGAAAGAATGGGTTGCTATTCAAGTAATAGAGACGATTATGATTTTGTCTCTGTTTCTTGTGATATAGACGGAGTGTATCTTGACGACAACAATAAAATCGTCATCAATCAGATTTTTCCTCCATCAGAATAAAGGTCTAAACGAAAAGAACATGAAAATATATCTGAAAGTAAAGAAAGACAATGCCTATTGCGTTGCCAGCCTTTGGAGCAAGCACATTAAAGAGCAAATTCTGGAAACTGTCAAAGAAGTAAGTAAGAATTGGATGTTTGAGCCGAAGTTATATCCTATGTTTTATCAAGAGGATACGCATAGCCACTTTGTTGAAGCAAACAACGAACGTTTCTTCTTCGAATGGTTGATGTACGAGCTTTGCTTTGTGTGGGAACTAAACGATTTCGAAGGATACGAAGACGAGTACTCTGATTTTGCACGCGAAAGAGATGTATTTTTAGATAAAGATAAGGTAGAACCTCCCAAAGAATACGTCTATATCGGTTCGTACATATATGGACAGGAAGAACCGCTTACTCTCCCAGGACTTGTGTTCGACCCCGAATACGCAGAGGATAATGGTGAGGTTTTGGCAGAATGTATGTTTACGAGTGATTTTGAAGATGAAAAACTGAAACGGGCATATATGTCTAATGGAAACTATGAGGAATGGGAAAAGGATGTTCCAGCTTTGTAGCATAGCCTTGTTGGCATTGTCTATATGCTCTTCATGTTTGAATAAGTCTTCCGATACAAGTCTCGATAAGAGCTATGGTAAGTCTGACTCTACCGAGACTTACCATACAATAGTCTCTGACGACAGTCTCGTGACAGCTGTCTGGCATAATACAGGCGAAGGCGGAACCGCACCCGACATTGACTGTGTGGTGAAATTCAAATCAGAAGATGGCAAATTGCACGAGGAGCATAGACCTTTGCTGCAACTTGCCCATCCTAATGATGATTACAGCCACCATGAAGTGCAGAAGATTGTAAGTCTTGACGATGAATACGGCAATCGCTCCTACGTGTTCTTCCTCTCTGCTAAAGTAGGAAGCAACGAGTACGCTCGCGACATTGTGGCTTTCGAGATAGCCGGTGACAGTCTGCGACCATTGTACAACTATACCATAAAATAATTGAAATATGGGCATTAAAACATTCCTCGCATCACTAATGATGCTGATAACCATAGCCGCTATGTGTTCGCCGCTGTACCTTGTTTGGCTCGGATTCACGATGGACGGCTCTGCATTAGTGCGTATAGGCTTGATAGTCGTCGGACTTATCCTGTGCAGACTATTCAAACCAATATCCAACTTGTTTGACAAGGATTTTAAATGGTTCTGACCAATGAGAACTGGAAATATAAACATACATAATAATACAATTCAATGGAGAAATATAATATAGGACAAGAGATCCTGAAGGAAGTAAAGGCAAAGTACCCTTCAGTAACGGCTTTTGCCAAAGACTTGTGCAAGTCCAGCTCTGCCACATACGAGATTTTTGGAAAGACGAGTCTCGACACCGACCTGCTGCTGAAAGTCTCAAAACTGCTGGACAGAGACTTCTTCCGCGAGTTCTCGGAGAAATGTCTGAATGGAGAAGTGGCTGTGGAGGACAAGGATATGACAGAGAAGTGTGTCAACTGTCTGTTGCCGGAAGACGAGCTGCATGTCTTCACATATGATAAGCACGAAATGGTTCTTGAGGAGTACTTCCTGCTTCCACGCAAAAAGCCACTTGTGGCATTTTGCGGATGGAAAGATAGAAACGAGGAGATTAAGCTAACATGCGTAATAGGCGAAAATATCTTTGGTAAGGGAATGGTAAGACCACTTAGATTTAATTCAAAGAATTTAGCCGATTTGGAAGCGCAAATCCCTATGCTGACATCCATACCACAGAAAGCGTTCGTCATTCTATACAGTGGTAGTGGGCTGCAAAACGGATATGACCATGTGATTCTCCTGGCAGAGAAACTGCTTGCTGCTTCAGGAAAGCACGTCGTGTTGATATGTGATAATAGAAATTGGGTAAATGAATACAGTTTAGAATATAGTTCTTACGCTGAACCTGCATTCGACACATGGAAAGAGCGCATCTTTGCATGTGTGTTGGATAATAGCCAGAACGACTTTGTGTACTATCGCGAGCTTTACTATGCGATAAAAGGTTGTGGCTATATAGATGCCATCAGGAATTGTTTAGGTTTTTTTTATCCAGACGGTATAGACGAAGAAAAAGTGAAGCAACTCATAGCAGAAGCCAAGGAAAAACTAAGCACTTTCAAGGATACTATCATCAAGGAAGATGAAGAAAGAGAACGCCATTTGATAAGTTCACTTGTTGTTCGTCCTGAGGATATGGAAAAGTTCAAAAGACACAGGTCAAAAGAAGCCGTCAGCATCTGGATTGATATCTCCAAAGCTACAGGCACCATCCTTAACTGGCAAGGTTCGCTTTCTTCAAGAATTTTGTGTGACGATCCATGGTACTCAGACGCTCCCATGTAACAAGTAGATTTCGCTCACCCTCCCCAATCTGTTTAAATGTAATATTGTATTTGATAAAAAGGATATAACTCACAGCCAATATGCCAAAGAAGATAACATTCAATGACATTCTCCAGAACAAGATAAAAGACTTTGTCGGCACCAAGCGGTGGAGCAATTCACAATTTGCTTCACACTACTCGGACACTTCAGATCGGTGACGGCAGGTGCGTTGTGCTCAACAAAGCTAACGAGTGGAGCCAGCCAATCTGTTTGCGATGATGGTATAGAAAAAGTTACTACACAATTACCGGATGTGCTCTCTCATTACAGCAGGACAGTCAGCAAGGACGACATGAGCATTGCTTTTATGCTATAATTACAAGAATATTCTATAAAAAAAAACAAAACAATGGAGAAAAATCAAATGAAGGATATGCATGTAGAAATGGGTCTTGACTCAGAAAATGTCATAGACAGCAGTTCGCTCGACCCTCTGTTCGAGGAAGCTGCACGCATAATCGTAACAATGCGGTCGGGCTTTGCCTCGTTGATTCAACGGCGCTTGTCTATCGGCTACGACCGTGCGGTCAGACTTATGGACCAGTTGGAAAAGGCCGGAATCGTGGGCGAGGCACAGGGATGTAAGCCGCGAGAAGTGAAGATTCAAGATGAGAACTGCTTGGAGAATCTGCTTGTGGCATTGCGCCGAATAACTAAAATCAGTAACATTATGACTAACGAAGAAGCATACAAAGACATAAAAAAGCATGTTGAATAGCACTAATGTCGGTGACGGCGATTACTTCCATACATTCTGGCAAGAGGACATTCATTGTCGCTTTTCTCATGCTACCATAGCCGCTATGTGTTCACCGCTGTACCTCATTTGGCTCGGATTTACGATGAGCGTCGTGGTGCTAAGTCAAAAACAGAAAGGGCTGGATCCCATGCAAGGAGTCCAGCCCTTTTGCGTTTATGTGTCGGTAGAAGCAGCCGGTTACAGCTGTCTGCCGAATATTAACAGATTGATGCCAAAGATAACGGTTATTACCAAGGCATGGTAACATCATTACAGATACGCGGTAACGATATTTCCTGTGCGTGGTAATGATGTTACCTGTGCGTGGTAATGATGTCGTATTATGATGTATGGATAGTAAAAATCAACGAATACATTTTGTATTGTCTTTAATTTGCATTATCTTTGCTACAGAGTTTTATATTCTAACAAAAAGATTAAGGAGGTGAATTTATGAATACGGCAAAAACTGCAACACAGGCTGTGTTGTCAAACCAAGGCGACATGACTTCATTCAGATATGCCGACTACAACATTCGTTTCCGCACTCCAAGCATATTGAAAAAGTATGTGGACGTAAAATCGTGGGATGACGGCTATATAGTAGTTATGGCAGACTATGAGGGTATGGGCATAACGGAAGAGTATATTGACTTGGTGCCAATACTCAAGAACCTCTATATCAAGCCAGAGACTTTCTTAAAAAACATCCAAACTGTAAAAATCGGAGACTATGAACAATGACGATTTATTAAAGGTGAGTTCCGCAGCAGACATGATAGTTTGCGGCTATGCATTTTCGAAGACAGACGACTTCAACATACGTGTGTTAGACCTTAAAGAACCACATCACGCATTGCTTATGTCTCCAAAAGGTGAGGTATTGGAAACCACAATGGACGATGTGGAATTAAGTATCGTTGAAGGCTATTGGAAGAAGAATCAGAAATACATGGAGGAGTCGTATGCCTAAATATTTTGATTTCAAAGTTTCTGGATACTTTCTTTACTTCACTTCGCATTGCGTCATTGAAGCTATGCACGTACATGCCAGTGACAGGAAACTGACCGAAATAGGTTCCGCGAAGTTTTTTGTAAAAGGCAATGGTGATACCATAGTAAAGGCACGTGGCATACTTACCGATAAAGACATTCGTGTAATACGTGAATTTATATAGGACAATTACAAGGAAATGTATCTTTGTTGGGCAAAGATGAGTCCAAACGGATTTTATGGCAAATAAATTAAAGCATGATACAAAACAATAAATGTTAATCAGATGGATGTTTCAACTTATATTCGACCTAATACAAAAAAACTTTATAGAAGGATATGATTTGCTAAGAACATTTCTTTCAGAAACGAAAAGTCGTTTTGCTTCAGATTCAATAGAAGATATATGTTATGATGGAAAAAACTGCAAATTAAAACTATGTCAGGAATGCGATTTGTCTTGTGACTCTCTTGAAGGAATTTTTATGAGATTCCTATACCGCTTTTTCGGGCTTTTACCACTTGATGATTCTTACGACAAGTCCGTATCTAAGTGTCTGATGCGATGAACAGACTTGTTTTTCTTGAAAGAGTGAGTGAAAATAACTTTCAGAAAAGTTGTAAGTTCCCTCTGTAGTTTGTGTATTTCCACCTGATAAGTTCGGGAAAATGTCATGTCTGGCACAAATCGTTAGTTATTGGTGCGGATATGAGGATTGAAAGAGACATCCAGCATTTTTGAATATGATATGAAAATAGCGATATGGGATAATCTTTGCGGATTCCCTATATCGCTATTTGTTATGGCTCATTCATTGATAGGTTTTCATGTTCGGACTATGTGGCTGCCGTCGTGTCAGTCATCATCTCTGTCCTTGTAGTGTTTGTGATGTTTGTCATATTTCTTATAGTGCTTGTCGTGCTTCTTGTCGTGCTTCTTGTGGTGCTTCCAGTGTTTGTCGTGCTTATAGTGCTTGCAGTGCCTGTCGTAGTAGTGCGGACGGTGGTGGCAAGGGCGGCAGTCGTGTTTAGGATATTTCACGTAGATGTTGTGTACGTATGCCCTGTCACGCCAACTGATGGGACGGTAGAAGTAATACGACTCGCAGAACCTTCTCCATTGCTTTGGCGACATTATACGCCTTAGCTGTTTGTTGCGGTATTGCCATCCATAGGCATCGATGTCGCGATAGCTGTTTATGCCGTTGAGATATGAGAGGTTTATGCTCAGGATGCTGTTGCGGTGAGCCTTGCTCAATCCCAGTTCCACCATCATCTTGTCGGTGATGAAGCTGGCTTCAGCCTGAATGTTGGTAAGTCTCTGGGCGTTCGCGGATGTTATCATCACGATTGCCGCTGCGATTGCTAATAATGTACGTTTCATAATCCAGATTTTTTTGAGGGTTATTACTTGTTTTTCTGCTGCAAAGATACGTAATCTTGCTCTCTGCCGCAAAGGGGAAACTATATGCCTGTGTATGGTTTCCCCTAAAGTGAAGGGGGAAATCCGTGTTAACCCCAAATCGGTCATTAGGCCGTTTAATGTATAATTTTAATAACTGCTTGCAGTCTTTAGCTTTTTATAAGGCGTCTTTTGCCTGTTTCTAATTCACAATAGTTTGCTGCTTTCTGTTTTTTTTATATCTTTGCCCACAGCTGTCGCATATTCTACCCCAATTCTGTCGTCAGGCGGTTGGGAGTTTATATGCATACAGAGCAAATGTTGAATTATCTAAACAACTGTGAACCATGAAAAAGTACATATTCCTATGCCTGTCTGTCCTTATGCCGCTGCTGGCGAATGCCCAGGGGATAAAGGGAGCGTGGAACGGACTGCTTGAAGCAGGTCCGTCAAAATTGACAATCGTTTTCCATATCAATGCCGACGGCACCGTTACCATGGACAGTCCGGACCAGGGGGCCACGGGACTGCCGGCAGAGGTGAAATGTCTGCAAGAAGACACCTTGTCTATCGAGCTGCCCCAGCTTCGGGCGCAATATACAGGAAAGCTCAAGGGCGAGGAGATTCTTGGCACATTCTCACAGATGGGCTACTCATTCCCGTTGAACTTGAAACGCGGCGAGGTGAAAGTAAACCGTCCGCAGACTCCGCAGCCGCCTTTCGACTATACCATGCAGGAGGTGGCATTCCAGAACAAGGGCGTCGACGGCAAGACTGGTCTTCCAACGGAAGGCGGAGAAGCCTGGCTGGGCGGTACGCTTACATATCCAAAGAATTTCAAGGCAGGGATGCCGGTCGTTATCATGGTAAGCGGCAGCGGACAGCAAGACCGCGACGAGGAAATCCTTGGTCACAAGCCCTTCCTTGTGATAGCCGACTATCTCGCCCGTCGCGGCATAGCCACGCTGCGCTATGACGACCGTGGAGTGGGCAAGTCGACAGGCGATCCTACGAAGGTCACCATCCAGAGCAACATGCTCGACGCCCAGGCAGGAATAGACTATCTGAGGAGCACGAAGAAATTCGGCAAGATAGGTGTGCTCGGCCATAGCGAGGGAGGCATTATCGGCTATATGCTTGCCGCCAAAGGCAAGGCAGACTTCGTGGTGTCACTCGCCGGTCCCGTGTTGCGTGGCGACAGTGTGCTGCTGATACAAAACCGGGATCTGCTTGCCGTTTCCGGTCTCGATGAGGCAAGTATCGAAAAATACGCAACAGCATTGGGCAGAGTGTTCAGATACAAGATGTCGGGACAGCAGAACAAGTTTGCACAAACTCCCGAAGCACTCGTTCCGATGCTGACGGCAGATATCGACCTCCTGCCCGAACTCCGTGCCAACCTCGTTGGCGTGGTGAAGCAGATAGACTCACCATGGCTCATCTCCTATCTGAAATACGACCCGGCAGCGGATATCCGCAAAGTGGAATGTCCGGTGATGCTTCTCATTGGCGACAACGACAAGCAGGTGAACTCAACAATAAACTTCCATGCAGCGGAGACTCTTTTCAGCAAGACCGTAAGGGCAAAGAGCCTTTTCAAGACGTATTCCAAGCTCAACCATTTCTTCCAGCCGTCAGAAAGCGGTTCTCCGCTCGACTATGCCAAGATAGAGACCACTATTTCAGAAGAAGTGCTCTCCGACATCGGCGACTGGATTTCTGAAGCCGCCAAATAGGATGCAAAGCCGTGTAGAAGTGTCCTTGTGGAGTATTTTTTAGAACCTCTATACAATAAATATTATAAAGCCTCGTTATGTAAACGTGTTTAAACGTTTATACATAACAATTACGCTTGCGCTGCTCCTTTCTGTAGGGGCAAAGGCGCAGTATGACGCATCGTTCAGCCACTACTGGGACATGGAACCTTATTTCAACCCGGCAGCGGTGGGAAAGCAGCCAAAACTCAATGTCGTGGCGGCATACGCCCTCGACATGGCAGGTTTTGAAAACAATCCCCGCACGATGTATCTCGGTGCTGATATGCCCTTCTTCCTGCTCGGCGCATATCACGGAGCCGGCGTGTCTCTCATCAACGACCAGATAGGTCTTTTCACCCACCAGCGCATAGCCCTGCAGTATGCTTATAAGCACAAGCTCTTTGGCGGCAATATAAGCGTGGGCGCACAATTCGGATTCCTCAACGAACAGTTTGATGGCTCGAAAGTGGATTTGGGCGAGTCAAACGACCCGGCATTCGCCACTTCCGATGTGAAGGGAAACGCCATGGACCTGGCGGCAGGTGTCTACTACACACATGGCCGATGGTATGCCGGAGTCTCGGCGCAGCACCTCACTTCTCCGCTCGTGGAGCTCGGTGAGACCAACGAGCTGCAGATAGATCCTACATATTATTTGACGGGCGGATACAATATAAAGCTACGAAATCCGTTTGTTACAATACCTACGTCGGTGCTCGTGCGCACAGACACTAAGGCATACCGTGCCGACATATCCGCAAGGATAGTGTATACTAACGAGAAAAAACTCATGTATGCCGGAGTGTCATACAGTCCGACGAATTCCGTCACGGCGCTAATCGGAGGATCGTTCCACGGCATCAACCTGAGCTACAGCTACGAGATGTACACCTCAGCGATAAGCTTGGGCAACGGCAGCCATGAACTGATGGTCAGTTATCAGACCGACCTCAACCTCTTCAAGAAAGGCAAGAACAAGCACAAGAGCGTGAGAATCCTGTGATGCGAAACGGCTGGCAAAACGCTGGCGGCAATAAGAGGGGACGCTCTTGCTGAATAGATACATATAATAAAGAATATAGGAAAAAGAAATATGAAAATGAAGAATAGCATTGTGATCGCAGCCCTGATCTGCGTGGCAACCCTATTTACGGGCTGCTTCGGCGGAAAGATGGCCACAACCGGCAGGGGAGGCGAGCTGACAGGAACAGGAGGCGGCAGAGGCTTCTCCGAGCCGACGCCGTTCGGAATGACCCTTGTGAAGAAAGGCTTCCTGAAGATGGGACTCGAGAGGCAGGACAGCCTCTGGGGAAAGCAGACCCCTGTGAAGGAAATATCAGTGGACGGATTCTGGATGGACGACACGGAGATAACCAATTCCGAGTATCGACAGTTTGTATACTGGGTGCGCGACTCAATCCTCAGAACACGTCTCGCCGACCCTTCATACGGCGGCGACGAGTCGTATATGATTACCGAAGACAAGAACGGTGACCCCGTGACCCCACACCTCAACTGGAAAAAGGCTCTTCCGCGCAAGCCGAACGAAGACGAGCAGCGTGCCATAGAGAGCCTTTATGTCACCAATCCCGTGACCGGTGAGAAGATGCTCGACGCCAGCCAGATGAACTACCGCTACGAGATTTACGACTACGTTACGGCGGCAAAGCGCCGTAACCGTCTGAATCCATCAGAGCGCAATCTAAACACCGACGTCCAGGTGAACCCGGACGAGGTGGTGATGATTTCAAAGGATACGGCATATATCGACGATGAGGGAAGGATAGTGAGACAGACCATCAACAGACAGCTCACCGGTCCGTGGGACTTCCTCAACACTTACATCGTGAACGTATATCCCGACACTACATGCTGGGTGAACGATTTTCAGAACTCAGACAACGAGACATACATGCGCCTCTATTTCAGCAGTCCTACCTACAACGAATATCCTGTGGTGGGAGTGACCTGGGAGCAGGCAAACGCCTTCTGTGCATGGCGTACCGACTATCTGCTCAAAGGACTCGGAGGCGTGGCGAAATACATCCAGCGCTACCGTCTGCCTACAGAGGCAGAATGGGAGTATGCGGCGCGCGGAAAAGACGGAAACGAATTCCCATGGGAGAACCGCGACGTGAAGAACGACCGCGGATGCTTCTATGCCAACTTCAAACCAGACCGCGGCAACTACACCCAGGACGGCAACTTGATAACGAGCCGCGTGGGGATATACTCCGCCAATTCAAACGGACTGTATGACATGGCGGGAAATGTGGCAGAATGGACAAGCACGATATATACCGAAGCCGGAGTGACCGCCATGAACGACCTCAATCCGCAGCTTTCCTACAATGCGGCGATAGAAGATCCGTACAAGATGAAGAAGAAGAGCGTGAGAGGCGGTTCGTGGAAAGACCCTGAGTCGTATATCCGTTCGGCATGGCGCACATGGGAATACCAGAACCAGCCAAGAAGCTATATCGGTTTCCGCTGCGTGAGAAGTCTGGCAAGTACAACAAGTTCTAAACAAAAAGGGAGTAAGAAGAAAAAATGACAGTATACAGCAATTTTAACGTGATATACCGCTTGCAGAAGTGGTTGGATAGCGTACCTGGACAGACGTTCATGAACTACGCTTACAGTTGGGGTGCGTCTATCGTTATCCTCGGTACTCTGTTCAAACTCACCCACCTGCCGGGAGCAAACTTCATGCTTTTCCTCGGAATGGGAACAGAGGTTATAGTGTTCTTCATCTCAGCCTTCGACCGTCCGTTCGACAAGACTGCCGACGGTAAGGACCTGCCGACACACGTCACCAAAGAAGAGATAGAAGAAGAGTATAAGGAGGATATGGAAGCCCGCGAGGCAGCAGAGAATGCCGACTCACAACCATTCTCAACACAACCGGCAATGGTACAGCCTGCTGCCATGGCAGGCGTGAACGGCGGCGGAACGATAATCATCGGCGGCGGAATGCCAGCCGGAGCAGCTGCAGCGCAGCCAACGCCATCATCGGAAGCCGACGGCGAGGGACAGGATGCGGCGACAGTTGCCGGAGCAGCTGCAATGGCAGCATCGCAGACTGTGAACATGCAGCAGTGGGTGGCACAGCAGGCACAAGTGTCTCCGGAAATGGCAGAGGCAACGACAAACTATGTGGAGTCGCTCAACAACCTCACCGAAATCATACAGAAGGTGTCGGAGCAGAGCATGCACCTCACCCGCGATTCAGAGGAGATGGAAAACCTCAACCGCACGCTCACCGGAATCTGCAAGATATACGAGATGCAGCTTAAGGCAGCAAGCGCCCAAATCGGTACGGGTGACCAGATTAACGACAAGCTGCAGAAGATGGCACAGCAGATAGAACAGCTCAACGCCATCTATGCCCGCATGATAGAGGCAATGACCGTCAACATGCGTGTCGCAGCCCCCGGCACCCCACAGCAATAAAGACAAATCCTTGATTATTAAACAGCATAAAAGTGGCAATAAAGAAAAGACCAATATCTCCTCGCCAGAAGATGATCAACCTCATGTATGTCGTCTTGATGGCAATGCTCGCGATGAACGTCTCGACACAGGTGCTCGACGGTTTCTCCATCGTGGAGGAGAGCCTGCAGCGCTCAACCGACAACTCGGCGAAGGAGAACCAAAGCATCTACGGCAATTTTGCCGAGCAGATGAAGAGCAACCCTGAGAAGGTGCGTGAGTGGTTTGAAAAGGCCACGGCAGTGAAGCGCATGAGCGACTCTCTGTATAACTTCGCTCAGGAACTGAAGGTGGAGATCGTGCGCGAGGCAGACGGTGCAGACGGTGACATCCATAACATAGAAAGAAAGGACGACCTCGAGGCAGCCAGTCATGTGATGCTCGCTCCCGGTACGGGAAAAGGCAAGAAACTCTTCGATGCCATCAACTCCTTCCGTGAACGCATCCTGAAGATGGTGCCAGATGCCTCACAGCATAAGATCATCGCCGGCAACCTGTCGACCACACTCCCCAAGAATGCCAAGACAATGGGCAAGAACTGGCAGGAGTATATGTTTGAAGACATGCCGGTGGCTGCTGCCGTAACGCTTCTCACCAAACTGCAGAACGACGTGCGTTATGCCGAAGGTGAAGTGTTGCACACTCTCGTGGCAAACATTGACATGAAGGATATCAGAGTGAACAAACTCAGTGCATTCGTAATTCCCAACGCACAGACCATCGTGCGTGGCGACAAGTTCTCTGCCCAGATAGTGATGGCTGCCGTAGACACCACACAGCAGCCGAAGATCTACATCGGCGGACGACAGATGAACCTGCGCAACAACACTTATGAGATAGTGACAGGACGGACTGGCGAGTTCAATCTCGCCGGATACATCACGATGCAGAACGGACAGGGCGACGTGATTCGTCGTGACTTCACACAGAAGTATACTGTAGTGGATCCGAGCGCCACGGTGTCTGCCGACCTCATGAACGTGCTCTATGCCGGATATACAAACCCTATAAGCATAAGCATCCCAGGAGTGCCTCTCAACAAAGTGACGGCATCAATGAGCGGCGGTACGCTGCAGCCGGTAGGACCGGGCAAGTATATCGCCCGTCCTGCAGCAGTAGGCAAGGACGTCACCATCACAGTGATGTCGACCACCACCGGTCATCCGCGCCAGATGGGACAGTTCACGTTCCACGTGCGCAAACTGCCGGATCCGACGGCATATCTCGCCATCGGCACCAACCGCTATCGTGGCGGCGGACTCGCCAAGGCATCGCTTATGGGTTCTCACGAAGTGAAGGCTGCAATCGACGACGGACTCCTCGATATTCAGTTCAAGGTGCTCAGCTTCGAGACAGTATTCTTCGACAATATGGGAAATGCCGTTCCTATGGCTTCTGCCGGAGCTTCATTCTCGGAACGCCAGAAGAATGCCTTCCGCGGACTCTCCCGCAACCGCCGCTTCTATATCAGCCGTGTCACTGCAGTAGGTCCTGACGGCATCAAGCGAACGTTGCCTTCGTCGATGGAGGTCATCGTGAAATAACAATATGAGAAAAACTATATACGATATATGAAGAAGATATTTCTAATAATATTCGCAGCTTGCCTCACCGGAATGGCGAACGCACAGCCTGCCGCACGCCGCAAACAGCAGCAACAGACCACCTCAAACGCCCAGAACATCACGACGAGGGCTCAGATATCCTTCCCCGTCGCTGCCACTATGGACGAGGACGTGGTTTGGCGCCGCGACATCTATCGCATCATCGACCTCAACGAAGATGCCAATGCCGGACTCTACTATCCTGTTGAGGCAGTGGGTTCACAGATGAACCTCTTCACCTATATGTTCAAGCTCATGATGCGCCAGCGCATCAATGCCTATGAATACAGACTCGACGGCAACGAGGTGTTCAACGACGCATCGAAGATAAAGCCATTGGCATTCCTCGACAATTATCATATATATTATGAAAAGAAGGGCAACGGCATCAACATCGACAACAGCGACATACCGTCGAAGGAAGTGAAGTCGTATTACATAAAGGAGAGTGCCTACTACGACCAGCGTTCAGCCACCTTCCACACCAAGGTGATAGCGCTCTGTCCTATCATGTCGAGAGAAGACGATTTCGGTGATGCTCCTCAGACCTATCCGCTCTTCTGGGTGAAGTATGACGACATCGCCCCGTATCTGAGCAAGCAGATAATAATGACGAGCGACTTGAACAATGCCGCCACGATGACTCTTGATGATTATTTCACCAAGAACATGTATCGCGGCAAGATATACAAGACCACCAATATGCTCGGCAAGACGCTCGCACAGTATTGCAAGTCAGACTCTGCCATGACCAAGGAGCAGAAACGTATAGAGGGAGAGCTCATCGCCTTTGAGAAGAATATCTGGGGCGACCAGCAGCTCAAGGATTCTCTCGACAGCATCGCCAAGGCTCAGCAGACCGTGAAGGGAAAGAAGGTGCGCAAGAAGAACCGCCGTGCCGGTGGATCGGCTACGGAAGACAAACAGACCACTGTAAAGAAGAAGTCACGTAGCAGCTCTTCTTCATCCTCTGGCGGAGGCTCATCGTCAGCAAGGGTGTCGGTGCGCCGTCAGCGCCACTAAGAAACATATATACAAGGGGACAAGCGAGGAGCCGTCAGGGTGAGACTTGCTTGTCCTTTCTGCTTATATAATACCAAAATCCAAGCAAGCGCTAATGGCCGATTGGGGGATAAGATGAACTGGTGTTTTTATTATTCAGACATTAGTTTTATTATAACAACTATATTAACCATAAAACAAAATTAAGCTTATGAAAAAGATTTTCGCTCTTGCCCTCGTGGCATTAGGTATGATGACTTCAAATCCGGCTCAGGCTCAGATCAAGTTCGGTCTCAAGGGTGGTCTCAACATCACTGATATGTCTATGGACAGCAAGGTGCTCGATGCCTCTAACCGCACAGGATTCTTCATCGGTCCGTCTGTAAAGTTCACTCTTCCTGTAGTGGGTTTGGGAATCGACGCTTCTGCTCTCTACGACCAGCGTGAGGCAAAACTGAAGGGAGAGGTAAGCGGATATGAGGCAGATCTCAACACCAAGGTTAAGCAGCAGGCTATCAACATCCCTGTGAACCTTCGCTATACCTTTGGTCTTGGCGACATCGCCGGAGTTTATCTTGCTGCCGGTCCACAGTTCGGTTTCAACGTCGGTGACAAGAACTTCGACATGCTGAAGGCAGCCAACTATAAGTTGAAGTCAACGAACTTCAGCGTTAACGTTGGTGCCGGCGTTACTCTCATCAATCATCTGGAGATTGGTTTCAACTACAACATCGCTTGTGGCAAGACCGGTGAGGTGACAGGAAAGAGCGTTGCTACAGAGACTATCAAGAATCTGCTCGACAGCGAAGGCAAGTCTAACGCTTGGCAGATTTCAGCAGCATATTATTTCTGATAAGTGCTGAACGGTTAATTCCCCATTGCCTTATGGGTAAGGGATAAAAAAAGAAGGTCGGTGGACATGATGTTCCTCCGGCCTTTTTTGGATTATCCTTCGTCATCTCATCATTATCACCCTTTTGATGATAAGTCTTTTGTATTCCCGTTTCATGTCGTTTGGCAGGAAAGAGTTGTCTATGAGGTCGATCCATTTTGATATTGCCTTGCCGAACTTGTTAGCCATGTTCTGTATCACCTTCTCGTTAAGTCCCGATGCAGTCATTGCCTTCTCGAAGTCAGACCTCTTTATCTTCCTTTTCTTTCCGTTCAGTGTCAACGCCAGTTCTTCAGTGTCCTGTGGCATCACTATCAGAGTAGACAACAGGTCGTAGGCAGGAGTGAGACAGAATCCCAGAGGCGTCTTGTATAGCGAGAAATTCTTCAGATGCATATCGGAGTTTCCCGTTATCCATGAGAAGACCACCACCTCCCAGAAATTCACCAGATCGAGCTGTGGCACCGCCGAATACTTCTTTATCAGCTTCGCAATCTGCTCATACGACCCCTTGTATTTGTATTCCGTCAGTCGCTCCGACAACTGGCACATGTCTTCCATTGCCGTTTTGCTGCCGTCGGGTTGGCGGTCAATCCTCCGCGTTATGTAACACAGTTCACCGTCGTCGAATCTTATCAGCCCGTGAGGCACTACTGCGATTTTCGCTGCCTCTGCCATATGCATGGTCAGGTCTTCCAGTTCGGGCAGCGAACGGTAGGTATCGGTCTGGGGCTTCAGTATGAAGCGTCCCCACAGACCCACGATGGTGAAGCGGTCAGGTTCGTTCTTCTGGCCATGGTTCACGTCGAGCGACAGTTTCGCTTGCACTCCGGTCAGCGTGGTCTGTGCTCTCACCACTCTCTTTGCCAGTTCTCCAATCTGGCTCCTGTTGTATGGCAGCACCGGTGCCGTCTTCACCCCATACAGTTTTTTTGCGCATGAGGGATGATAGTCAGTCTGTCCCTCTTTCAGCTCTTTGTAGCAATATAGACATTTTGCCATCCTTATTCCCTTTCTTCTTCAATAGGTACCACACTCACTGCTCCGATGCAGTCTTTGCAGCATGCCATGAGCAGCGACATCCTGTCGCGCTGGTTTATCTTCCAGCTCTTTTCCGCTATGTCGAGCAGCCACCCCTCAGGAATCAGTCCGTCGAAAAACGGAAACAACACCGTGTCATGGTATTCCTTGTTTGTCAGCGGCATAGTGAGACTTATCGCTTCCGCATTGTCAGAATCGAGATAAGCGCTGTCGTATCTGAAAGTGAATCCCGTCTCGTCTTCCGTCAGCGTGCCGGCAAGACGGTCATGCATATATACTTTTCCTGTTTTCATGCTTTATCCTCCTCATTTCCTATTCTGACCGCTCCCACCTGTCTGCCGAACAGGGCAAGCACCTGGTTCACCTTGTCCAGACGGAGCGTTGTCTTTCCCTGTTCCAGTTCGCGCACGAATCTCAGTCCAACACCCGATTTCTCTGCAAGGTCAACCTGTGTCAGTCCGAACTGCTTTCGCATTTCCTTTACAAATCCCGATAATCTGTTCTCCATATAATTATACCCTTTAGGGTGCAAATATAGTAATTATTATATTTATTTACACCCTTTCGGGTATAAAATTAATATTTAAGATTTATATTACACCCTTTCGGGTATAAATGAAGCCGCTCTTTTGGTATGATTCCCTATTATTCCAGGTGGGTTTTAACCTATGGAATGTCGCATAATATAGTTTGGGAAGAGAGTATTTAAGCTTACCTCACCCCAAAGGGACTACTTGCTGTTTGGGGATAAACGTACTACTTGCAGATTGGAGTTAAATGGTCTATTGGCTGAACGGAATCAAAAAAATGAGGGTATGTCAAAAACGACACACCCTCATCAATATTACAGGTTATTAAGATTTAGTAGTTTGTGTTCTGCGGGTCGAAGTTAGTCCAGTTTGCAGTCCAGTCGGTTCCTCCGAATGCTCCCACGTATGCCACTTTCTCGAATCCTGCGAGCAGAGCGTCTGTGAATGAAGCTCCAGTGAGCAGCGGACTGCCGGCGAGAGGACGGTAGCCAGTCATGTCAAACCATCCTGTTGCAGCCTGAGAGTATACGTTGCCCGGCTGTGCGAGGAAGAACTTCGCTGAGAAAGAATCGTTTTCAGGATTGCTGAGCACCTTGTTCTTGTCAGTTCCGATGGCGTCAACGTTAGTCATATAGATGTTCTGCAGTTTTAGCAAAGCTGATGTTGCTGCACCCTGGGTGTCACCCAGGTCGTTGTCGAGGATAAGACCTACAGGCCAGCCTACTATCACTGAGTTGAAGCAGCTCAGATGAGAGTCGCGGCGGATTTGCATACCGCTCTGGAAGCGTCCGAGACCAGAACCGTTGTTAGGGTTCATGCTGCCAGCTGTGATATATGAAGCGTCGTTTACGAAGTCAGCTGCACCAGCCTTAGGACCCACGAAGGTGATGTTCGAGAATACGGCAGAGGTGTGAGGGTCAGCGTTTGTTCCCTTTGCGTTGTTGTCGCTTTCGAATCCGTTGCTCATAGACTTGTCGGCAATCTTCGGGTCGCGGATGGAGAGACCATACTGCACATGGCCGCTGAATCCGTTGTCGGTATCGAAGTCGTCGTCCCATCCTTTATAGGCGATGAGGTATTTGCAGTCAACAGTACCGCCGAACCACTCGTAGGAGTCATCGTTAGAGTAAGACACCTGTACGTGGTCGATTTTTGTCTGCTTTCCCACGGAGCCGAGAGTGAGTCCGTTGATTTCCTGGTCCGTTGCGAACGGATAGCCGGCGAACTCGATGCGCACGTAGCTCAGCACACCAGAGTTGTCGTTGTCGTCGTTGCCACCGTGCTTTGTGCGCGGACCGCCTTCAATCTGCTGTTCAGTGGCGTTTGTGCGAGCCTTGCCGCAGATGATGATGCCACCCCAGTCGCCAGGACGGCGGCTGCCGGGAGCCTGCTCAGAAGTGAATACGATAGGCTGTGTCTCAGAACCTTGGGCTATTAGCTTTCCGCCACGCTCTGCTATGAGGGCGGCCTTGGTGTCTTTGTCGCCCTTGATAACGGTTCCCGGTTCGATAGTCAGTTCAGCGCCGTCGGCGATGTACACCCAACCTTTCAGAATATATGTACCTTTCTTCAGAGTCTGCTTTCCTGTGAACACGAACTCCTGGTCACCGTTTCCAATCTGGGTTCCGTTGTCGTTCACCTCTTTGCTGCCTGCTTTGTCACTCTCCGTGAAGAGCACGTGGTCGCAGGCGTTGATGCCGCCGTTTACTGTCCATACGGCAGTGGAGGCATTGTTCTTTCCGTTGTTGTCATCATCATCGCTGCACGCAGTAAACATTGTTCCTGCAAGTGCGAGGATGCCAAGGCATCCGTAAAATTTTGTCTTGTTCATAATTTATTATTTAGAATAATAGTTTTTTTTGTTGAGGCTAGGCTTTCTATATATTCTAGCCTATTATAGACTTTCAAGATATTCTAGGCTTTCTAGGTCTTCTGGGAATTCTGGATTATATAGAAGGGGTATGTTCTTAGAGTTTATAGGTGATGCTCAGACCGATGTTGCGGCCAGGCTTGAAACTTCTTGTTATCTGCTCCACCTTCTTTGTGGTGCCGTCGTTGAGAGTTGCCGTCACGAATTCCTTGTAGTAAACCCTCTGGGCGAGAATGTCGCGTATGTTTGCCTTCACCTCCCAATGTGTTCCGAATTTCTTCGATACTGACAGGTCGAGCACGTCGCGTGGCATCTCGTAGCTGTCGGGCACTCTGAGCGCCTCGTTGCCACTTGTCGTTCCTTCGCTGCGTCCCACACCGATGATTCTTTTTCCGATGCGGTTGTAGAGTAGGGCGGCATCGAGTTGCAGCTTTTCGTTTTTGTAGAAGATACCAGTGTTCACGAGATATGGCGACTGTCCCTGCATAGGGCGGTTTTCCATCAACGCATTGCCGCTGAAGTTCACTCTGCTCTTTATCAGAGCTCCGTTGAACGACCAGCTGAAGTTTGGCAGTCCGATAAACGAGAGGTCTTTCTTTATGTCCACCTCTATACCGTAGTTGTTTGCGTGGTCGGCATTTGTGTAAGAGTATATCAGTCTGTT
This sequence comes from Prevotella sp. LMAG:51, assembly GCF_008680225.1. Taxonomy (NCBI): domain Bacteria; kingdom Pseudomonadati; phylum Bacteroidota; class Bacteroidia; order Bacteroidales; family Prevotellaceae; genus Prevotella; species Prevotella sp. LMAG:51. The sequence continues at coordinate 65,126 of NZ_NALQ01000030.1, read as the reverse complement.
GCCGCCAGAGAGGGTATATGTCCATTCTATCGGAGCGTCGAAATATTTGTAGAACAGTGCCACAGAGATCAGTTCGCCTCTTGATGGGTAGAACTCGTAGCGCAGGTCGAGGTTCTGCACGTAGCATGGTGTCAGTTCCGTATTTCCCTTCACGTCGGCGGCGAGGTCGAAGTCGTAGAACACCGACGGTGACACTTCGCGGAACTCCGGGCGGTTCACCGTCTTGCCGTATGAGAGGCGCAGCTGGTGTTTGTCGGAGATTTTGTATGTGGTGTTGAGCGACGGGAAAAGGTCGCTGTATTTATAGAAATGGCTCAACGGGCTCGGGCGGTCGTCGCGGGTGTTGGTCACCAGTTCCATCTTGTCGTATTCATAGCGCACTCCGGCATATACGTTCAGTTTGCCAAGGGGTAGGGTGGCAGCAAGATATCCGGCCCCCATAGTGTTGTGTCCCTTATAGTTGTCTCTCATGTTCGGCTCTTCCAGCAGATACAGCTTGTCCTGTCCGAAGTTGTCACTGTTGCTCAGCAGTGTAGGTAAATCGCTTTTGCGGAAGTCCGCAGGCAGGGTGTTGTTCTCCGGCTCCCAGTTATATATGAATTCGCGAGTCTTGTATTCACGTGTACGGTATTCACCGTATGCACCAACCTTTATGGATGGTCTCCATCCGTTCAGGTCGAAGTCGTGTTTGTCGTTTACTGCAGCCGACAGTATATGCTCGTCGAGTTTTGTCCATTCCCTCGAAATGTCGTTTCCTGTGGTCAGCTGTATCGTTCCCGTCTCCAGAGCGTCGTTCTGCAGATAGCGTCGGCGGTCAGGCACGTTGCGGTTGGCATAAGAGTAGCTGAGACTCCAGTCCAGTTCATCGTCGTTCAGCGTATGCTTGCCCGTGAACTGTCCGTTGTATGTAGTGCGGCTGCGGTAGTAATATTCCGCCGAGCGAGTGTCGTTGTTCTGTTCGTCCACGCCCTGTCTGAACGTGTAGCGGTCGTTGCCCAGCTGGTTGAAGATGTTTTTCATCTGGAACTTGCTGTTGCCTCCGGCAGTGAGCAGCGTCAGATTGAGCATAGCTCCGAGACGGGCGTTGTGGTTATACTGGTTGTCGAGAGAGTTGCTCAGGTATATGGAACGGTCGTTGCGCTCGTCGTACACACCGAACTGGTTGTTCTGCATATCACTGAACGTGCGGTATTCGTTTGTGTAGTTCAGGGCGGCGATCATTCCAAGATGGTTTCTGCCCAGTTTCCATCTTCTGCCGATGTTAGCCGACAGTTTCAGGTCGCCGAAAGGCTTCATGCTCTTTATCGTCCAGTCGTTGTTCAGTCCGTTGCCCGTCAGGTCCGTTCCTCCGTTGCCGATAGGGCGGAGTGAGGCATTGAATCCCCCGTTGAGACTTCTCATGCCGTTGTCGAATCCGAGAAAATCAGTTGCCGAACCCTTGGCATGTGTGAAGTCGTGGAACACCGATGTCGTGTTCCAGTTGCCGCCCACCTGCACCTGCGTGATGCTTTCTGCCGGTATGTCTTTGGTGTTCACCACTATGAATCCACCGGTGTAGTCGGCAGGATATTCCGGTGACGGCGTTTTCACGATCTGCATGTTGTCGATCTGTGCGCTCGGTATGAGGTCGAACGAGAAAGCCCTCGAATCAGCCTCAGAGCTTGGTGCCGCTCCACCGTTTATCCACACATTGTTGTATCTCTGCGACAAGCCGCGCACCATCACGAACTTGTCATCGATAAGGCTTACGCCCGGCACACGTCTGATCACCTCTCCCGCATTGGTGTCCTGCGTTTTTCCAATCTCCTGTGCCGAGACGTTGTTCACTATGACGGGACTGTTCTTCGCTACTTGCACCATAGCCGTTTCCGTGTTTCTCCGTGCGATCCCGGTTACGGTGACTTCGCCCAGTGTCTGTTCTTCGGGCGTCAGCGCTACGCTAATCATCTGAGGCTGGTCACTCGCCAGAACCCCGTCAATTTTTTTATTCTTGTATGCCACGTACTTTATCGTCAGCGTGTACTTGGCATTTGAATCCAATCCTGTAAGTTTGAAGTTGCCGTCAATGTCAGTAGCGGCAATGAAATCGGTGCCGTCCACCTGCACCGTAGCTCCTATGAGAGCCTCCTTCGACTTTGCGTCGGTCACTTTGCCGATGATGTCGGCGGCCATTGTCCCTATCACAGGGACGACCATCATCATTGTGGTTGCCAGAACCTTCTTTACCTTTCTGTCCATACAATAAAATCGTTTGTTTTCTTTGTCCGGTGCAAAGATAGGGGCGTTATGTTACAGTATGGTTTCAACAATCTTGTCATATTCGTACATAAGTGCTACAATGCCGTTGCATGTATTCTGTCTGTTTGACAGCCAAAGGAGTTTGTCAGGGAAAACATTTCTTATAAACATGATGCGCAAATACGATGTGCAGCCTGTCGACATTACACGTGTTGAGGCTTCTGCCAGCGAGTTTGATGCTCCTACGGAGAATATGCCGACCATAATGCCGCTGCTCTATCAGAGTGGCTACATCACCATAAAAGACTACAACAGAGATTATGACTACTATACTCTCGACGTGCCTAACAAAGAAGTGAGGCTTGGACTTACCAAGGCACTGATCCCATCAACGGATATTACTTTATAGGGTGCCCAGTTCTATGTTCTCGTTTTAGAGTACGTTTTAGTAACGCTACAAACATCATCCCCAATTGCTTCTATCTAAGAAAAGTGCGGATATCCGCAAAAATCTTTCATGGAATTGATAAAATGACTATATTTGCAGAAGAAAAGTGCGGATATCCGCAAAAATCTTTTGTAGACTATGGTTATAGAGAGAAATAAATATCTGCAGGAACTGGTCAGTTGTCGGCATAACGGACTGGTGAAGATTATTACAGGAATGAGGCGTTGCGGCAAATCGTTCCTGCTGTTCAGACTGTTCCGAAGGTTTCTTGAGGATAATGGAGTGGCGAACGACCATATCGTGGAAATGGCTTTCGATGATTACGCTTTCAAGGAATTTCGCAATCCCGACAAGTTCTATGCCTACGTGAAGGGCAGGATTATCGACGACCAACCTTATTATATATTGCTTGATGAGGTGCAGATGCTTGATGAGTTTGAGGATGTGCTCAACGGACTGTTGCATATCCCCAATGCCGACGTGTATGTGACGGGCAGCAACGCCAAGTTCCTTTCGAAGGACATCATAACCGAATTTCGTGGCAGGGGCTATCAGATACATGTGTCGCCATTGAGCTTTGCAGAGTTCATGAGCGTTTATGAGGGCGACCGCGAGGATGGCTGGAACGAATATCTGCTTTATGGCGGACTGCCACCTGTAGTGCTTCTGAAAACGGAAGAGGAGAAAGTGAAGCTCCTTGCCAGTCTGCTGGCTGAGACATATATAATAGATGTTGTGAACCGAAACAAGATAAAGAACGATTCAGAACTGAATGATCTCTTCAAGATTCTTGCCTCGGGGATAGGTGGACTGACAAATCCGCAGCGTCTTTCAAATACCTTCCAGTCTGTGAAGAATGTATCCATAAGTCCGGCAACGATAAAGAAATACATCGAATGCCTTTCTGATGCATTCCTTCTGGAGTCTTGCAACCGTTATGACGTGAAGGGAAGGAAATACATCGGTACTCCGTTGAAATATTATTTCTCCGATTTGGGCATCCGCAATGCCCTGCTCGGTTTCCGTCAGCAGGAGAAGACCCATCTAATGGAGAATGCCGTATACAATGAACTTTGTGCAAGGGGCTATAGTGTTGATGTCGGCAATGTGGAAGTGAATACCGTAGACGAGAAAGGAACCAAGGTAAGGCGAATGCTTGAGGTGGATTTCGTGTGCAACCGTGGTTACAAGCGCTGCTACATACAGTCGGCACTCAGTCTGCCAGACAGAGAGAAGATGCAGCAGGAGTCAGCTTCCTTGCTCCGCATCGACGACAGTTTCATGAAATACGTCATAACCGGCGACCGCATAAAGAAATACCAGAACGACGACGGTATCGTAATAATGAATGTGCTTGATTTCCTATTGGACGAGCAGTCGGTATAACCCTTCGGGGAAAGAAAAAAATCAATATTATGTATGCATAAAATATATGTTTCCACTTGCAGCGCATTCATAAAAACATTATTTTTGCAAAAACATATTTTGAAAAATCATTTTCAGAAAAATCATATTCTATGGAATTTGTAGACAGAGGCAAGGAACAGAAACGTCTTAAAAGGGCTTTTGAATCCGAGACGAAGAAATTCGTCGTGATATACGGGCGCAGACGTCTTGGCAAGTCAACATTGCTGAAGAGAGTGATAACTGACGAAGACGTGTATTTTGAAGCAGGCCGCCAAGAGACACAAGTGCAGATTTCGCTCCTGGCTGGTACGATAGCCAATTTGTACAGCGGATTTGACATGCCTCTTTATCCTACGTGGGAGTCTGTGCTTACGGCATTCAACAAGGTATGCAGGGAAAATACCGTGCTCGTACTTGATGAGTTCCCATATATGGTGGAGAAGGATTCCTCTTTGCCTTCCGTATTGCAGCATATCCTTGATAGTGGTGAACTGCGGTATAATCTTGTAATCTGCGGTTCATCACAGCGTATGATGCAGCATTTTGTACTTGACAGTACAGACCCTCTATACGGCAGGGCACACGAAAAGATGAACCTTCGTCCGATTCGTCCGCAGCATTGGCAGGAAGCCATACATTTAGACGCTGTCAGCACGATAGAAGAGTACAGCGTGTGGGGCGGTGTGCCCCGCTATTGGACTCTGCGTGAGGAATATCCGTCATTGCGCGAAGCAATAAACGAACTGATACTCGACGAGCACGGCATTCTGTACGGTGAGCCGAGTGCGCTCTTTATTGATGAGGCTAACGACATAGCTCCATTCCAGTCCATCATGACAGCCCTCGGGCATGGCAACACACGATATTCTGCCGTGGCATCAGCCATAGGAAAGAAGACGACGGAGATATCCAAGCCGTTGAATGCCTTGACGGAGATGTCGTATATCAGTAAAGAAATTCCTTTCGGTGAAAGTGAGGAAAAGACAAAAAAGACATTGTATGTCATCGATGACAACTTCATGGCGTTCTACTATACGTTTATCGAGCCTCACCGTTCGATGCTTGCTCTCGGAAGAACATCTTTTGTTATGCAGAAAATAGGAAGCGGTTTCCCTGCATTCGTAGGGAATGTATGGGAGCGGCTGTGTCAGACAGCTGTTTCGGGGAACGAGCTTTTCGGACATACATGGGGGATGGCCCGCCGCTGGTGGGGAAAGGCTTCTGTTTATGAAGACGGGCGTAAGACACCTGTAGGCTATGAAGACCTGGAGTTTGATGTCGTGGCAGAAGCCATCGGTGACAAGAACACAATCCTTGTAGGAGAATGCAAATGGAAATCAGCAGACTTTGCAGACCGTCTGCTTGCCAAACTGAAGGCAAAGACAGAAAAGGCTCCATTCTCGCAAGGCAAGAATATCGTGTATGTGCTCTTCCTTAAAGAGCACCCTCTTTCCGAGGTAGACTGCTGCATCCTTTATCCTGACGACGTGTTGAAATATCAGCCGGAATGACATTCTGGCCATACATTTTGCTGTTGCAATTTGCATCATCAAGAAAATAGAAAAGCGGAATCGCAAAGTTTTGAACTTGCAATTCCGTTTTGTATTAATTCAGAAGATCCTAATTTCTTTTGTGGTTTATAAATGTCGCCATATTGCAGGGATATACAGACCTTGCCGGTTGGCGGAATTAATTCAACCCAAATCGCTTTCTATGTTAATATCCAAATGTTTTGACCATTATTTTCAATTTATGCTGAGATTTTATATTCAGGGGTGAATGTTTGGCGATTTCTGACCATGGCTGTGACCAAATGTACAAGTTTGTTCTTGACATTGTTCAGTGCAACCTGCTTCTTCTTTCCTCGTTCTACGAGGCGCATGTAGTACCTCGCCATAATGGGATTGAAGTTGACGGCAGCTAGTGCCGCTTGCGTCAGCATGGCCTTTATCTGGCGGTTAGCCATATAATGTACATGCGGATCGGAATGCACACTGGTTCCCGAATCTTTGCCAAATGGAGCTAGGCCGTAATAGCAGGCAATCTTGCGTGAGTCGTAGTTGAAACGCCGGAAGTTGTCGGTGTACACCATCAGGCACACAGCGTTCTGCGTTCCTATGCCAGGCACCGAGGTCACGATGGTGAACACCTCGGTGAGTTCCTCGTCCGACTTGATGAGATCGGCAATGCGCTTATCTATCTTCTCTATCTCCTTATTGAGTTCAGAGACGATGTGCCGTCCGCTCTGCGAAATCATTGTCTTGACTGGCGACTTCTCCATAGTGAGTCGCTTTTCGCCTCTACGCACCTGGAAACTGCATCTGTGTCTTACGATCATCTGACGGTATAGGAACAGCTCACGCAGTTGTGTAAGCGACTCGCTAAGAGGCTCGTACATAACGGCTTTATCGTAATTCCTCATGGCGTATTCTGCAATCATCGAGGCGTCAGCACGGTCAGACTTCAATCGTCTAAGACCAGATGCGTCTTTGATGCTCTTTGCGTTCTCAAGCCACATGTCGTAGCCTTTACCGTAGAGGAAGTTGCACAGTCCCTTGCTGTAGTCGCCCGTGTTCTCGCCACAGAAGAGCCACAAGGACGAGTCGATACCGCAGGAATTCTGCTCAACCCACTTGACCAACTGCCTATAGCCAGACACGGTTGTCTTGAACTCGTTGAACACTCTAGCAGCGGTTTCTGCCAGTCCGTCTGCAAAAAGGATAGCCACATCAACTTTTTCTTTCGAAAAATCAACTCCGATAAATAAATTCTTCATAACTTTGTACGAGTTATATTGTGTAGAATTGGTCAATAGTTGTATGGACTAACACTCTAACAAGGCTCAGAGCCGATAACTTTCTATCTGGTCTTTGCAACTATGTCGATGAGGACCTAAACGATTTATAGCTTTACGGCTGGGTCATTAGCTGGTTTACCTCTTCGACAGACCGATTCTACCTTTTTACAACAAAGGTACGAAACTGTCTTTAGCAATCATAGTTTTACCTTGATTATTTTGGAGTTTATGCGACTTCGTCGCAATCTTCTGCAAACTTAGAGGTCATTAGGGCTTGCTTGGATTTGGATTTTTAGAAGAGTGGATTTTGTTTGGCTTTTGATGAGTAATAGCGAGTGTTGATATGAGTAAAAGTTGCCAATATCGCTGATTCTCAGTATAAACAAGAATTTTCAAAAAAACTGTCAGACCATCTGGTTTTTGGTAGTAACATTCTGACAGGCAGACAGTTGGCTACCTGACGATTGTCAGCCAACTGTCTGGATGGTTTGCTGATGAAAGGAAGGTCGCCATTGAACTTGTCTTCATCAACGCTCAATACTTGGTGGTTGCCTTTCTCCTTCAGACTTTGATCAAAATCTTTTTTCAAAAGAGCGGAGATAAGAGTCTTTGCTATGCGCTCGTCCTCCATAAGGTATTTGAAAACAGAGTCGTATATCGGATTAGCAATGTTTACCATCATAAGCTTGATGTTTTGTTGTTTTCTGCAAACACTCTGCCAACGAGTGCAAAGAGAGTTTAATCTCAATTTGCCGAGTGTAGCTAAGTGTTATGCAAATATACATATCTTACATCTTATGACCGATTTGACGTAGAATGGGCACGCCGCTTGCCCAACAAGGGCAAGGTGCTTGCCCCACATGGGCACGCTGCTTGCCCCGGATGGGCAGAAAAGACGCCAGGCGGTTGCCCAATAAGTTAATGTTGTAATATCCATATTCCTGTTTTCAGGATTCTGCCAACACATGCAATTCCTGTCATCTGAATACCTGCTGTCAGATACTTCCTCTTATCTGCAAATCATCCAGACAATCGGCTGACAATCGTCAGATAGTCAACTGTCTGTTTGTCAGAATGTTACAATGAAAAACCAGACAATCTGACAGTTTCGACCGTTTTTTGTGATATGACATTTTTCTTTATACTATTTCCATTATGACTGAATCGGCTTTTGTCCTTTCTGTCACAAATGTTATAAGAATTTTGCAAGCGAGACTTCTGGCATCTCTACTCTCGACATGACAGAGAAAGCCCGTGTTTCAGTCTACGACCTCGCCGGCAACAAGGTGGCAGAAATGTCCGACGCCACAGCGGGCCAGGCTGTCGGCGGACTTGCCAAGGGCATGTATATCATCAAGACCGTTTCTGCCAACGGCATCAAGACGGGCAAGGTGCAGATAAAATGACGATAATCCTTAGGAAATAATCAAAAAACCGCAACGTGTCAATTCGACGGCGTTGCGGTTTTTTTAGGAGGTATTGAATCGTTGATGTGCTAAAAATGTGAAGCTTTACACATTTTTGGTACTTGTTTTGTGCGAATCTACACATTTTCGACACATTGTTCGTATTTTTCAGTATGCAAGTTTATTGCCTGATTGTTAAACAATATTAATGTCTGTTCATAATCCTGTGTATCGTGCGTTAATAGAGTGACGGCAGGAGGAAACGGCGTCATGTATATATAAAAATGTATGAGTATGGTTCAGAAAGAGTTTGAAGACATGGCAGCAGACCTGCGCCGGCGCATAGTGACGCTGGCGAGGGGATTCCGGCTCGATTCAGACTCGGCTGAGGATGTGGCTCAAGACACGATGCTCAAGCTATGGACCATCAGAGAGAAGATAGACGACAAACCGTCTGCCGCGGCGATGGCCACTACAATAGCCAGGCATCTGTCTATTGACATGCTGCGAAGGAACAAGACGATAGCCCTCGATATGACAGCCGCCCCAGACAGCAGTTATCGTCAGCCCGACTCGCTGCTCCAGACGGCAGAAGACGACAGATGGCTGAAGTCGCAGCTCGACAAATTGCCTACCAAGGAACACGCCGTGCTGCATCTCAGACAGGTGGAACACAAAACCACCGAAGAGATTGCCGCCATAGTGGGAGTCAGTGCCGTCTCCGTGCCCACGATGCTGGCGAGGGCGAGAAAGAAATTGTTTGACGAGATAAAACGAAGAAGATGAAACAGGAGGATTTGAAAATATTGATCGACAAGTTCATGAGCGGCACCACCACTCTGGATGAGGAAAAGGCATTGGGAGACTTCTTCCGCCAGAATGAGCATGTGCCTGCCGAACTGGACCCCTATCGGGAGATGTTCGCATATTTCGACAACGGGATGACCGGTGAACCATCAGGCAAGCCTGTCCGCCATACCGCTCCGGTCTGGAGCCTCCGTTGGATAGCAGGCATTGCTGCAGCAGTAGCAGTGATATTTGTGGCAGCCTATCATTTTGTGCCCGGCGGAACGGATGAAACTCCTGTCATGCAGACTTCCAAACGCTTGGTGGCACAGGCACAACCCACCGACAGTGCCGTCGCCAAGCCCGATACCATCTCCGGCAAGGAGAGACAGGCAGACGAAATGCCGGCAAAAAGGCGGGTGATGAGGAAATACCGCTACAAGCCCGCACCGCCAGAGGTGTTGCTTGCCGATGCAGAGGCGATCTCGGTGACAGACTCCGTGAATGTGGTGGCGAAGCAGCTTGCCGACATAGAATTGATGAAAGTGGAATGTGAACAACAATATATGCTGAATCTCGTCAAGGCTGCCAGTTTATTGAACTCTGCGCAGATAGCAGCCGTGTGTGACGAAGAAGACGTGTATTGAATAACCCCAAACAACCGATTCGGGATAAAACGGAAAGGAATATGACAATGAAAAGACTATTTGACATCGTGGCACTCGCATCCATCGTGATGCTGCCCTTAGGCGCTTCGGCGCAGGAACATGTGAACAAGGCGATTGATGCCTTTGGCACGGCAGTGGAGAAAAACGGCATAAAGTCTTCTACCGTCGACAAAGGAAATACCAAGGCATACGCCAAGATATACGAATTCTCGCTGCCCAAGAAGCAGGAGAAGAATCTGGAACCGCTGAAGAAGGCTTTCTATCAGGATATGTCGGCGGCATACGACGTGTTCGTGAAGAAAGAGACAGATGCGGCGAAGTCGAACAGGTTGATTGCCTATGGCGACCATCTGGAAAAACTAATGCATCTGGGCTGGCCCTATTGCAAGTTGGGGCGTAACTATCTCACGATGTGTGTTGATGATACCGCCGACTCTCTCTATCGCTATGTCTACGGACTGGAATGGCAGAAACGCGGGAAGAACATCGAAGGCAAGGTGTATAAGCTTTACAGTATGAACCCCAAGAAGATGTCTGCCAAGCAGAAACGCTCCGCACAGAACCTCGACGGAGTGCTGAAGAATCTTGAAGACCTCTCAGACAAACTCGACAGCATTGATGACGACGACGATGATGATGACTCGTTCGACCTTGGCGATCTCTCGGTACTGTCAGGTCTGGGCGACTTGGGAAAACTGGCAAAGGCTTTTGGCGGGAAAATCGTTGACGGTACCGATACTATAGAGACGAAAGAAGGCAAGACCATCCTCAAGTCGAACAGGCAGCGGATAGTGATAGAGAAAGACGGTTCGATGACTATTGACGATGGTGAGGGAAACGTCATGAAAATAGGAGCCGACGGCAATGTAAAGGGAATGCAGCAGTCTGCTTCCAAACCTCTCGTGGGCAGCAACACCGATCCCATCCAGCAGTTCGGCAACCTTCGTGCCGCTTATCTCAATAATCTGAGAGACAATATCGACAACACCAACCTGCTGACCGGACTCGCAAATTCCATCCTCGACCTCTGCAAGCAGAAGGGATCGGTGATGACTATGGATGAGCGCGCATTGTGTATCGACGGTATGAAAGAGCTGCAGGAGCGTACTCCCGACAAATATCTCAAGGGTATATTTAATGTGGCGACCAACAGCCTGAAGAAAATCTCCGGAACCGAGCTCCAGGGCAAATGATGATGCTGACTCTCGAATTGGAAGAAGTCAGCCCCCCCGACATACATGAATGAATAAATACGGCAATCCCCGGCATTCTATGCAGACCACACGGTCTGTGAAGAATGTCGGGGATTGTCATATCGCTTGTTGTCCTGCTGACAGGAAGCCGGTCGTGATTATTCCATTATAGTCCCACACCCTTGATAACCTTGTCGGCAGCACCGGCTTTCGTCTTCACATAGGCACCGGCCAGATCAGACGAAATGCTGAGATATTCGGCGTCAGAGTCGAAGCGGTCCATGATTCTCTCAAAGTCCTCGTAGCTGTTTATCTCCATTCCGCCCTGTGTGGCGAGCAGTTCCTGAGCCTCCTGGAAACGCTTGTTGTTGGGGCCGAATATCACCGGCACGTTCCATACGGCAGCCTCCAGCACATTGTGGATACCCACTCCGAATCCGCCACCCACATAGGTGACCTTGGCACAAGAGTATATGCTCGACAGGAGTCCGAAGCAGTCAATTATCAGGCAGTCAGCCTTGGCTGCCTCTTCGGGAGTGGTTTGGGTGTAGCGCACGGCGGTGCGGTTGAGCTTCGAGAGTATCTGCTGCAGATGGTCTTCGCCTATCACATGAGGGGCGATGACGATGCGCCAGTCCTTGTGATCGTTGAAATATCGGATGAAGATATCCTCGTCTGGCGGCCAGCTGCTTCCGGCAACGAACACCTTATAGCCCTTGGCGAAGGCATCCACGATAGGCATCTGCTTCTGACTTGCGCTCTGCTTTATCTCCAGCACGCGGTCGAAGCGCGTGTCGCCCGTAATCTCCACGTTCGTTATGCCGAGTGTGGCGAGCAGTTCGCGGCTCTTCTCGTTCTGCACGAAGAACCGGGTGATGCAGTTCAGCACGCGGCGATAGCTGTTGCCATACCAGCGGAAGAACACCTGCTGCGGGCGGAAGATGCTGCTCACGCTGTATACGGGGATGTCGTGTTTCTTCATGTATGTCATGTAGTTCCACCAGAACTCATACTTGATGAAGAACGCCATCTCCGGGTGTATTATCTTGAAGAAGCGTCTGACGTTGAGCGGAGTGTCGAGCGGCAGGTAGCAGACGATGTCGGCCCCCTCGTAGTTCTTCCTCACTTCGTATCCAGAAGGGGAGAAGAATGTGAGGAGAATCTTGTATTCGGGATGGCTCTTGCGCAGACGCTCCATTATGGGGCGTCCCTGCTCAAACTCTCCGAGCGATGCTGCATGGAACCACAGGTATTTCGCATTCGGGTCTGTCTTCTGCCTCAGTATGTCGAAAGTTTCTCTTTCCCCTCGCCACATCTTGCGTATCTTGCTGTTCCAACGGCTGGCTATCGCCACACCAAGAAGGTATATATATATAATGATGTTGTACACGCCTGCTTCTTTGTTGCTTTTAGTTCTTTATTCCAGTTTCTCTCTCTGCCCTTGTGGCTCTCCCTCGGTGGAAGGGAGAGCGGGCATATAGAATGCGGTTTGTTATTTCAGCACTTCAATGGCTTTTCTGAGTCTCTTCAGTGTCTCCTCCTTGCCGAGGAAGGCAGTGATGTCGAACATGCCGGGACCCTTGCCGATGCCGACGAGAGCCAGACGGAAGGCGTTCATCACGTCGCCGAGCTTGTAACCCTTGCTCTCCACCCATGCGAGAACCACTTTCTCCTGGTTTTCGAGAGAGAAGTCATCGATGCCTTCTATCACGTCGGCAAGTTCGCCCATTACCACGGCAGAGTCAGCCTTCCAGCGTTTGCGGACAGTCTTCTCGTCGTATTCCGTAGGAGCGATGAAGAAGAATGAGCAGAGTGGCCACAGTTCCTTTACGAAGCTTACGCGGTCTTTCATCATAGACACCACCTTGGTGATGCGCTCCATCGACTCGTCCACGCCGTTGCCGGCAACGATCGGGGCGAAGAGTTCTGCAATCTCTTCGTTGCTCTTGCGCAGGATATATTCATGGTTGAACCAGATGCCCTTCTGATAGTCGAAGCGTGCTCCCGCCTTGCTGCATTTCGTGATGTCGAACTGCTCCACGAGTTCCTGCAGAGAGAACAGCTCCTGCTCTGTGCCTGGGTTCCATCCAAGCAGGGCAAGGAAGTTTATTACTGCTTCCGGGAAATATCCGCTCTCACGGAAACCATTGCTCACGTCGCCGGTCTTGGGGTCGTGCCATTCCAACGGGAACACAGGGAATCCGAGGCGGTCGCCATCGCGCTTGCTCAGTTTTCCCTTGCCGTCTGGTTTCAGCAGCAGAGGCAGGTGGGCGAAGCGTGGCATTGTGTCTTCCCATCCGAACGCACGGTACAGTAGGACGTGGAGTGGGGCGCTTGGCAACCATTCCTCGCCGCGTATCACATGGCTTATCTCCATCAGATGGTCGTCAACGATGTTGGCGAGATGATAGGTAGGCAGCTCGTCGGCACTCTTGTAGAGCACCTTGTCGTCGAGGATGTCGCTCTTTATCACCACGTCGCCGCGGATCATGTCGTTGACATGGATCTCCTCTCCCGGCTGGATGAGGAAACGCACTACATACTGCTTGCCGTCGGCGATGAGGGCTTCAACCTCCTCCTTTGGCATGGCAAGCGAGTTGCGCATCTGCATGCGGGTGTGTGCATCATACTGGAAGTTCTTTATCTCTGCGCGTTTGGCGTCGAGCTCCTCAGGAGTGTCGAAGGCGATGTATGCCTTGCCGGCATCCAGCAGCTGGTCTACGTACTTCTTGTAGATGTCGCGGCGCTCGCTCTGGCGGTAAGGACCATAGTTTCCGCCGAAGCTCACTCCCTCGTCGAACTTGATGCCGAGCCACTTGAACGACTCGATGATGTATTCTTCAGCACCGGGTACGAAACGATTGGAGTCGGTATCCTCGATACGGAACACGAGATCGCCGCCGTGCTGCTTGGCGAAGAGATAGTTGTATAATGCTGTGCGCACGCCGCCGATGTGTAAGGCGCCCGTGGGACTTGGTGCGAAACGCACCCTAACTTTTCTTTCTGACATTGCTTTGTGTATATGTGAATTTATTGATTTTATTACCTCGTAATGCCGCATTTGGGCAAGAGATATATGCTAAACCGTGCAAAAATACAACTTTTTTATCAATTGTTGTATTATTTTTTGTATTTTCGCAGTTGAAACGTGCCTTATATATATAATAGGTACTTTTCGGAGGCTAAAACCGAGATAATACACTGTAATTAATGCTGGCGCCAGCTACACTGGTTTGTCGTTGCGCCGGACTTATAAACGAATGAGAATATGAATAAGTACGACATGTCTGAACGCAACCAATGGAAGAAGATCCTCAGCCGTATGGCGCTGGTCCTGATTTCCGTGGTCATCATCGTATTGTTTATTCCGCGCAACAGCGGACCGCAGTTCCGCTACGACGTGGGAAAGCCGTGGATGTATGGTTCGCTGATTGCCAAGTTCGACTTCCCGATATACAAGACCGACGAGGCGATAAAGCAGGAGCGCGACAGCTTGCTGCGCAACTTCGAACCTTACTTCAACTTTAAGGACAATATGGAGAGCGCCCAGATGACACGCTTCTTCGAAGACTTCACCGGCGGACTGCCTGGTATGCCGGCTACCTACACCAACATCGTGGCAGACAAGCTGCACCAGCTGTACAAGTCTGGAATCATGGGGGCGACGGAATTCTCGTCGATAGCCCAGGATACCACCAAGATGATAAGGGTCATTGACGGCAAGACTGCTTACAGCGTGCGCATATCCAGAGTGTTGTCAACAATGACCGCCTATGAGCAGATATACCTTGACGAGAGACTCGCACCCTACCGTGCGCAGCTGCAGCGTTGCAATCTCAACGAATACATAGAGCCGAACCTGATATACGACAAGGAGAGGAGCGAGGCAGAGAAGAACGATCTGCTCGGGCAGATACCGCTGGCAAGCGGTATGGTGCTCGCCGGACAGAAAATCGTGGACAGGGGAGAAATCGTTGACGACTACACCTTCCGTGTGCTCAGTTCATTTGAAAAGGAGACCCAGCGCCGTAGCGCCAGCACAACCGCCGTGCCTTCTACCATTGCCGGACAGGTGATATTCGTTTCGCTCTTCATAATCCTCTTCACCATGTATCTCGGCATGTTCCGCCGCGACTATTTCAGCAAGCCGCGCAGCATAGCCATGCTCTATGCGATGATCACCGTCTTTCCTATCCTCGTGTCGCTGATGATAGAACACAATGTGTTCAGCGTCTACATACTGCCTTTTGCCATGGCGCCCATATTCATCCGTGTGTTCATGGACTCGCGTACGGCATTCCTTACACACATCGTGATGGTGATGTTGTGTGCGGCGGCGGTGAAATATCAGTATGAGTTCATCATCGTGCAGCTCGTGGCGGGACTCGTGGCGATATACTCGCTGAGGGAACTATCGCAGCGAGGGCAGCTCTTCAAGACGGCGCTCTTCGTGACGTTGGCGAGCTGCGCCATCTACTTCGCCCTGCAGCTGATGACAGACAATACGTTCACTACCGTTGACAACAGCATGTATAAGTATTTCGTGATAAACGGTATAATGCTGCTCTTCGTGTATCCTCTCATGCTCATCATCGAGAAGACGTTCGGATTCATATCCAACGTTACGCTCATCGAGCTGTCGAATACCAGCAAGGACCTGCTGCGCCGGTTGAGCGAGGTGGCGCCGGGAACGTTCCAGCATTCTATAATGGTTAGCAACCTTGCCTCTGCCATCGCCGAGAAGATCGGGGCAAAAGCGCAGCTGGTGCGTACAGGAGCCTTGTATCATGACATCGGCAAGATGCAGAATCCGGCATTCTTCACTGAGAACCAGAATGGCGTGAACCCTCTCGACAACATGTCGAGGATTGATGCCGCACATATTGTGATAAACCATGTGACAGACGGACTGAAACTGGCGGAGAAGTATAATCTGCCGGGAGTGATAAAGGACTTCATCAGCACTCACCACGGTGCGGGAATGACGAAGTATTTCTATGTGTCGTATCGCAACGAGCATCCGGATGAGCCTATCGACGATTCGCTCTTCACATATCCCGGCCCTAATCCGTTCACCCGCGAACAAGCTATCCTGATGATGGCAGACAGCGTTGAGGCTGCCGCACGCTCGCTTCCGGAATATACGGAATTCAGCATCAGCAATATCGTGAACAAGATTGTGGACGGACAACTGAAGGAGGGATACTTTGAGTATTGCCCGATCACATTCCACGACATCGCGATGGCCAAGCAGGTGTTGATAGAAAGACTCAAGTCCATTTATCATACGAGAGTGAGCTATCCTGAACTGAAGAAGCCGGCTCTGAAGAGAGACGACGAGGAATAGGCAAGTGGGGGTAACATACACATTTGGGGATAAATATGGAAGGTTTGTGCTATAATTCTTGCACAAACCTTTTGTTTTGCGCAAAACATAGGCGTTTTGTGGTTAAGCAATGTTAAACAAGCAACTCTTTATACGGAAATAAAGGACAAATAAGATACCTTTGCAACCAATTTGTTTTAAAAAGTATTTTAGGTAAAGATGATTAATTTAAAAAATGTTTGCTTGGCAGCCCTGTTGTCGGCATCCGCAGTAACCGCCACTGCTGGCGGTCTGCTCACTAACACCAACCAGAACATTGCTTTCAACCGTATGATGAGCCGTGAGGCATCTATCGGCATTGACGGAGTGTATTACAACCCTGCCGGTGTGGCATTTATGAAAGACGGCCATCACCTCAGCATCAATCTGCAGACTGCATGGCAGACACGTACTATCGAGAACGACTACGCTCTCTTCAACTACAACGTAAAGAATCCTACTACGCCAAGGAAATTCGAGGGTAAGGCTTTTGCCCCTGTAATTCCTTCGTTCCAGTATGCATACAACAAGAACAGATGGTCGTTCCAGGCCAACTTCGACCTTGCCGGAGGAGGTGGAAAATGTAAGTTCGACAACGGACTCGGTTCTTTCGAGAAGGTTGTGGCAAACATCGGTTTCCTCGGCAACTCCCTCGCTCCATACCTTAACGGCATATTGCCGGTAAATCCAAATATCGCAAACCCTGCAACGGGAACGATGGGAGGATATGGATATACCTACGACAGCTTCATGCGCGGTCGTCAGTATTACTATGGACTTTCTGTCGGCGCTGCCTACAGAATCAACGACCACCTGTCTGTATTCGGAGGCGTGAGAGGAATCTACGCCACATGTAACTACTACGGATATGTGAAGAACATCGCTTTCGTGGGTAACAACGGTGCCAAACTGCCACTCTCTACTATGGTGGACAGAAACGACCCGGAGAGTTCAGACATTGAGCTGAACACCGACCAGACTGGTTATGGCTTCACTCCAATCATCGGTATCGACTACAAGACCGGCCGTTGGAACTTCTCTGCAAAGTATGAGTTCAAGACCCATCTGTGTCTTGTAAACCAGGGTACCGTCATCACTCCTGTGAAGAAGCTGAACGCTATCGGTGATAACCTTGCTGCCGCCGGTGTTCCGGTACAGGTGCTCCAGGGCATCAGTCCGGCAATCCAGCAGGCAAAGGAAAACATCAACGAGCTTATTGCTGAGTATGACCCGGAGCAGAACCATAAGGATGCCGGTGACATTCCTGCATTGCTCACCCTCGGAGTGGGCTATAGTCCTATCGATGCTCTCCGCATCAATGTGGGCTTCCACTGGTTTGACGACAAGGAGGCAACCTCTGGCTACAATTGGACCAAGGCTGACGGCGTTACACAGGAGCGTGTAGACCGTCACAAGAATCTCAAACGCGGTACACTGGAGTATAATGCCGGTGCTGAGTATGATGTGAACAAGATGCTCACCGTGAGTGCAGGATGGCAGAGCACAAACTATGGTCTGTCGGATGCCTCAATGGACGACAAGTCGTTTGTGGTAAGTTCAAACTCTGTCGGTTTCGGTGCGAAAGTGAACCTGACAAGCAAGATGTCACTCTCCGTAGCTTATTTCCATACCTTCTACAAGCACAAGAAGACTTCGGAGCAGGTGTCAGAAAAGCTGACTTATACAGCTGACTACACTCGTAACAATGATGTGCTTGGTGTTGGTCTTGACATCGATTTCTGATAAGAAACTACTCTTTGAAATAACACACATAAATGATGAATCCCCAGTTGTCTCGTAGTGAGAGGACTGGGGATTATTGATAGCACGCTTGCCTTTAGGTGTGTTTGTAATAGTAATAAAGGCAATTTATTTTTCTTGATTTGTTATTCTGTATTGTTTGTCGGACGTCGGATGGATGTCAGCTCGGGTCCACGTCGTAGTAAATCTGCAGGGAGGAGTATCGCTTGTCCTGTTCCATCTGTCGCTGGGCGAGCAACAGACACTGGCGCACCCTCTTCATGTCGATACCCGGTTCGAGCTTCAGCATTATCTTGCGGATGAAGAATGTGCGCACCTTCGATACCGCAGGCTTGTCAGGACCGAGCACCCTTGCTCCAAGCCATTGTCTCAGTCTGCCGCCCATCTCTATCGCTGCCGTGTTCACGCGGTCATCGTCTTTGTGCTTCAGGTAGACATATATGAGCCGATAGAAGGGAGGGTAGTGGAACAGTCGTCTCTCTGCCATCAGCTGTGAATAGAATGCCCGCCAGTTGTTTGTCACCACTTGTTCTATGATGGGCTGCTCCACGTCTTTCGTCTGCAGTATCACCAGTCCGCGGTCGCCTTTCCTTCCTGCTCTTCCCGCCACCTGCGACATCATGGTGAAGGCGTGTTCGTATGCCCTGAAGTCGGGCACGTTGAGCATGGAGTCGGCATTCAGTATTCCCACCACACGTACGTGGTCGAAATCGAGTCCCTTGCTCACCATCTGCGTTCCGATGAGAATCTTCGTACGCCCGGCAGAGAAGTCATTTATTATCCTCTCGTATGCGTTGCGGGAACGGGTAGTGTCGAGGTCCATCCTGGCAACGGGCACGTTGGGGAACAGTTCCATTATCTTCTCCTCAATCTTCTCCGTTCCATACCCATAGGGCCTCAGGTCCTCCCCCTCGCAGTTTGGACATTTCTTTGGCACGCTGTAGGTGAAACCGCAGTAGTGACATGTCAGCATGTTCATGTTCTTGTGGAAGGTGAGGGAGACATCGCAGTTTTCGCATTTCGGCACCCATCCGCAGGTGCGGCATTCCACCATCGGTGCAAAACCGCGCCTGTTCTGGAACAGTATCACCTGCTCCCCGTTATCCAATGCCTTTTTCATCGTCTCGAGCAGCAGCGGTGATATCGGACCGTACATCATCTTGCGGCGTTGCATGTCCTTCACGTCCACTACTTTTATCTCCGGCATCTCGATGCCCTTGTATCTCTCGTCGAGTTCCACAAGACCGTATTTGCCTGTCTCGGCGTTATGCCAGCTCTCTGCTGACGGTGTGGCGGAGCCCAACAGCGTTTTCGCTCCATGCTGGTGGGCGAGCATTATCGCCACGCTGCGGGCATGGTAGCGCGGTGCAGGGTCCTGCTGTTTGAAAGACGTTTCATGTTCCTCGTCGATTATCACGAGACCGAGTTTGGAGAACGGCAGCAACACGGCGGAGCGTGCTCCCAGTATCACATCGTAAGGTGAGTCGGAGAGTTGCTTCTTCCATATCTCCACCCTCTCGGCATCACTGTATTTGGAATGGTAGATACCGAGTCTGTCGCCAAACACCTTCTGAAGCCTTTGCCTTATTTGTACCGTCAGGGCGATTTCCGGCAGGAGATAGAGCACCTGCTCGTGGCGCTCCAGTGCCTGTTTGATGAGATGGATGTATATCTCCGTCTTGCCGCTCGACGTCACGCCGCGCAGCAGCACCACGTTCTTTTTCAGGAACTGGAACAGTATGTTGTTGTATGCTTCCTGCTGTGCTGCCGACAGTCGCTTCACGTTGTCGAGCTGAGGCACTCCGCCACAGTTCAGACGTCCCACCTCCTTCTCGTAGGTCACGAGCATCTTCTTGTCCAGCAGTTGCTTCATGACTCCGGCTGTGGCATGCGATTCGTTTATCAGTTCGTCTTTCGTCACCTCCACCACCGGTTCGTCGGTGCAGTCGCCCACAATGGTGTCCCAGTGGGAGAGTGTCAGATATGTGTTGAATGTCTTGAGTTGTGCCAGTGCTCTCTTCAGCATGCCGAAAGCGATGTGCAGCGCCTGCTCGTGGCGCAGGTTCTCAGGCAGTGTGACGTAGGTCTCCGTCTTCGGCCTGAACCCGTCCTCTGCCTTCAGTCCGGCAGGCAATGCGGCGTTGAAGACCTCGCCGATGGGAGACATGTAATAATCTGCAATCCAGTTCCACATCCGCAGCTGGTCTTCGGTCACGATAGGCGTCGTGTCGAGCACCCTCGTGATGTCCTTTACCTTGAATTCCGGCTCCTTGTCGTGGATGCGCACCGCCAGTCCCACCATCATCTTCTGCTTGCCGAACGGCACGATAACCCTTACGCCGCTCTTCACCGCCTCTGTCAACGGCTCCGGAATGGAGTAGGTGAAGAGGCTGTTGAGGGGCAGAGGCAATATGATGTCAACGTATGTCGTCGGTCTTTCTGTCATAGGATGATATGTGGTTGTGATGCTCTTGGATTGTGGGGATGTCGTTTTCAGTCTTGTTCCTCAAGATACCACTTTGAATATTCCACGTAGTGTTGTGCGAAGCTCTCCGCCTGGTTCGGTCTCGTCTTCTTGATGAACTTTGCCGGTACGCCACCCCAGATTTCATGTTCGCCGATTTTAGTGCCTCCCAGAACGAGTGCTCCGGCGGCAACTACTGCTCCTTTGCCCACTTCAGCGTTGTCGAGCACCGTCGCGCCCATGCCTATCAGGGCACCTCGGCGCACTGTGCATGCATGTACTGTGGCATTGTGGCCTATTGACACATCGTCCTCGATTATCGTGGGTCCTGTCTGGTTGGTCACATGTACGCAGGCTCCGTCCTGCACGTTCACTCTGTTGCCGATCGTAATGGGAGCCACATCGCCGCGCACCACGGCATTGAACCATATTGAGCATTCGTCGCCCATCGTCACTTCGCCGACAATTGCGGCGTTCTCACTGAAATAGCAGTCCTTGCCCCATTTCGGAGTGAGACCCTTTATTGATTTTATAAGTGCCATTGATTTTTCTTGTTATGTATATTATTAATCTTCTGCAAATGTACTTCTTTTTTTTGTCATTCAGCAGTTGCAGGATAATTATTCTTTGTCAAGAGCAAAGCTGTGGTCATTGAGGCGATAAACGATATAACCTTCGGCAGAGATACTTGTTTGCGATTTGGGTTAAATGAATTGCCCCAAAATACGAAGACAAAAATATATGCCAAAAATCCCCCACGCCGTGTGGGAAAATATTAATCAAATATTATTCATCAAGAAAACGGGCGACATGGAATTGTCTTCCTTGTCGCCCGCATATCTGTACGCTCGGCATGAGCATTGTTGATTTATATACCAATTCCTATACCAAGGTATACGTTACTGTGGTTTCTTACTTCAGAGCTGTGGGAATTGATAAACCTATAGCCGACGGCTAAGGATAGGTCTATTACCGAGCGCATATATCTGTATATTATGGCTGCGTCGTACAGGTCAAATTTCAGGTCGCCGCAACCGTAACCGATGCTATGGCCATATCTCGCTCTTATGTCTATTTCGTCGCCTTTGTCCCAAAACGTACCGTCTTTCTTTGCCTTGAAGAGTTGCCAGCCGCATTCACCTCCTATGCCTTGCGTTTGGTAGTATGTCTTCCTCTCGCTGTCCTTGTATAGCCCAAGGTATCCGATATATGACACGCCGATTGTCAGTCTTCTCACGGGTTCTATACCTATCGTGGTGAATGACATGATTGGAATTAGGCCATGCTGTCTTGGTGATACACTTTCTTCCGTATCTCCATATAATGTCACCCTATGTCTGCTTTTCGCAACGGAGTCCTGCTGTTCAGCTGCGAAGCTATAGAAACTGAACAACAATAAAATGAATAAAACTAACTTTCTCATATTGTATTCCTTTTTTATTCGTTATTCCAAAGATTGGCACTGGCAAACGACTGTTCGGTTGTACCCCAAATCCTTTTTGCCAAGCGTAATGATGCGTGATTTGATGCTTTCGAAGTTTTCAACATTGTTGACTTGATTCAATTTGTGTTGTTAGGATAAAAGTCGTCATTGCTGCTGCAAGCTGCAATAGTAGTGGCGGCTAATAAAACACATACCCAATAAAATAACTTTTTCATGTTTTAAAGTTTTTTAGTTAGTAACCTGAGTTCGGGATAAGAAAGTCTTTATAAAAGTTGGTAATCTCAATAATTTTTAGTACCTTTATGGTTGTAAATCAATTAGTTATAAAGTAAAAGGATACTATAGTTATGGAGATTACCAAGGACAAAATTACTGAAATTTTCTGTATTATCGATGATTTTTGCCAAGAATATGATAAAGAGATTGCCCGCATGTCCATTTGTGAGCCTGACGGGCGTAAGCACCGCAATCGGAAATGTACTATGAGCCGGTCGGAAATCATGACAATACTCATCTGCTTTCATTTCAATACTTTCCGCAACTTCAAGCATTATTACCTCTTTTATGTCAAGGTGCACCTGCACGACTTGTTCCCAAAGCAGCTCTCATATAACCGCTTTGTTGAACTCGAGTCCAGAGTCGCGGTTGAGATGATGCTGTTCCTCCAACTGTTTTGCTTTGGTAGATGCACGGGTATAAGTTTCATTGACAGTACATGCATTCCTGTATGCCACAACAAGCGTATAACAAGGAATAAGGTGTTCCGTGGTTATGCAGAAAGAGGCAAAAGCACCATGGGATGGTATTTCGGTTTCAAGTTACACCTGATATGCAATGAGAGAGGTGAACTGCTTAACTTTATGCTTACGAAAGCGAATGTTGACGATAGAAATACAGATGTTTTTAACAGATTGAGTGATAATGTGTTCGGAAAATTATTCGCAGACAAAGGATATATTTCGCATGGCTTGTTTGAGAGATTGTTTAACGACGGTATAGAAATTGTCACTGGCTTGAAATGCAATATGAAAAACAAGCTTATGCCATTGTATGACAAGATTCTGTTGCGTAAAAGATCTGTCATAGAAACCATCAATGACGAACTTAAGAATGTTGCACAACTTGTACATTCAAGACATCGTAGCGTGTTCAATTTCGTAATGAATGTCCTTTCTGTTTTGGCTGCGTATAGCTTCTTTGAAAAGAAGCCATCCATCAACATTGACTATTGCATAGAGAATGTTGACGGACAGCTTGCTGTTATAAAGTAAACTTCATTTGGACTTTACAATCCTTGCATTTTGCCATCCATATTGTTTGGAGGGCAAATGTAATATGCACCTATCGGAAATCTGGCATAGCAAGAAAAACGACTGTCGCTTATCCCGAACTCAGGTTAGTAATGTTTATTAACGCTTTGAATAATGTGTTGCAAAAGTATATAATCTGTCTTTTATCTCCAAATATAATATGAATAAAATGCATTCTGTAGCATGTTTTCAACATATAAATTATAGAATGTCGCTAATTGGCCTATAGAATTAATTTAATGTTATGTTGCTGTTGAATGTTTTTTAAATATATCGTTAAATATGCCGGATATGTCGATAGTCGTAAGTTGGGATGGTTGCGCAGATTTGTGCCTTGCACCACTTCTATATATACAAAAAAAGGAGATGGCGTTAATCCATCTCCTTTTAAAATTTTGTTGTAGCGTATTACCGCATGCGGAAAGTATGTCCCCTCCGCAGTGGCTTGTTAGCTATTAGAGGTTCGGGTTCATCTTTGTCCACTCTGCCACAGGAGGAACGATGCCGAGTTCAACGATCTCGTCGCGCATCTTGCAGAGGTGCTCATAAGACTTGGCAAGAGAAGCCATCTCCTCTTCTGTTCCCTTAGGTTCAACGAAGTGAACGCCAGTCTTGTCGATAGTTGTAGGCATAGCCATCATCACGTTCTTGAATCCGCACTTGTCGCAGTTTACGTAGCATCCTGCAGGCAGTGTGAACTCCTTGCCGCCCATGGCAGCCTCGATCATCTTCACGGCATTGTAAGCTGGGCTCTGGAAAGAGCTGCGGCCGCGGAGCTTGATGATGTTAGAACCACCCTGTACTGTGTGGTGCTTGATTTCCTCCCAACGCTCTGCAGAGAGGCCCATCTCTGAGAGAGGCTTGCCGTCAACCTTAACCTGAGAAGCGAATACAGCCATCTGCTCGCCGTGGCCACCGTATGTATGAGCACCGGTCACCTTGTCCTGCTGAACGCCGAACTCCAGTGCGAGAGCCTGCTGCAGACGAGTAGAGTCGAGGGCAGCGAGAGAAGTCAGCTGGTTTGGCTTCAGACCAGAGTGGATGAGTGCTGTCAGGGCTGTTACGTCAGCAGGGTTGAAGATAACAACCACGTGCTTAACATCAGGGCAATATTTCTTGATGTTGTCACCGAACTCAGCGGCGATCTTGCAGTTGCCCTTCAGCAAATCCTCACGTGTCATGCCGTCCTTGCGAGGAGCGCCACCTGAAGAAATGATATATTTAGCACCAGTGAAAGCCTCTGCCGGGTCAACAGTATATGTTACGTTAGCGCCTGGGAATGCACACTGCTGGATTTCGTCGAATACGCCGTGAACACCTGGCTCATAGATATCATAAAGACAAATGTTAGGAGTGAGGCCGAGCATCAAAGCGCTCTGTACCATGTTAGAACCGATCATACCGCCTGCACCGACGATAACAAGTTTTTCGTTAGTTAAAAATTCCATAGTTGTAAATTTATTTTTATGTATATTCGTTGTCTTGTCATTCGCACCGCAAAGTTAGGAAAAAAAACTCGATAAATTGCAACATAATCGTCTTATAATTTGTTATTAATTATGAAAAGATATACCTTTGTAAAGCAGATTTTACAAATGTTAGATTAAGCACTATGATTATGACACAAATGATTCAAGATAGGTTCGCAGCTCTGCGTGAAGTGATGCGTAGAGAGAGCATCGACGCCTTTATCTTTCCAAGCACCGATCCCCACAACGGAGAGTACGTGCCGGCCCATTGGGAAGGCAGGAAATGGATAAGCGGTTTTGACGGCAGCGCCGGAACGGCAGTGGTGACAATGGACAAGGCTGCGCTATGGACCGACTCCAGATATTTCATAGCGGCTGAGGAACAGCTGCAAGGCACGGAGTTCAAACTGATGAAAGAGCGCGTTGAAGGAACTCCCACCATATCGCAATGGCTCGGAATGTCGCTTGCCCATATCAACGGTGCTGTAGTGGGGCTCGACGGATATGTGAATGCCGCCAACGAGGTGAGAGGACTTGCCGAAGAACTGCGCCGGCAGGGAGGAATCACCATCCGCACCAATTTCGACCCTCTGGACATCATCTGGAAAGACCGTCCGGAAATCCCCCTGAACACTGTGGTTCAGCATCCGCTGGAATATTCCGGAGAGACTGCTGAAAGCAAACTTCAGAGAATCAGGACCGCAGTGAAGCGGAGTGGGGCAGAGGCGTTGCTCGTGACCGCCCTCGACGACATCGCATGGACACTGAACCTGCGCGGCTCCGACGTGCATTGCAATCCTGTGGCTGTGGCTTATCTCCTCATCGATGTGGAGAAGACCATATTATATATAAATAAGGTGAAACTTGCGCAATCTGCAGCCGACGCTCTCAAAACAGCCGGAGTGGTGGTGGAGGATTATGGAAATGTAGTCGAGGGACTTCGTCATTTCGATGGCTACAATATCCTGCTCGACCCCAATCAGGTGAACTATGCCCTCTTCTCTGCCGTCAGCGCAAAGAAAGTGGTGGAGGCGGCATCGCCGGTGCCTTATCTGAAGTGTGTGAAGAACGAGGCTGAAATCCGAGGATTCCATAGTGCCATGCTCCGCGACGGCGTGGCAATGGTGAAGTTCCTCCACTGGCTGAAACCCGCCGTTGAGGCTGGCGGACAGACGGAGCTGACTGTGGAGAAGAAACTCACGTCGCTCAGGGCTGAGCAGCCGCTCTTCAAGGGAGTCTCGTTCGACACCATCGCCGCATATCAGGAACATGGAGCCATCGTTCACTACGAGGCTACACCTGAAACGGATGTGGAACTGAAACCGCGCGGTTTCCTCCTGCTCGACAGCGGAGCGCAATATCTCGACGGCACGACAGACATCACCCGCACCATACCTCTCGGTCCTGTGACCGAGGAGCAGAAGAAAGTGTACACCCTTGTGCTAAAAGGTCATATACAACTGGAATTGTGTAAGTTCCCCAACCATGCCAGCGGCACCCAGCTTGATATCCTGGCAAGACAGGCGATGTGGAAAGAAGGACTCAACTATATGCACGGCACGGGCCACGGCGTGGGCAGCTACCTCAATGTACACGAAGGTCCTCATCAGATAAGGATGGAATGGAAACCGGCACCGCTCCAGGCAGGCATGACGGTGACCGACGAGCCGGGACTGTACCTCGCCGGCAAGTTCGGAGTGAGAATTGAGAACACGCTGATAGTCAAAGACTTCATTGAGACGGAATTCGGCAAATTCCTGCAGTTCGAGTCGCTCACCCTCTGTCCTATCGACCTTGACTGTGCCGATCTCGACATGCTCACGGCAGAAGAGAAACAGTGGCTCAACGACTATCACAAGATGGTATTCGAGAAGCTCTCGCCATTGCTCAACGACGAAGAGAAGGAATGGTTGAAGACTAACACCGCAAGGATATGATGAATATCCGGAAATACAGCGTGCTTGTCGCCTTGATGATGATTGTAACTTGTGGACAGTCGGCGGCAAGCCGCTTTGAAGAGAACGAAAAGCCTGGCGACAAAAGTCTGCCGTCAGACATATTGAGCTACGGCAAAGACGCTCGTGGCAAGGAACTCTATGGACTACGTATGGGCGGAAACGGCGGCACGCTGGCTGCTGTCTTTGGAGAAGACAGCAGCTATGTAGCCATTATTACCTGCGACACGACGAAGAAGGGAAAAACGGGTGATGTGGGACTCCTTAGCGTATACTCGGCCAAAGACAGGAAACAAGCCGCTTGGATAAGGGAAATAAATCCAAAGACCACTTCCTTTTCAATCAATGGTCCGTATATGGTTTCCGTGATGCAGCTTGAAGTGGGGAAGGACAAGGAAATACGCAATTACGTGGAGTTCAGAAAACTTGAAACAGGCGAGGTGGCGTCTTTCCTCCAGATCACTCCGGTCTATGTCAATGACTCCCTGGATATTGTGCTTGGCGTGGGAAATGGTGCCTTTCCGGATTTGTTGGCATACAGGATTTCCGACGGTTCGTTTTTGTGGGAAAGTGACAAATGGGCTTCGCAAGCCCAAAGATGCTATACCCAACTATATGACGACAAGACCCTGTTTGCCGTTGCAGACAACTTATACAAGATAAACCTCGAAACGGGAAAGCTGTACAAGAAGAAAGTCAGAGCATACGACGAAGGCTTAGACGCATCTGCTTTCTTTGCGGGTGGTCTCATCGGTTCTCTTCTTACGACAGCTTTGTTTGGACCGTCACATTATTATTATCTGTGCTACCCAATGAGAAAGTCGCTGGGCTATCTCGGTTCCAATATCTGTTTTGAGAACGGGAATGTATATATGGCAGACTGTCACAACGTCTATTGTTTTGACATGATGCTGAAGGAAAAATGGAGGGCAAAACTTGGCGCTTTGGGAGGCAATATCGTGTTGAAGGCGGATCCGCAGAAACTCTCTGTCTTCAGCAACGGCTACGGAACTGATGACGACGATAAAAAAGTGAATCTGAACAAGACGTTCTATATGGAACTTTATTCGCAGAGCGGAAGAAAAATCATGGTGCAGTCCTTTTCCAAAGGCAAAAACTCCGTCCGTGATACATTGGCAAATGGCGAAATGTTGAAGACTTTGCTTTTCTCAAATTCTATTGTCTGGCCGTCGGAGGACATGAGAGACATCCGTACTGTGGAGTATCCGAAGAAGACGTATGGTAAATTCCGGAATTTTATTAGGGGGCAGGCGTATCTCGACATAGAGAAAATAAGCCGGTTTGAATGCCTGGACAAAGAGAAAGGGTGTCTCGTCGTGAACGACAAGGACAGTGCTTTCGTAATAAAGGATGACGGAAAAGTGGTACGCAGTTATAATGCATCAAACGTTTACACGAAATATCTTGAGCTTGACAACCTGTCGTTTATGAAAAACAGCAACGGGAGAACGCGGTTCTTTATTACTGACAAGGATATCGAGTTGAAGGTAGACCTTGACGATGATGTGATAGATGTGTATAGATTTGCCGATGGAGTAATCGTGGCAAGAAAGAGCGGCTTTGTATTTATAGACGGCGACAAACTGAAAGAATTCGGGAAATAGACTGCTTTCTATGGGAAACTTGCTGGTTTTTAATGGGAAACTTAGCAACTTTACATGAGAAAGTATGCAACTTTCTTATATTTTGACGTAAAAACTTGCAAGATTTGAAAAATAGAAGTAATTTTGCAGCCGCTAATCAAAGCATCTGATAGATAATTAATTAAGTATAACCAAATAAAACAAAAAAGAAAAAATGATTATTGTACCAGTTAAGGAAGGCGAGAACATCGAGAGAGCCTTGAAGAAGTTCAAGAGAAAATTTGAGAAGACAGGTGTTGTTAAGGAGCTCCGTGCCCGTCAGCAGTTCGACAAGCCATCTGTACTCAAGAGACTCAAGATGGAGCGCGCTATCTATGTTCAGCAGCTGAGAGACGCTGAGGAATAATCTCCTTCAAGAGAGACGTTTTAACAAAGTTTTTTGAACAATTCTTTTGTAACAGGAGGTGTACTTAGGTAGATAATCAAAAGAATATTTAAGGTGCCGGGACTTTACTGTAAGTCGGAGCCCTTGCAAAGATGATACATTCGCACATTGATTCAAGTGCAGATGTATCATCTTTTGTTTTTTATACATAATGACCGGTTGGGGCTTCAAATGGGCACGCTGCTTGCCCAACCGGGGAACGCTGCTTACCCATCATGGGCACGCTGCTTGCCCCTGTTGGGCAGAATTGCAGTCAGACGTCTGTCCAATAAGTTAAAGTTTTAATACCCATATTCCTGTTTTCGTGATTCTGCCAACGCTGGCAATTCCTGTCATCAGAATTCCTTACACCTGACAATTCCTTTCGTCAGCTAACCATCCAGACAATTGCCTGACAATCGGATGACAGTCAACTGTCTGCTTGTCAGAGTGTTACGGCGAAAAACCAGATGATCTGACAGTTTTTTGGAATTTCTTGTTTTTTACTAAGAATCGGCTATATGGGCTGCTTTTATTCATATCGACACCCGTTATTACTCATTAAACCCAAATCGGTCATTAGGCCGTTTAATGTATAATTTTAATAACTGCTTGCAGTCTTTTGCTTTTTATAAGGCGTCTTTTGCTCGTTTTTAATTCGCAATAGCCTGCTATTACTCATTAAAAGCCAAACAAAATCCACTCTTCTAAAAAACAAAATCCATGCAAGCCCTAATGACCGATTTGGGTTAAAAGCCAAACAAAATCCATCCTTCTAAAAACAAAATCCAAGCAAGCCCTAACGGTTGATTTGGGTTAAATTGATTCCGCCAACGGGTCGCATAAATGTCCTGGAGGCAGTTTCGTACTAAAAAAGAAGCGGAAAATTTTGTCAATTGAAGAAAAGTGAGTATTTTCGTAGCGGAAAACAATCCACAAGTGACGAATTGATGATGATAAGGCGTTTTTTAGACTATCTGCGTTACGAGCGCAATTTCTCTGAGGAAACGATGCTCGCATACGGTAAAGACCTGACCGAACTCGAAGAGTATTTCAGGAATGTCGACGCCGGACTGTCGTGGAACACCATCGACTCAGACATCATTCGCGGTTGGATGGAGACAATGATAGACAAAGGCAACGTGGCGGCGTCGGTCAACAGAAGACTCAGCGCCGTGAGGTCGTTCTTCAAGTTCGCCCTCTCCCACGGACTCGTGGACAAAGATCCCTCACGGATAATCGAAGGAGTGAAGAAAAACAAACGCCTTCCGGTATTCGTTAAAGATTCAGAGATGCAGGAACTGCTCGATGAAACGATGTGGGACATGACGAAATTCATAGACGTATGCGCCAGAACGATAATCATGGTGTTCTATGAAACGGGGATGCGCCTCTCGGAACTGACGTCGCTCGACGACGATGCCGTTGATTTCGTAAACCTTCAGGTAAAGGTGACCGGAAAACGCAGCAAGCAGCGCATAATCCCATTCGGCGAGGAACTTAAAAAGGAGATTCTCTATTATATAAAGGTTAGAGACGAGAATGTAACGCGCCATACCAAAGCTCTGTTCGTGACGAAAAAAGGCATACGGATGGATGACGCAGCCGTAAGATACCGGGTGAAGAAAAACATCTCGCGGGTCTGCACGGCAAAGAAACGCTCTCCCCACGTGCTCCGACACACCTTCGCCACCACGATGCTCAACCATGGCGCCGGACTGGAAAGCGTGCAGAAGCTGCTCGGACATGAGAGTCTGGTCACCACGGAGATCTATACACACACCACATTCGAGAAACTTAAACAAGAGTACAAAGCCGCTCATCCGCGGCGATAACCTTTTTAATATAGGAGAAAGAACTATGGAAATTAAGATTAAATCAATTCACTTCGACGCAACAGACCAGTTGAAGGCATTCATCGAGAAGAAGGTAGAGAAGTTGTCAAAGACTTATGAGGATATCCAGAACACAGAAGTACAGCTGAAAGTCGTGAAGCCTGCAACGGCCATGAACAAGGAGGCAAGCCTTAGTGTTACGGTGCCTGGAAGCAAACTTTTCGTAGAGAAGACATGCGACACTTTTGAGGAGGCAATCGACCAGTGTGTGGACTCTATGAAGGTTCAACTGACCAAATTTAAAGAAAAATCAAGGGAAAATTAAAAAAAAAGCCCAAAAGTTTTGGTGATTTAAAAATAATGCGTACCTTTGCAGCCGTGTTCAAGACACATCTCTTGCGACAAGCCAATACGGCTGCAAGGTTTTGCCTCTTTAGCTCAGTTGGCCAGAGCACGTGATTTGTAATCTCGGGGTCGTTGGTTCGAATCCGACAAGAGGCTCAAACGCAAGGTGTCTGAAACATGACAAGGGTGGTTACCAGAGTGGCCAAATGGGGCAGACTGTAAATCTGCTGTCTTTCGACTTCGGTGGTTCGAATCCATCACCACCCACTTCAGTAGAGATTTTTGCGGAAATAGCTCAGTTGATAGAGCACTAGCCTTCCAAGCTGGGGGTCGCGGGTTTGAGCCCCGTTTTCCGCTCTCGCTGCTGTAATAGCTCAGTGGTAGAGCACTTCCTTGGTAAGGAAGAGGTCCCGAGTTCAAGTCTCGGTTACAGCTCTACGGCTTTTTTATTTTTTTTAATAGGAAGCACGATTAACACGATAATTCATTATAAATAATAAACTAAAGAAAAGCTATGGCTAAAGAGACATTCGTACGTACCAAACCGCACGTAAACATTGGTACTATTGGTCACGTAGACCACGGTAAGACTACTCTGACAGCTGCCATCTCAAAGGTTCTCAGCGAGAAGGGTTTCGGTTCAGAAGAGATTAAGTCTTTCGATCAGATTGACAACGCTCCTGAGGAAAAAGAGCGTGGTATTACCATCAATACTGCTCACATCGAGTATGAGACAGCTAACCGTCACTATGCACACGTTGACTGTCCGGGACACGCCGACTATGTGAAGAACATGGTTACTGGTGCCGCTCAGATGGATGGTGCTATCATCGTGGTTGCTGCTACCGATGGTCCTATGCCTCAGACACGTGAGCACGTGCTTCTCGCTCGCCAGGTAAACGTTCCACGTCTGGTTGTTTTCCTGAACAAGTGTGATATGGTTGAGGACGAGGAAATGCTCGAGCTCGTTGAGATGGAGATGCGTGAGCTTCTTGATCAGTACGAGTACGATGGCGACAATACTCCTATCGTCCGTGGTTCTGCTCTTGGTGCACTGAACGGTGTTGAAAAGTGGGTAGATAAGGTTATGGAGCTTATGGACGCTGTTGACACATGGATTCCACTGCCTCCACGTGACTTGGATAAGCCATTCTTGATGCCTGTTGAGGACGTATTCTCAATCACTGGTCGTGGTACTGTTGCTACTGGCCGTATCGAGACTGGTCGCGTTAAGGTTGGCGACGAGGTTGAGCTGCTCGGTCTCGGTGAGGACAAGAAGTCAGTTGTAACTGGCGTTGAGATGTTCCGCAAGCTCCTCGAAGAGGGTGAGGCTGGTGACAACGTTGGTCTGCTGCTCCGTGGTATCGACAAGAACGAGATTAAGCGTGGTATGGTTCTCTGCCACCCAGGACAGATCAAGCCTTACAAGAAGTTCCAGGCTCAGATCTACGTTCTGAAGAAAGAGGAAGGTGGACGCCACACTCCATTCGGAAACAAGTATCGTCCTCAGTTCTACCTCCGTACGATGGACTGTACAGGTGAGATCTCTCTTCCAGAGGGAGTTGAGATGGTAATGCCTGGTGACAACGTAACAATCACTGTAGACTTGATCTACGCTGTTGCTCTGAACGTTGGTCTCCGTTTCGCTATCCGTGAGGGTGGCCGTACAGTAGGTGCTGGTCAGATCACAGAGATCATCGATGACTAATCAATAGTCTTCAGATAAATACAAGAGTTCCGTTTGGAATAAAGCGGAACTCTTTTTTACGGGAATAGCTCAGTTGGTAGAGCACTGGTCTCCAAAACCAGGTGTCGGGAGTTCGAGCCTCTCTTCCCGTGCTAATTCAATAATTATGTTCAAAAAGTTTGGAAATTATTGCAAGGTTTGTTACGACGAACTTGCGCATAAAACTACTTGGCCGACGCGGGGTAAGTTGACCCACAATGCTATGGTTGTATTATCTGCTTCCTTGATCATAGCACTTGTAGTCTTCGCAATGGACTCCGTGTTCAGCTTTGTCATGAGTGTGGTTTATCCTAACTAATCGTTCGAGAAAATGGCTGAAACTAAAAGAAACTGGTATGTTCTTCGTGCCGTTAGCGGAAAAGAAGCTAAGGTGAAAGAATACATCGAAGCAGAATTAAAACACAACGAATTGCTTTCTAAGTATGTTTTTCAGGTATTCATACCTACAGAAAAACATGCTACTTTGCGTAATGGTAAGCGTGTCGTGAAAGAGAAAATCGCTCTTCCGGGATATGTTCTTATCGAGGCGGAGTTGAAAGGCGATACCGCTCACACATTGAGGTTCATGCCAAACGTTTTGGGTTTTCTTGGAGGTCTGGATCATCCTACTCCTGTAAAGCAGTCTGATATCAACCGTATGTTCGGAAGCTCTGAGGAGTCTGAGATAGTGGATGAGGTTGCAATCCCATACATTGTCAACGACACCGTGAAGGTGACCGACGGACCATTCAGTGGTTTCACTGGAGTTATCGAAGAGGTAAATACTGAGAAGCACAAGCTGAAGGTTATGGTTAAGATCTTCGGACGTAAGACACCGCTTGAGTTGAGTTTTATGCAAGTAACAAAAGAGTAACTCGCTGTTACGGGTGTGTGACTCTTTTATAATAATCAATTTTTAATAAACAAAGAAATGGCTAAAGAAGTTGCTGGATTAATCAAATTACAGATTAAAGGTGGCGCTGCGAATCCTTCACCTCCAGTAGGACCTGCACTTGGTTCTAAGGGTATTAACATTATGGGATTCTGCAAAGAGTTCAACGCCAGGACCCAGGATAAGGCAGGTAAGATTCTTCCTGTTGTTATCACTTACTATACTGACAAGTCATATAGCTTTGAGATTAAGACTCCTCCTGCTGCTGTTCAGCTGCTCGAGGCTGCCAAGGTAAAGAAGGGTTCTTCTGAACCAAACCGTAAGAAGGTTGCTTCTGTAACTTGGGATCAGGTCAAGGCTATCGCAGAAGACAAGATGCCGGATTTGAACTGCTTCACTGTCGAGTCTGCAATGAGACTTGTAGCAGGTACAGCAAGAAGTATGGGTATCACTGTAAATGGGGACTTCCCTGGTAAATAATTTATAACTTCAACTTAAGAAAATGAGTAAACTGACAAAAAATCAAAAATCAGTAGCTGATAAGATTGAAGCAGGGAAAGCATACTCTTTGAAGGAGGCTTCAGAGTTGGTAAAGGAAATTACCACTACCAAGTTCGAGGCTTCTCTTGATATCGATGTGCGTTTGGGCGTTGATCCACGTAAGGCCAACCAGATGGTTCGCGGTGTTGTTACACTGCCTAACGGAACTGGTAAGGTTACACGTGTTCTCTGTCTCTGCACACCTGATGCTGAGGCTGCTGCTAAAGAAGCTGGCGCTGATTATGTTGGTCTTGACGAGTACATCGAAAAGATCAAAGGTGGATGGACTGACATTGATGTTATCATAACAATGCCTTCTTGCATGGGTAAGATCGGTCCTCTTGGCCGTGTGCTTGGTCCTCGCGGACTCATGCCTAACCCTAAGAGCGGTACCGTTACCATGGATGTAGCTAAGGCTGTCAAGGAGGTGAAGGCCGGTAAGATTGACTTCAAGGTTGACAAGTCTGGTATTATTCACACATCAATCGGTAAGATTTCATTCACTCCAGAGCAGATCTATCAGAATGCTAAAGAATTCATAGCTACTGTAATCAAGTTGAAACCGTCTGCTGCTAAGGGTACATATATCAAGAGTATCTATCTTTCTAGTACGATGAGTAAGGGTATCAAGATTGATCCTAAATCAGTTGAATAACTCTAAAAGTTTTGTAAAATGAAAAAGGAAGTAAAAGATACTATAGTTGTTGAACTTGGCGAGAAACTCAAAGAGTTCGCTCACTTCTATCTGGTTGACGTTCACGGACTGGACGCTGCCAAGACAAGCGACTTGCGCCGCAAGTGCTTCAAGAGTGAGATTCAGATGGTTGTTGTGAAGAATAATCTTCTTCGCAAGGCGTTCGAGGCTTCTGAAATCGATTTCGAGCCTCTCTACAGCTGCTTGAAGGGTAGCACAGCTGTTTTGTTCTGTAACACAGCTAATGTTCCTGCTAAGTTGCTGAAGAGCTATGTCAAGGAAGGTATTCCAACACTCAAGGGTGCTTATGCTGAGGAAGGTCTCTTCGTAGGTGCTGACAAACTTGAGGAACTTGCAGCTCTCAAGAGCAAGAACGAGGTTATCGCAGACATTGTTGCTTTGCTTCAGTCTCCTGCAAAGAACGTCGTTTCAGCTCTCCAATCAGGTGCAAACACTATCCACGGTGTGCTTAAGACTTTAGGCGAGCGTCCTGAATAAAAACAATTAAAGTCACTAACATTAACATTAAAAAAACAATAAAAATTTAGAATAAAATGGCAGATATCAAAGCTATTGCTGAAGAATTGGTAAATTTGACAGTTAAGGAAGTAAACGAGTTGGCAACAGTCCTGAAGGACGAGTACGGAATTGAGCCTGCTGCTGCAGCTGTTGCTGTTGCTGCTGGTCCTGCTGCTGGTGGTGCAGCTGAGGCAGAGGAGAAGACTTCTTTCGACGTTGTTCTCGCTGAGGTAGGTGGCGCTAAGCTTCAGGTTGTAAAGGCTGTTAAGGAGGCTTGCGGTCTTGGTCTGAAGGAGGCTAAGGAGCTCGTTGACGGTGCACCTTCTACATTGAAGGAGGGTTTGGCTAAGGCTGAGGCTGAGAACCTGAAGAAGGCTATCGAAGAGGCTGGTGCTAAGGTTGAGCTCAAGTAATTGAGTATTAAAAAATATTTAAGGTTAAGGTTCTTCCAATAGAAGAGTCTTAACCTTTTTGTGTCTTTGCGCTTCTGTTGTTAACCACCGCAGCAGTGGCTCCGGCTCTCCTTTGAGAGTCTTCTATATATTCAATGGTGGCTTATATAACGGTAACAAAAATCTGTAATGGCTTCTAAAATCGTTGATAACAGAGTAAACTTTGCCAGCATCAAGAATCCGATGCCGTATCCGGATTTCCTCGATGTGCAATTAAAGTCTTTTAGAGACTTCCTGCAGTTGGACACTCCGCCTGAGGAACGTGAGAACGACGGTTTGTACAAGGTGTTCTCTGAGAATTTCCCTATAACCGACACTCGTAATAATTTCGTTCTTGAGTTCTTGGATTACTATATCGACCCGCCTCGCTACTCTATTGATGAGTGTCTGGAGCGTGGTCTTACATATAGTGTGCCTTTGAAGGCCAAGATGAAACTATACTGTACGGACCCTGAGCATGAGGACTTCGGTACTGTTATCGAGGATGTCTTCCTCGGTACGATCCCTTATATGACGAGTAATGGTACTTTCGTGATTAATGGAGCAGAGCGTGTTGTTGTATCTCAGCTGCACCGTTCGCCTGGCGTTTTCTTCAGCCAGGGCGTGCACGCCAACGGTACTGCACTCTATTCTGCCCGTATCATCCCGTTCAAGGGTTCATGGATTGAGTTTGCTACTGACATCAACAACGTTATGTTCGCTTACATCGACCGTAAGAAGAAGTTGCCTGTAACTACTCTTCTGCGTGCCATCGGTTTTGAGTCAGACAAGGACATCCTGCAGATATTCGACCTTGCCGAGGAGGTTAAGGTGAACAAGAAGAATCTGAAGGAGGCCGTTGGCAGAACTCTTGCCGGAACGGTATTGAAGAGCTGGAATGAGGATTTCGTTGACGAGGACACCGGTGAGGTTGTATCAATCGAGCGCAACGAGGTCATCATGGAGCGTGAGACTGTCATCACAAAGGAGAACATGGAGGACATCATCGACAGCGGTGCTTCTACTATCCTTCTCCACAAGGATGCCGAGTCTGCAAACAAGTACTCCATCGTGTTCAACACATTGCAGAAAGACCCGACAAACTCTGAGAAGGACGCCGTGCTCTACATCTACAAGCAGCTGCGTAATGCTGATCCTGCTGATGAGGCAAGTGCAAAGGAGGTTATCCAGAACCTGTTCTTCTCTGACAAGCGTTATGACTTGGGCAAGGTGGGCCGTTACCGCATCAACAAGAAACTGGGTCTTGATACCGACGAGGATGTTCGTATCCTGACCAAAGAAGATATAATCGAGATCATCAAGTATCTCATCCAGCTGGTTAACTCCAATGCTACAGTCGATGATATCGACCACTTGAGCAACCGTCGTGTACGCACCGTCGGCGAGCAGTTGAGCAACCAGTTCTCTATCGGTCTGGCTCGTATGAGCCGCACAATCCGTGAGCGTATGAACGTGCGCGACAATGAGGTGTTCAAGCCAACAGACTTGATCAACACCAAGACAATCTCAAGTGTCATCAACTCATTCTTCGGCACCAACCCATTGTCACAGTTCATGGACCAGACCAACCCGCTTGCTGAGGTAACCCACAAGCGTCGTCTCTCTGCCCTCGGACCTGGCGGTCTGTCAAGAGAGCGTGCCGGATTCGAGGTCCGTGACGTTCACTACACACACTATGGTCGTCTGTGTCCTATCGAGAGTCCTGAGGGTCCTAACATCGGACTTATCTCTTCTCTCTGTGTGTATGCCAAGATAAATGAACTCGGATTCATCGAGACTCCATACCGTAAGGTTGAGAATGGTGTAGTAGACCTGAAGAACGAGGATGTCGTTTACCTTACCGCTGAGGATGAGGAAGACCACGTGATCGGTCAGGGAAATGCTCCGTTGAATGACGACGGTACGTTTATCCGCGAGGTTGTCAAGTGTCGTCAGGATGCCGACTTCCCAGTCGTGCCACCGACAGACGTTGACCTCATGGACGTTTCTCCACAGCAGATCGCTTCTATCGCTGCCGGACTCATCCCATTCTTGGAGCATGACGATGCTCACCGTGCGTTGATGGGATCCAACATGATGCGCCAGGCAGTTCCATTGCTCCACAATGAGGCACCTATCGTAGGTACCGGCGTCGAGAAGCAGGTATGTGTAGACTCACGTACTATGATCACTGCCGAGGGCGAAGGCGTTATCGAATATGTTGACGCTACCACAATCCGTATCCTCTACGACAGAACCGAGGACGAGGAATTCGTAAGCTTCGAGCCGGCGCTCAAGGAATACCGCATACCTAAGTTCCGTCGTACCAACCAGAACATGACCATCGACCTCCGTCCTATCTGCAACAAGGGACAGAGAGTGAAGAAGGGCGATATCCTGACAGAGGGTTATGCTACAGAGGATGGCGAGCTCGCACTCGGTCGCAACCTGCTCGTGGCCTACATGCCATGGAAGGGTTACAACTATGAGGACGCCATCGTGCTCAACGAGCGTATCGTCCGTGACGACGTGCTGACATCTGTTCATGTCGACGAGTTCTCTCTCGACGTGCGTGAGACAAAGCGCGGTACTGAGGAGTTCACAAACGATATTCCTAACGTCAGCGAAGAGGCAACCAAGGACCTCGACGACAACGGTATCATCCGTGTCGGTGCCCGTGTAGAGCCAGGCGATATCCTTATCGGTAAGATTTCTCCAAAGGGAGAGAGCGACCCGTCACCAGAGGAGAAGCTTCTGAGAGCCATCTTCGGCGACAAGGCAGGTGATGTGAAGGATTCTTCATTGAAGGCCAACCCATCATTGAGCGGTGTGGTAATCGACAAGAAGCTGTTCTCTCGTGCTATCAAGACCCGTGCTTCAAAGCAGAAGGACAAGGTTATCCTTGCTAAGATAGACGAGGAGTATGAGGCAAAGATCGACGACCTGAAGGATATCCTCGTTGACAAGCTCCTGACTCTCACCGAGGACAAGGTTTGCCAGGGCATCAAGGACTATTCACGTGCCGAGATCATCACAAAGGGCAGCAAGTTCACCGCTACCCAGCTCATGAACATCAACTATGAGGAAATCCAGTCGAACAACTGGACTGACGATGACCATACAAACGGCTTGATTTCAAAGCTCATCACAAACTTCCTGAAGAAGGCAAAGCTTCTCGATGCAGAGAACAAGCGTCGCAAGTTCGCCATAACCATCGGCGACGAGCTGCCATCGGGCATCCTGCAGATGGCAAAGGTATACATCGCCAAGAAGCGTAAGATCGGTGTCGGCGACAAGTTGGCCGGACGCCACGGTAACAAGGGTATCGTGTCGAAGATCGTTCGTCAGGAGGATATGCCGTTCTTGCCGGACGGACGTCCTGTTGATTTGGTGCTCAACCCATTGGGTGTGCCTTCACGTATGAACCTCGGTCAGATTTTCGAGGCTATCCTCGGTGCTGCCGGAAAGCGTCTCGGCGTGAAGTTCGCTACTCCTATCTTCGACGGTGCCCACCTCGACGACCTCAAGGAGTGGACAGACAAGGCAGGTTTGCCAAACCTCGGTTCTATGCACCTCTATGACGGTGAGACAGGAGAGATGTTCGACCAGCCGGCTACAGTGGGTATCACATACTTCCTCAAGCTCGGCCACATGGTAGAGGACAAGATGCACGCCCGTTCTATCGGTCCGTACTCACTCATCACCCAGCAGCCACTCGGTGGTAAGGCGCAGTTCGGTGGACAGCGTTTCGGAGAGATGGAGGTCTGGGCACTCGAGGCATTCGGTGCAAGTCATGTATTGCAGGAGATTCTGACCATCAAGTCAGACGACGTAGTAGGCCGTTCCAAGGCTTATGAGGCAATCGTCAAGGGCGAGCCTATGCCGACAGCCGGCATCCCAGAGTCTCTCAATGTGTTGCTCCATGAGCTGCGTGGCCTTGGTCTGAGCGTTACCCTCGACTAATATTGCAACTCTTTACTCATACATATATAAACAAGAATTATGGCTTTTAAGAAAGATACAAAGATAAAGAGTAATTTCACGAAGATTACCATCAGCTTAGCATCGCCAGAGGAAATCCTCGAGAATTCATTCGGTGAGGTTACCAAGCCTGAAACCATAAACTACCGTACATACAAACCGGAGCGCGACGGACTCTTCTGCGAGCGCATCTTCGGTCCTACAAAGGATTTCGAGTGTGCCTGCGGAAAGTACAAGCGTATCAGATACAAAGGCATCGTCTGCGACCGATGCGGTGTGGAAGTCACCGAGAAAAAGGTACGTCGTGAGCGTACCGGCCATATCGAGCTTGTAGTTCCAGTGGCCCACATCTGGTATTTCCGCTCATTGCCGAACAAGATCGGCTACCTGCTCGGACTGCCTACCAAGAAGCTCGACTCTGTGGTATACTATGAGAAGTATATCGTTGTGCAGCCAGGTGTGCTGGCTGGCAGAATGGATCCTGAGAAGGAAGAGGAACTCAATGGTTCCCACAAGATGGACCTCCTCACAGAGGACGAGTATCTCGATCTTATGGATCAGATTCCAGAGGACAACGAGTATCTTGATGATTCAGATCCAAACAAGTTCATCGCAAAGATGGGAGCCGAGGCTATCTACGACCTCTTGGCAGGTCTCGACCTCGACTCACTCTCATACGAACTCCGCGACCGCGCCAATACCGATTCATCACAGCAGCGCAAGACAGAGGCTCTGAAGCGTCTGCAGGTGGTAGAGGCATTCCGTGGAAGCAGCAACGTGAACCGTCCTGAGTGGATGATCATGAAGATCATCCCTGTCACTCCACCGGAGCTCCGTCCGTTGGTGCCGCTGGATGGTGGACGTTTCGCCACATCCGACCTCAACGACCTTTATCGTCGTGTCATCATACGTAACAACCGTCTGAAGCGACTCATCGAGATCAAGGCTCCAGAGGTAATCCTCCGCAACGAGAAGCGTATGCTTCAGGAGGCTGTTGACAGCTTGTTCGACAACTCCCGCAAGAGCAGCGCCGTGAAGAGCGAGTCAAACCGTCCGTTGAAGTCACTCTCCGACTCTCTGAAGGGTAAGGCAGGACGTTTCCGTCAGAACCTCCTCGGTAAGCGTGTCGACTATTCAGCACGTTCAGTTATCGTCGTTGGTCCTGAGCTGAAGATGGGCGAGTGCGGTCTTCCTAAGCTGATGGCAGCAGAGCTCTACAAGCCATTCATCATCCGCAAGCTCATCGAGCGCGGCATCGTGAAGACCGTGAAGAGCGCCAAGAAGATCGTTGACCGTCGTGAGCCTGTTATCTGGGATATCCTTGAGAATGTGATGAAGGGTCATCCGGTTCTCCTTAACCGTGCCCCTACGCTTCACCGTCTCGGTATCCAGGCCTTCCAGCCTAAGCTCATCGAGGGTAAGGCAATCCAGCTCCATCCGTTGGCTTGTACTGCGTTCAACGCCGACTTCGACGGTGACCAGATGGCTGTCCACCTCCCATTGAGCAACGAGGCAGTGCTCGAGGCACAGATTCTGATGCTCCAGAGCCACAACATCCTCAACCCTGCCAACGGTGCGCCTATCACGGTGCCGTCACAGGATATGGTGCTTGGTCTTTACTATATCACCAAGATCCGTCCGGGTGCTAAGGGAGAGGGCCTTACATTCTACGGTCCGGAAGAGGCTATCATCGCCCACAACGAAGGCCGTTGTGATCTCCACGCCCAGGTCAAGGTCGTTGTCAAGGACCTTGCCGACAATGGTGGCTACGAGCAGAAACTCGTAGAGACATCAGTAGGTCGTGTAATCGTGAATGGCATCATTCCAGACGAGGTAGGTTACGTAAACAAGGTAATCTCCAAGAAGAGCTTGCGTGACATCATCTCTGATGTTATCAAGGCAGTAGGTTTCGCCCGTGCCTGCGAGTTCCTCGATGGTATCAAGAACCTCGGTTACCGTATGGCATACCTCGCCGGACTTTCCTTCAACCTCGACGACATCATCATCCCAGAGGAGAAGAAAGCACTCGTTGAGCGTGGAAATGACGAAGTACGTCAGATTACTGACAACTACAATATGGGATTCATCACCGACAAGGAGCGTTACAACCAGGTAATCGATGCCTGGACTCATGTCAACAACGAGCTCGGTGATGTATTGATGAAGCAGATGACAGAGGCCGATCAGGGATTCAACGCCGTATACATGATGCTTGACTCTGGAGCCCGTGGTTCTAAAGACCAGATCCGTCAGCTTGCCGGTATGCGTGGACTTATGGCCAAGCCACAGAAGGCTGGTGCTGAGGGTGCACAGATTATCGAGAACCCTATCTTGTCTAACTTCAAGGAGGGAATGAGCGTGTTGGAGTACTTCATCTCTACCCACGGTGCCCGTAAGGGTCTTGCCGATACCGCCATGAAGACTGCCGACGCCGGATATCTGACTCGTCGTCTTGTTGACGTTTCTCACGACGTCATCATCAACGAGGAAGACTGCGGCACATTGCGCGGACTTGTATGCACAGCTCTGAAGAATGGCGACGAGGTTATCTCTACCCTCTATGAGCGCATCCTCGGCCGTGTGTCAGTACACGATATCGTGAATCCTCAGACTGGCGAGCTCATCGTGGCTGCCGGCGACGAGATCACAGAGTCTATCGCCCAGGCTATCGAGGACTCTCCAATCGAGAGCGTCGAGATCCGTTCAGTGCTCACCTGCGAGAGCAAGCACGGCGTCTGCATGAAGTGTTACGGACGTAACCTCGCTACCAGCCGTATGGTTCAGAAGGGTGAGGCAGTAGGAGTCATCGCCGCACAGGCTATCGGTGAGCCAGGTACACAGCTTACCCTCCGTACGTTCCACGCCGGTGGTGTGGCTGCCAACGCAGCCGCCAATGCCACTATCGTAGCAAAGAACGATTCAAAGATTGAATTCGATGAGTTGCGCACGGTGCCATTCGTTGAAAAAACCGACGATGGCAGCGACCGCGAGTGCGAGATGGTAGTGAGCCGTCTGGCTGAAATCCGCTTCATCGATCCACATACAGGCATCACGCTTTCTTCTATGAACGTGCCTTACGGTAGCTCGCTCTACCACAAGGCAGGCGATGTGCTCGCCAAGGGTGAGGTAATCGCCAAGTGGGACCCATTCAACGCCGTCATCGTTACAGAGTATGCCGGTACGCTGAAGTTCCGTGACGTTATCGAGGGCGTTACCTACCATTCAGAGACCGACGATACCACCGGACTCACCGAGACCATCATCACCGAGTCTAAGGACAAGAGCAAGGTGCCAACCTGCGACATCATAGATGAGAACGGCGAGGTGATTGGAACATACAACCTCCCTGTGGGTGGTCACGTTGTGGTGGTAGACGGTCAGAAGGTGGCAACCGGTGTCACTCTCGTCAAGATTCCACGTTCTGTCGGCAAGGCAGGAGATATCACGGGAGGTCTCCCACGAGTAACAGAGCTCTTCGAGGCCCGCAACCCATCCAACCCTGCTGTAGTGTCAGAAATCGACGGTGAGGTTACAATGGGCAAGGTAAAGCGTGGTAAC
This sequence comes from Prevotella sp. LMAG:51, assembly GCF_008680225.1. Taxonomy (NCBI): domain Bacteria; kingdom Pseudomonadati; phylum Bacteroidota; class Bacteroidia; order Bacteroidales; family Prevotellaceae; genus Prevotella; species Prevotella sp. LMAG:51. The sequence continues at coordinate 21,866 of NZ_NALQ01000030.1, read as the reverse complement.
CGTGAGATCATCGTTACATCGAAGACTGGCGAGCAGCGTAAATATCTCGTTTCGCTCTCTAAGCAGATCCTTGTGCAGGAGCACGACGCCGTACGCGCCGGAACACCGCTCTCCGACGGTTCTATCACCCCTGGCGATATCCTCGCCATCAAGGGTCCTACCGCCGTTCAGGAGTACATCGTCAACGAGGTTCAGGACGTTTACCGTCTGCAGGGTGTGAAGATCAACGACAAGCACTTCGAGATCATCGTTCGTCAGATGATGCGTAAGGTTCAGATCAACGATCCGGGCGATACCACGTTCCTCGAGCAGCAGATGGTTGACAAGCTCGACTTCGCTGAGGAGAACGACCGCATCTGGGGCAAGAAGGTTGTAGTGGATGCTGGCGACAGCGACACACTCCAGAAGGGACAGATCATTACAGCCCGTCGTCTGCGCGACGAGAATTCAAGTCTGAAGCGCCGCGACCTCAAGCTCGTTCAGGTGCGTGATGCAGTGGCTGCTACATCTACTCAGATTCTCCAGGGTATCACACGTGCTGCCCTCCAGACCAAGAGCTTTATGTCGGCAGCATCTTTCCAGGAGACCACCAAGGTGCTCAACGAGGCTGCTATCCGCGGTAAGGTAGACCGTCTTGAGGGTATGAAGGAGAACGTTATCTGCGGTCACCTCATCCCTGCCGGTACCGGTCTTCGCGAGTTTGAGAAAATCATCGTTGGTTCTCAGGAGGAGCACGACCGTATGCAGGCAAACCGCAAGAACGTAATCGACTACTCCGACAAGCAGACCATTGAGGAGAACTAATTCTGACTATACATGATTAAGAGAAGGGTGGACCACAGCTTCCGCCATTCTCTTTCTGAAAACAATAAACGCTATGAGGGCTGTCCTGTTGATATGGGACAGCCCTCATCGTGTTTTCGCATGTCTTCGTAATAGGCATGTCGTTACCTGGAAAATAAGGCAAGGGCGTAAACTTTTCTGTACTTGTACCACGATATGAAACAATATTGTCGTAACTTTGCGTTCAGATAAAATAACTGAAGCAGATGAAGATTCCGGCATTGTTCAAAGAATATATCTGGCTCGTGAGAACCATCTACCGCGCCAGGCGCATCTCTTTTGTCGAACTGAATGAGCGATGGGTGGAGACCGACATGAGCGGCGGTGTGGAGATGGCACGCACCACCTTCAACCGCCATAAGGATGCGATACAAGACATTTTTGGCATCTACATCGAGTGCGACCGCAAGGACCGCTACCGCTATTATATAGGCAATCCGGAAGTGCTGGAAGACGACTCGGTGCAAAACTGGATGCTGTCGACCCTGTCGCTGGGTAGTGTGGTCAGTGAGGGTCTGTCGCTCAAGGAGCGGGTCGTGGCAGAGCGGGTGTCGGTGGACGAGCAGACTCTCGAAAAGCTTATCAATGCGATGAAAAGCAGGCGTCGTGTCAGCATACTCTATCGCCAGTATGGCTCACCACAGAGCTTCTGGACAGCTGCCGACCCTTACTGCCTAAAACTCTTCCACAAGAGGTGGTACCTGTTAGGCAAACTATTCGGCGACAAGTATGAGATGTTCTGTCTCAACAAGATAGAAGAGCTTAAAGTACAACAGCGCATTTTCAAGCTGCCAAAAGACTTCGATGTGGCAGATTTCTTTGAGCCCTACTTCGGTGTGGTAATCGATGAGGAAATGCCCACAGAACGAATAGTGATCAGGGCCTACGCCGATGAGCGTTATGAGTTGCGCGACGTTCCGTTGCACAAGAGCCAAATCTTCAGGTCATGGCCGAGCAGGTTTGACCTCATTGATTATCCCGAAAAATACCGCGACTACGCTGACATAGAGGTGCAGTTGAAGCCTACCCCCGACTTCATCGACTATATGCTCTCAAAGTGCGGTCGTTTGCAGGTAATAAGTCCACAGTCGGTCATCAATAAGATAGAAGACCGCATGCGTAAGGCAACAGAAATGTATCATCAGATAGAGGAGAAATAGGAATGGCAAACAAAAAGGACAATTACTCGGACATCCCGAAATGTTATCGTGAGTTCTACCTGTCTTATACCGACAACTACGAGGATTCCGGTTTCGACAAGGAGTATTTGGAGTGGCTGCTCAACTTGCTGAAGAACCACCCCGACGACGCCAATCTTCAGGATAAAGATGTTCAGAACAATCTCGGCTGCATCTTTGAGAATGGAATAATGGTAGAGAAGGACATCCATAAGGCGGTCTATTGGTATGAGCGGGCCATCAGCCACGGCGACGACTTGGCGATGAGCAATCTTGCCGACATCCTGCGCAAGGGAAGCCAAGGCTATCCAAAAGACCTGGAACGAGCATTCGAGCTCTATAAGCAATGCGGACTGCCCTACGCCCACTACCGCGTAGGCGAGTTTTACGAGTACGGTTGGGGAACAGTGAAGAACCTCGACGAAGCCAAACGCTACTACCGACTGGCGTATAGGGAGCGCCATGCGCTGGCTGTGAAGAAACTGGAGACATTCGATTTCCTGCATTAGCTTTTTCCCAACAAGTACCCCGTCGGCAGTCTTGCCCATTACGGATGGCAATTGCATGTCCTTAAATAAAGTTGGTGTCCTAAGCAGCCTGGGCACCAACTTTTTTTCTGTTTTCGTAAAAATCCTTCAACATGTACCACGATGTGGAACAATGCCGACTTAACTTTGCAGCATAATTTTAAAACACTATATATTATGGGCGTTGATTTAAGTTGCATTGTGAGAAATCGCTTTACTGAGCGAAACAACAAGCGAGCCTGCGAAGCGTTTATCGAAGAAACGATTGAAAAGTTGTCTGCGAAATACTGTGTGGGCAAAGGAGTGTTCAACATGGAATACGATGACGACTATGATGACTATTCCATAACCACAGAGCTGTGGGATGTTATGCGCATACAGCTCTGCGTGGGCATGTGGCATATAGAATGCGGAGTCCACTATTGTCAGCTATTCTTCAAAAACCAATTTTGGAGATTGCTTATGCAGGAGATTGCCGACGCCTTAGGGGAAAAAGAACTTTGGCTATGCAATGAGTACTGCACGTGGAACACGCCTTATCTACCTCATGACTTAGCCCACACTCCTTTTGAAGAGTGGCGCTCATGCATATCCTCGAATATAGAAGGCTATGAGGACGGCGTCATTCCCGACTATCCCACAGAAGCAGTGCTGCAAAGACAAAACGGTGAGTCTTACCCATCTTATGAGGCTTATCATGACACGACCAATCTCTATTTAACCCAGAAAGCAGAGATAGACCGTCAACTCAATGGTTTCAAGGTGGTAGGCCTCGATGGGGTGGGATGCTTCATTCCGGTTTCCAAAGACGGAAAGCTCTACCTCATGAATACAGAAACGAAGGAGTTGCTTACGAAAGGCTGTATAGAAGAATATGAAGATACGCTGAACTCAGCCGGCTTCGTCGTCGTGCAAAATGGAAAAAGAACACTCTACGATTTGCGCGGTCACAAAATGTCTCAGCCTACCAAGGAACCTTTCTATTGGGAGTGGGAGCAGACTGACGGTCCGTTAGTCTGGCCACCAGATATCATCATCAGCAGCGATGACCTTAATAAAAAATGGCGTACAGACCTGAGGACAGGTGTAATGACAGAGATTTCGACCAAATAGAATTCACTATTTATTGATTGCACTCATTTGTAGCAACCGTCACATTTAATTGAGACGACGCTCAACGCGCCAACATCGAAAATGTGCAACAGCGGTGCCAACATACACCAGCAGCACCCCCATAACTTTCACCCGAGAGTGAAGCCATGGGTAGGGCTGCTCCTTGGCTCAACGGATAGAGCATTCTGATTAATGTTTAGCTGGTCCCGATTTTACGGGACACTGATTAAGTAAAGAAGAATCAAAAAACACTTTGTTCCTTTTGCCTTTCCTGTAATTATTTATATCTTTGCAAAGGAACCTCATCTGTCAGATAGATTAACTCATTCAAAGAGGATGATATCGAATTAATCCTTTCTATCAATATTTATATGACTTTTCTAAGATTATCAAACTTAAATAATAATAAGTATGCCGACAAAAAACATAGAGCCTAATTTGCGCCTCATTAGCGAATATACTCGGTTAGAACCAGAAGATAAATTCTGTATTCCAGAGTATCAGCGTGGCTATTCATGGACCACAGTACAATGTGAAAAACTATGGCAAGACATTGGAGCGTTTTTAGAATCAGGGGCAGAGGATCCTTACTTCTTTGGAACTATCATTATTGATTGCTCTAAAGATAATTGTCTCAGCCTTATAGATGGTCAGCAACGTACAACAACCTTCCTTCTTCTTCTAAAAGCTATTTCGCTTTGTATTAAGAAATCACTTCGTGTAATGCCAGAAAGCGATGACACACGGGCTTTAAGAAGAGGCTTGAACAACAGCTATGAAAAGATTTTCAGAATCCTTTACAAGGCTGATGAAGATAAATTTGAAGATATTGAGAGAGACTGGAATAATGCAAAAGGAATTGTAGTACTCGAAAATAGATCAATTAATGAACTATACAAAAATGATTTCCAGGCAATTATTGAAGCTGCCAACTTCAATATAGCCGAGAATAGTGTATATAAAATTCCTCGCAAGCAGAAGGATAACAAATACACGAATTTCTTCAGGAACTTCAAGTACTTTTACAACAACCTATCAAGTTATTCTGAGTCACAATTGAATAATTTTGCCAAAATATTCCTCTCTAAGTGCCAAATTATAGAAATTAAGAGCTGGCAAATCGAACAGGCTATAACCATGTTCAATTCTCTAAATTCTACAGGTATGCCACTCTCAGATGCAGACATCATCTCGGCTCAATTGTATTCAAAAGCAGACAATAAGGATTTGTTTATAGAGCAATGGCAACGTATCAATGAAAAAGCCGAAATACTCTGTCAGAAAAAAGTAGTTAGCATTGATGCCGTTCTACAACAATTCATGTACTATGAGCGCGCTACTAAACAGCAATACAAAATTGGCGAGGTGACAACCCCTGGTGTGAGAAAGTATTATACGTACGAAAACCCTGAGTTGCTAAACGAACCTTATAAGTTGAGTGATGCCTTCGAGAAGATTCTCAATATCTGGAACATAATAGCTGATTATCCTATCATTCAGTTATTACTGAAGTTTAATGAGAACTTCAAGTTGTTCCTTCTGCCATATCTCTATAGGTTTGAAGCGAACAGAATAACTGAAGAAAAAATCAAACCTATTGTAGAATGCTTTCTTCGCCTCTTTGCCATCATGGAAATGGGCGAAGTTGGTTACTCTGCTTCCGTTTTCAAGACATTCTTATTCACTGAGAATTTGAATCTTGTAAATCCTGACTATACGGAAGAAAGCATTATCGCAGATTTCGACAGACATATTACAGCCAGCTTCAACGAAGATGACATCATTGTTGACTTGAAAGACTATGACAAGAATATTCTTGTTTTCCTTAATGAATATCTTTACGCACAGAATAAAGGTATCCCATTCAAGTTTGAGAGCAATGTTAACGTTGAGCATATTATGCCAGCGAGTGGACATAATGTTGATACAATTAGAATAGATGCTGGTATAGGAACCAGAGAGGAATTTGACAATTTAGTAAATAAGTTAGGCAACAAGATCCTGTTGGAGGAAAACATCAATAAATCTGTCAGCAATGATTGGTTTAAAACCAAAAAAGGAACAACTGTACAAAGTAAACAAGGATATTTGGGCAGCGAATTCGGACTTGCCATTGCCCTTGCACATTATCCTAAAGATAAATGGAAAAAATCAGATATAAAACAATTTACTGAGGATGCTGCCCAACGTATTGCAAACTTTATCTTCCATAAGTAAATTTAAGTTGACAATTTGAGAGGTTAGTTCCATATCCAGTCTGACGTTAAGGTCAGACTTGGGGTTTAGGAGATTGTTTTATTCGAAAATAAAACGGCATGTAGGGAGATTTCTGATTTCTCCTTCATGCCGCTTTTCCTTGTATGAGATGTTGTTTCAATAATCTGTTTCACTCCTTTCTCGCATATGGTTTAATTCAATAAATATCTTTTACACGAAGTCTATACCCGTTTTTGCATCAAATTCGTGCAGATTTCTTCAAAATCTGCATCAATCTCGTGCAGATTCTGAATTCCGGCTTGATTAAATGAAAGTCTTAAGACTATTCATTTTGTATTACAATCGATTTTTTGATAAAATCCTCACGTTCGGAACTGTGAATAAATTCCCATTTCTCTCACTCAATCGAATTTTTGGATTATCTTTGCAAAGACATAGAAAACACAGGAAACCTAAGTTGGAATACAGAAAACATAATATCACATGAATATAGACAGAAGAATACGCAAAAGAGTGAAGACACTCGCCATGAGCCTTGTCCTCACCTTTGCCGTGGCCACGCCGCAGGGCAAGGCGTCAGCACAGGGCATACTGCCCAAACCACAGTCGTATGCGCCAGCCAAAGGGACATTCCATACCCGTGGCAGACAAGTGAGAGTGGAGAACAGGGTGGGGGACATCGCCCGCAACATCTATTCCGAGCCATGGATGGCTGTTAGCAAGGGAGGCGCCCGTCAGGTGATGATATTCGACAGACTGTCTCCAAAGTCGATAGCCGGACTGACGCTGAAAGACGGTGCTGAGGCCGAAGCCTACCAACTGCATGTTTCTCCCGACACCATCCTTATCCGAGCCGCCAGTGCTGACGGCTTCCGTCTGGCTTGGGCTACGGTGAGACAGTTGACTACGAAGAAGGGAGTGGCATGCTGCGATGTGTTAGACGCACCGGCATACAAATGGCGCTCGATGATGCTCGATGTGTCGCGTCATTTCCGTTCCATCGAATTCCTGAAACGTCAGATCGACGCCATGGCGCGATATAAGTTCAACCGTCTGCATCTGCATCTCACTGATGCCGCCGGATGGCGAATAGAGATAAAGCGATACCCCCGGCTCACCAACCTCGCCGCTTGGCGTCCCTATGCCACATGGCAGGAGTGGACCGACAACGGCGGAAAATACGTGGAGGAGGGCACACCGGGAGCCTACGGCGGGTATTACACCCAGGACCAACTGCGTGAGCTCGTAAGCTATGCCGCCGACCGGGGCATAACGATAGTGCCGGAGATAGAGATGCCGGGCCACTCAGAAGAAGTGCTCGCCGCCTATCCCGAACTCTCCTGCTCCCATGAGCCATACAAGGATTCCGACCTGTGTCCCGGCAGTGTGGCAACATACGATTTCATGGAGAACGTGCTCCTTGAGGTGATGGACATCTTCCCATCGGAATATATCCACGTGGGAGGCGACGAGGCAGTGATGAAAGCCTGGGACAACTGTCTGCTCTGCCAGCGCATGATGAAAGAGCTGCATACCGACAAGGCAGGACTGCAGGCACATCTCATCACCCACTTCGGCAATTTCCTCAATGCCCACGGCAGACGCCTTGTGGGATGGGACGAGGTGATAGCCTCCCGTCTCGCCCCCAATACCACTGTGATGGTGTGGCGAGAGACCGACCTGGCACGCAAGGCTATTGAGCACGGCTACGATGTGGTGCTCTCGCCGGGCGACTACTGCTATATCGACAGATATCAGGATGCTCCCATCACCCAGCCTACGGCGATGGGCGGATACCTCACGCTCAAGAAGATGTATGACTACGTGCCGGGCGATGACCTCACCGCCGACGAGCGCCGCCATATCACGGGCTTGCAGGCTAACCTGTGGGCAGAATACATACCGTCTGACGAGCAGATGGAGTATATGTTCTGGCCACGTGCTATGGCGATAGCCGAGATAGGATGGAACGGGGCAGAGAAGAAAGACTATGCCGATTTCCACCGTCGTGCCTTGGCAGAGTGTGACACGGTGAGGGCTATGGGAATCCACGCCTTCGACCTTCGTCATGAGATTGGCGAGCGCAAGGAGTCGTTCACTCCCGTGAAGCATAAGGCTCGTGGCTGTCGTGTGACCTACAACACACCGTTGCATCCCAAATACACTGCCGGTGGCGAACAGGCGCTTGTTGACGGAGTGCGTGGCGGCTGGACCTATGCCGACAAGAAATGGCAAGGCTTCACAGGCACTGAGGGATGGTGTCTCGACGTGACGATAGACATGGGCAGCATACAGAAGCTGCATGAGGTGTCGGCGGTATTTATGCAGTCGCTCGGTCCGTGGATTTATTATCCTACCAAATATCGGGTGTCTTTGAGCGAAGACGGCAAGACATTCACTCAGGTGTATTCGCAAGACCAGCCGCAGCGCGACCCCTGTCGTGTGGGCTACCGCACTCAGGCATGGCATGGCAGCCGGAAGACACGCTACGTGAGAGTGCAGGGCAGCTGCGACACCGAATTCGGATGGCTCTTCACCGATGAAATCGTGGTGAGATAAAAACAGCCTGATGACCGATTGGGAGTTAAGCACAATCGGTCATCAGGACTTGTATTCTGATATAATTAAGGTGTGGTTGATATGTAGAGCAGACTTTACTTATTATTGTCTTTTCCTCCAGATAATCTCTTTTGCTCGCGCTCAAAATTCTCCAAGAAATGAATCTCTACAGGCGAGAGGGCGTTCTTGGTGCGCTCCTTGAATCTGTCGTATTCCTGGTCGGCTTTCTCTTTGGCGAGTTTGGCGGAGATTTTGCCTGCATGGGTGAGGATGTCTTTTCGGGAGATACGGAGGAAATCATCGAGAATGTTTATCCAATCCTTCATATACATAGGTCGGTGCTCCTCGGCTTGCATTTCGGCGAAGTCAAGATACAGGCTTACGATGCGGTTCAGTGATTTTATCTCTTCGTGGGTGAGATAGTTCTTGGCTATTTCCGCTTCTGGTTTTGTAGGCATAGCTCCAGACCATGTCGTAAGTCCCATAAAGTCTTTCTCAGCATCGGCTCTTTCGTAAATTATTTCCGCCGCAGTATGACCATGAACAGAATAGTGCATCTTGTTCTGTACAGTCTTGAAGAACTTTTGTGTCATTTCCACTCGTGGGTCATAGTCGATACTGAGGGCATAAATCTCCAATACCTTGCGATAGAACACTTTTTCACTGGAGCGGATGTCACGTATTCTTGCAAGCAGCTCGTCAAAGTAATTGCCACCTCCAGCTCGCTTTAGCAGGTCATCGTTCATGGCGAAGCCTTTCACTATATACTCCTTCAATACCTTGGTTGCCCATATACGGAACTGAACACCACGGTAGGAATGTACACGATAACCTACGCTGATAATCATGTCGAGGTTGTAGTAAGCTATTACCCTTTCAACCTTGCGAGTCCCTTCGTTTTGAACTGTTGCAAAATTTGCAATAGTTGCCTCTTCTTGTAATTCGCCATCCTCCAACACATTCTTTATATGTCGTGAGATAGTGGACTTATTACGCTGAAACAACTCTGCCATCTGGTCAAGTGATAGCCAGACAGTATCGTTCTGCAGCTTCACCTCTATCTGTGAATCACCGTCAGGAGTCTGATATAATAGAAATTGCCCTTTATCCATTGTTATTCTTTTCTTCTTAGCTTTTCTATCAGGTCATTTACAATTCTTGCTCCATATAGAATATAATGTCGCTTGATGCAAATATATATATATTCTCCGAAAATCCACCATTCTCCACGTTAAATAAAGGGAAATATGGCATACCCCCCGATCACAAGTTCACCAGAAAAGCCAATATCCAACAGGTTTGCAGATACAAAAAAATCCTCCATAATCGCTATAAGGATTATGGAGGATAATATTATGTAAATATCTTATGAACAAGATAATTACTTCTTGTTGAGGGCGAGGTCGATAGCTACGGCGATAGCCACTGTAGCACCTACCATCGGGTTGTTACCCATACCCAGGAAGCCCATCATCTCTACGTGGGCAGGAACTGAAGAAGAACCTGCGAACTGAGCGTCAGAGTGCATACGGCCCATGGTGTCGGTCATACCGTAAGAAGCAGGACCAGCAGCCATGTTGTCTGGGTGAAGAGTACGTCCGGTACCACCACCTGAAGCCACTGAGAAGTAAGGCTTGCCGGCAGCGAGACGCTCCTTCTTGTATGTACCGGCTACCGGGTGCTGGAAACGTGTCGGGTTTGTAGAGTTACCGGTGATGGAAACGTCTACATCCTCGCTCCAGTTGATAGCCACACCCTCGCGAACGTCGTTTGCACCGTAGCAGTTCACCTTTGCACGTGGACCGTCAGAGTAAGCGATGCGGTTAACGACCTTCAGCTCGCCAGTGTAGTAGTCGAATTCTGTCTGTACGTATGTGAAACCGTTGATACGGCTGATGATCATGGCAGCGTCCTTGCCGAGACCGTTGAGGATAACGCGCAGAGGATTCTTGCGAACCTTGTTTGCCATCTCAGCAATCTTGATGGCACCCTCAGCGGCAGCGAATGACTCGTGGCCGGCGAGGAATGCGAAACACTGTGTCTCCTCGCGGAGCAGACGTGCAGCGAGGTTACCGTGGCCAAGACCAACCTTACGGTCGTCGGCAACAGAACCAGGGATGCAGAATGCCTGCAGACCCACGCCGATAGCCTCTGCACACTCAGCAGCAGTCTTGCAGCCGCGCTTGATGGCGATGGCAGCACCGCAAACGTATGCCCACTTTGCATTCTCGAAGCAGATACGCTGAGTGTCCTCACACATCTGATAAGGATCAACACCTGCAGCCTCGCAAATCTCGTTAGCCTCTTCTACGCTCTTGATACCCTCAGCGTTGAGGGCAGCGAGAACCTGCGCCTCGCGACGCTCCTGACTTTCGTAACTTACTTTTCTAATCATGTCTTTGTTTCTCCTTATTATTCTTTACGTGGATCAATAGCTTTAACAACTCCCTGCTCGGCGGTGGTGCGTCCGTAAGAGCCTGTGAACTTCTTCACTGCCTCGTTGGCGTCCATACCGTTCTTGATGGCCTCCATCATCTTGCCCAGGTGTACATACTCGTAACCGCAAACCTGGTTGTCCTTGTCGAGGAACTGGCGTGTGATATATCCCTCGGTGAGCTCGAGGTAGCGTGTGCCCTTGGCAACAGTACCGTAGAGAGTACCAGTCTGTGAGCGGAGTCCCTTGCCGAGGTCCTCAAGACCGGCACCGATTGTCAGACCACCCTCAGAGAATGCACTCTGTGTGCGTCCGTAAACGATCTGCAGGAAGAGTTCGCGCATGGCAGTGTTGATGGCGTCGCAAACGAGGTCTGTGTTGAGAGCCTCGAGGATTGTCTTGCCTGGCAGGATTTCTGATGCCATGGCAGCAGAGTGGGTCATACCCGTGCAACCGATAGTCTCAACGAGAGCCTCCTGGATAACGCCGTCCTTAACGTTGAGAGACAGCTTGCAGGCGCCCTGCTGAGGAGCACACCAACCCACACCGTGTGTGTAGCCGGAGATGTCTTTGATTTCTTTAGCATAAACCCATTTTCCTTCCTCTGGGATAGGAGCTGGTCCGTGGTTTGGGCCTTTGGCCACAACGCACATGTTCTTTACTTCTGTTGAATAAATCATAATGTTATTATAATATTATAATGTATTGTGTCTCACTAATACCTTCTCGATTGTCGATAATGCAGTTTTCGATTTGTCGTTGTTGTCGTTTCCCGATCTGTCGATGATGCCGTCTGCCGGCTTGTAGCTAATACCGTTTCGAGTCTTGTCATGCCGTTTCCGTTTCCGTGGTTGGCAAACATGGCTCGCTCTGGAGCTGCCACGATAACGGTATGGCTCTTTTTACGTGGCAAAATTACAAAGAAAATCTGATATACCCCGTACCCTTATGTAAATATTTTATGTCATTCACACTATTTAGTGAGGTTTGTCAATCCATAGTGCTGACTTTGTCAAGACGGGTTTGCAAAGTGGGCGTTATCGGCTGTAGAAATGAATAATCCCCGTGGCGTCTTTCGATGCCACGGGGATTGTATTGGATGTTAGTCTGGTCTATGTCATTATCTTGCTATGCGTACGCTCTTTGTCTCAGAGCCGTTGCTCATCTGGAGGATGAATACGCCGTGCTTGCCGCTACCGATGTTGTTGTTCATAGCGCCCTTCTCTACGCAGCGTCCCTGCAGGTCGAAGAGAGAGTATGTGGTGAAGCCTTCAGCGTTAGCCTTCACTGTGTCGATAGCGTCAACTTCGCCAACCTTTGTGAAGTCTGAGTAAACAGTGCGCTGGTTTGGAGTGTAGTTTACAGTGCCGTCCTCGAGAACCTTGTTGAAGAAATCGAATGAGTAAGCCACGATCTCTGTCTGGTAGTCATAGGCAGCATCGTATGTGTAAACGTCCTTGTGGGCATAGTAGAGTTCGATTGGAGAGCCGTATCCGCTTCCCCACTGCTCATCGCCACACTTCACGCCTTTTTCATTGTAGTAGTAAACATACTTGCTCAATGAAATCTCATCTGCGCCTTTCTCTCCGTCGCCGTTCTTATCCCACCAGCTTTCGTCATAGTAGTAGTAAGAACCGTTATCGTCAATTAGCTTGTTTGTCATGACGTCACTGCCAGATCCGTCGAGGTATGTATAATTAGCTACATACTCAGGATACTTCTCACCGTATGTAATTACATAGTCACCGTAGTCCACACCGCGATAATTGAATCTGTATTCAGTAGCGCGGCAATTGCCCATACGGAAGTTGTCGTTTATGTTCACGAACTGGTCGTCACACTCTTGCCATTTCAAGTTATGGAATCTCCTAATCTCGCCCAATACGTTTGCCTGTGCGTCATTGTCCCATATCTGGTCCTCCATCACCACTGATGAAGGATGGCCGGTAGCCTCGTCGTATGTAGGAGTGATACGCTGGTTGATATACTCCTTCTTCTTGTCATCGTATCTGTAGTTCACATACAGAGTCACGCGGCCCTTGTCGTCGCGGGTAATCTCTGTGCGGAAGCAGTTCTCTGGAGACATCTTGGTGAGCTGCTTTGTCACGACGCTGTATTCATACATCATGGCACCAGTCTGTAGACCCTTCACCACGTTGTCCCAAGTCTTCTCGATTTTCCAATCGCCCTTCCATGTCTCTTTGTCGCCGCTGTATTCAAAGAGTACGAGCGTCTCGTTTCCGTCCTCGTCATACTCGTATGTGTAGCGCGAATATTTCTGGTTTGCAACCTCAGCCTTAGGGTCGTAGCTGAGCTTTGTCTTCACGCGGCCCTTCTCGTCGTAGGTGTAAGTGTACTCCTCGGCTGCCTTTTCTGCCCATCCGTCGTCTTTGTCGTTTCTGTAGAAGATCTGCTCCTTAGCAGGGCGCATGATGTCAGAAACCGCCTTCTTGGCTACCGGGCTCTGTGCTGGAGCGTAAACACCTGATACACTCTCAAGTGAGATGCGCTGGTTCTGTACAGGGTTCTGTGCATTTGCAGATTGTGCAGCGAAGATGGCCGCGAACGAAAGTAAAGTAAATATTCTCATAAGCTTAAATTTATTTAGTTGATAATTTAATCAGTTGTTGTATGTTTCTCTCTAACGTTTCCTTTCTTGCAATTTATACTGTTTTTCATCTTTCCTCATTGCAATTTTGCTTCTTGAATAACGTTCCGCTTGCAAAAGTCGAGATATTTTTTGAGATGTACAAATAAAACTCAAAAAATATTAGATAAAAATTGGCAATATGATTAAAATCTTTCTTTTAAAGTGTCAAATTGATAACCTTTTATTATATATAAAAACTCCCCATACGGCATGAAGCGCAATATGGGGAGTATCGTGGTGTCTTTTTTTTTGTCAGGATTGCGTTCCGATGATTGCTCCTTAGCCTCTCGGTCCGCAATTATTTATTTCTATACATCTCAGCCTGCTGCTGGATGAGGGCTGCGTCGTTGAAATAGTTTATCTTCATAGCCTCGCGAACCTCGTCGAGAGTCTTTGCTGCCACTTCGCGTGCTGCCTCGCTGCCCTTCTTCAGGATGTTGTAAACCTCAGGGATGTCCTGCTCAAACTCATGGCGGCGCTGGCGGATAGGTTCAAGGCGCTTGTCGAGCACCTTGATGAGGAACTTCTTGCATTTCATGTCGCCCAGACCGCCACGCTGGTAGTGGTCCTTCAGTTCATCGAGATTTTTATACTCTGGCCAGAACTCAGCGAAGTCGTCCTCTGTAGAGAATGCGTCGAGATATGTGAACACGGTGTTGCCCTCCACCTTACCCGGGTCTTCCACGCGCAAGTGGCCCGGATCGGTGTACATTCCCTTCACTTTCTGCTGCATTTCCTTCGATGAATCCGACAAATATATGCAGTTTCCGAGGCTCTTGCTCATCTTCGCCTTACCGTCGGTTCCCGGCAGTCGGCAGCACACCTGATTGGTAGGCAGCATGATTTTCGGTTCCACGAGCACGTCGCCATAGATATAGTTGAAGCGCTTCACTATTTCGCGGGTCTGCTCCAGCATCGGCTCCTGGTCCTCTCCGGCCGGCACGGTGGTAGCCTTGAAAGCCGTGATGTCGGCAGCCTGAGAAATAGGGTATGTGAAGAAGCCTACAGGGATGCTCGTTTCGAAGTTTCTCATCTGAATCTCCGTTTTCACCGTAGGATTTCGCTGCAGGCGCGACACGGTGACGAGGTTCATGAAGTATACCGTCAGTTCGGCGAGCTCCGGAATCATAGACTGTACGAAGAGCGTCACTTTCTCCGGGTCGAGACCTGCAGAGAGATAGTCGAGAGCCACTTCGATGATGTTCTGTCTGACCTTTTCTGGATTGTCAGCATTATCAGTGAGAGCCTGCACATCTGCGATGAAAACGAACATTTTGTCGAAATCACCCTCGTTTTGCAGTTCCACGCGGCGGCGCAGCGATCCCACGTAATGACCTAAGTGTAGGCGTCCCGTCGGACGGTCGCCAGTGAGTATAATCTTTCCCATTTTGTTGTATATTTTGTTGTTTTTATTGTTTATTCCGTATTTCGTTCCTTTGGAACATGGATTCTGCCATGCGGATTCTGTGGCGTTTCCCATTTCCGCCTTCGTTTCAATCTCATGGCAATTCTCCGCTTTGTGCATTGTCTTGGTAGCGCAACAAGGCGAAAAACTACAAAAAATGCCGATTTCATCGGTATTAACCCTTTGATATTGTAAAATTACGTCATATTTTCCAAACTTCCAAACTTTTGTCCTTAAAACAAGGATTTACAGCTTTTAGTACACTGCTCTTTAGTGGTCTTGTTCCTGTGTCCCCTGACTTGAAATTGATGACACTATCCCTGACGGAGAGACAGGGAGCAATGATGGTGACTATAGAATTGCTATTTCACTAAAAAATCGTCAAAACTGTCAGATTGTCTGGTTTTTTCATGTAGTGCTTTGATATTCAGGCAGTTGGCTGTCAGACAACTGTCAGGCAATTGTCTGGATGGTTTGCAGATGAGAGGAAGTATCAGATGGCAGGAATTCAGATGGCAGGAATTACATGTGTTGGCAGAATCCAGAAAACAGGAATATGGATATTACAACATTAACTAATTGGGCAGCCGTCTGGTGCATTTTCTGCCCAAGTGGGGCAAGCAGCGTGCCCAAGTGGGGCAAGCACGTTGCCCAACATGGGCAAGCACGTTGCCCCAGTTGGGCAGATTTTGTACTCTCTGACAGGATCATAGACTGCTGTCCATCAACCATAGGCTGGGGATACAGCGACATCACGGAATGACAAATGGGTTTAGGGTGTTTTATCTGTAACCCATACGCTCTTGGTTACAAACTAACATTCCCAAAGGGAGGTAACAGATTACTCTGCCTCTGACTTCAGCCCCCTCTCGTTCTCCCCCGAAGGGGAGATGCAGGTTACTCCGTTTCTGTCATAGACTGGTGGTGCAGGTTATCCAGTTTCTGTCATAGACTGGTGGTGCAGGTTACTCCGTTTCTGTCATAGACTGGTGGTGCAGGTTACTCCGTTTCAGCCATAGACTGGTGGTGCAGTTTACTCCGTTTCTGCCATAGACTGGTGGTGCCGTTAATCCCGTTTCTGTCATAGACTGGTGGTGCAGTTTATTCCGTTTCTGCCATAGACTGGTGATGCAGTTTACTCCGTTTCTGCCATAGACTGGTGGTGCCGTTTACTTCGAATACTGATGACCATTGGTGGTCAAGTTGCAAAATTATGGATAACCCACTGGTAAACAGGCAGTCAAGAGTAACCATTCCCTCCCCTACGGGGGAGGATAGGTGGGGGCTGATGGCAATATGCAGAGTAACTTGTCCTTTCCCATTAGGTAGGTCAGGATGGTTCTAATGACCGATTGGGGTTAAAACAACATAAAACGGTATGATATTTCGATGATACATCAATGATACTTTTCTGTAAAGAGTTCGGAAAAGTATCATTGGCGTTACTCGTTGGCTTGCAGGATTTTAGCCGTTCTGAGAGACCGTAAAATGATACTATGATACTTTTTCCCGTAAAAAAACATTCTTATGTGTATATTTTGTGCTTGATTATCGTTACCCCTCCCAATAGGTCATTAGGCCGTTTAATATATAATTCAAATAACTGCTTGCAGTCTTTTGATTTTCATAAGGCGTCTTTCGTCTGTTTTTAATTCGCAATAGCCCGCTATTACTCATTAAAAGCCAAACAAAATCCATCCTTCTAAAAAACAAAATCCAAGCAATCCCTAACGACCGATTTGGGTTAAAAGACAATCATATTTCGACCTTCTAAAAGCAAGCCATAGTAGTTGATTGTGATCTAAGAATTGGCGGTTTCATCGGAAAAAACTTTTATTTTCCAACAGTTTTTCAATCAAGTGATTTTAGTTTGTATGTTACGAAGCCATACCTGGCAAGAGGTCCTGTCTGATCAGAGCTGTAGCAATGGTCAAGACAAGTTATGGCTTTTTCGTCTGGCTGCCATCCACTTCTTGCATGATATTCTTCTGGTTTCTTATTATGAGCAGGGTAATGTGATTTATCTACTTACTTTTTTCTTTCTTTTGTCCGTTTTCCATGTTATTGTCAATCTTTTTCCAATTCCGAATGTATACAGTCAATTCGTAAGTGACACTTTGTTATTTCTTTGTGATAAAATATCCAATATTTGTTCAATCCTCTTTCTTTCAATATGTAGCTTTGGCTTTGCTATCCCTGTATATGATTTAAGCAGAACAGGGTGCTTCCTTACATTCTGTAGCAAAACGGCAATTTTGCATTTACATTGCCCTATATATAATGTAATTGAGGCGTTGTATAATAAAAAAGCGTATATTTTTGCGATTTTTTCAAAAAGCACAAAAAAAAGTGATATATTGTTTTGTGAAAATAAAATAAAGCAATATATTTGCAAGCGTAATAACAAAACAAGGAACATAGTAATAATTTAATTAAAGGAAACATACGATACTACTGACTGAAGCATACAAAAAGGACAAGAAATCGTGAAATCAACTTTTGTGGGAGCGTCAACGATAATGACATATTCTCCCGTTAGAGACAACTATTAACTGGCACCACAAGCCGTTACATTATTCATCAATCTCTATAGTCATAACGACTACAAATGATAGGTTCATAGTTTTTAAGGTCGAAAGTCAATTGCTAACCCAATCCAGACATTTCATCCAAAGTCTTTCAAAAATGCATCTTGACGTAGAAAAGCTAGTTAAGTGAGGTTATCTGGTCTTTTACATTCCATTCCTCCACGACGCGAAACTGCGAACAGGTCATGACAGTCAGTATGAAAAGAGAAAAACAGACATAATATATAATATTTCCAAGTACATTTTTAGCAGAAATGAATAAATTATATTGAAGGTAATGATTAAATAACATGTAGTATTTGTTCGGACGCGAACAAGAAAACCTTAGGCAAGGCATTGTGTGTCCTGTCTAAGGTTTTTTAATTTTTATATGCTTGTTATGATTGTCATTGTTACTATTTCTCTCTGACTGATTTTAATCCGTAACTTTATTGGCGGTGGTCATGCAAAATCTTCCATTTTGTATCTTTTGCATTACAAATTAATGCGACAAATTGTATTTTAATAGATTGCCTGCCGTATTTTCGCATAAAATGTTAGCAAAAAGTGAGTTTTTTTATTACTTTTGCCGATGAAACGACACGATGATACAAGAAGTCAGTTGTCGGCAGAAAGGAACAACCAGTATGGTGATTGATTCACAAATATTATTCCCACTATATACAAATATGTGTTTAATGAAATAGATATAACAATAATAATCCCAAAAAGCAAAGCCAATGAAAAAGTTTAAATCTTTAATGCTGTTAGCGGCAATGTTTGCTACTTCTGTAAGCGTCAGCGCACAGAAAGTATTGCTCGACGAGGGTTTTGAGACCGACTATGTGAGAGCTTCGGAAGACGACACTCCATTCTCGCGTCCCGTAGCCAGCGGCCAAGGGTGGACAACGGTAGACACCTACGCCGGCGAGACCCCCCAGTATAAATGGACCAACTATTATTCTGAAAAAGGTACGATATCCGGTAAACACGTGGCATATTGCGACGGACAGATGTTTTCGGGTGCCGACGGCGCCGGACCGAGAGAGGAAATCCTGCTCACACCTGAGCTCGACCTCGACGACACCTATCAGCTGAGCTTCGACTGGAAGACCTCGCAGGTGGCATTCAGTGCCGAGTCCCTGTACGACCTGCAGGTGCGCATCGTGAAAAACGGTGACCTCGCCAATGCCGAGACGATATTCTCCATCCAGAATCCAGAAGACCTGAAAGAGAGCGGAGTGACCAACTTCGTGGGTTGGCAGACACAGTCAAGCAAGCTCGACCTCAGCGAATGGAAGGGCCAGAAGGTGAAGATCGCCTTTGTGTACAAGATGCTCACCACCAATTCAAACTCCATGGCATTGGACAACGTGCTCGTGAAGCAGTTCACTCCAGCCACTACACCAGTGGGCAAGCTCAACCTCACGAGCTATGACTACGGCAAGATGTATCTCGGAGAGAAATTCTATACCAAGCAGTTCACCCTCACCAACGTGGGCAAGAAGGGTCTGCAGATAACAGGCGTCGACATGCCTGACTGCGTTAAGATGACACTCGACCCTACCACAGTGAACCTCGACAAGAACGAGGCGGTCAACTTCCAGCTGTCGTATACCGCTTCGCTTGCCAGTCCATCGTCAGCTGACGTGGTGCTCCATACCAATGGCGGCGACCTCACCATCACCCTGAAGGCAACCAAGGAAATGCTGCCCGACGGTATGACAGAGGAAACCTTCGAGGCATATTTCCCACCGGCAGGATGGAAGAACTCAGGATGGTCAGCAACATCTACAGCCCTTGAGGGCGACCGCTCGGCAGTGGCAAGCGTAGACATGCAGGACAATTACATCACTACGCCACGCCTCGACCTCACCAAAGGCGGCAAGGTGATATTCGAATACTACAACGACTTCACCAGCGAAGACGGTACTACATACCAGAGCAACGACATCAAGGTGGAACTCTCTACCGACGGCGGAAAGACATGGACCGAGAAATGGATATTCCCATACCAAGATGTCAGCAAGAGCAACGTGAAGGTGACACAGACCGTTGACCTCGGCACAGGAACAGACAACTCATACGTGCGCTGGGTGAACACCGGCGTGACATCAAACGACGGCTACGTGCCGGAGTGCAGCAACTTCTATCTCGACCGTATCCTCCTTCCTGCACTCTACGGACAGGACGGCGTGCCAGACACCTGCAAGGTGGTGACACCTAAGGACAAGGCAACAGACATCTATCCTAAGGACATCAAGCTCGAATGGACACCGGCATTGTTCGCCGAGGGCTACAACCTCTATGTGGGAACAGCAGAAGGCGTTTACAACGTGATTGACGGACAGAACGTGGGCAACGTGCTCACCTATACACTCCCAACAGCCGACTATGAGACTACATACTACTGGAAGGTAGTGGCATACAACGCTGCAGGCCAGGCAACGAAATCTCCGGAATGGCGCTTCACCACACAGAAAGACGCTTCGGTTGCCGACTATCCATATACCGAGGACTTCAGTGGCGACAATCTGCCGACAGGCTGGACCACAGAAGGCGAGTCGCAGTATAACCGCGAATGGAGCGTCAATACAGTATCAGGCAATCCAATGCCATGCCTCTATGCCACATGGCTCAATAACGGCGAGCATATCTCAGTGTCTACACAGGAGTTCAAGCTCCCTGCCAACAAGACCATGGCAATATCATTCGACTGGGGCGACCGTCATCCTACAGACCTCGTGGCAGATGCGAGCGGCATTGAAAAGAAAGTAAACATAGAGCCTAACAACGGCGTTGAGAAGCTGACCTTCGAAATCTATGCCGACGGTGAATGGAAAGAACTCTCTTACATGTCAACAGACTGGGCGAAGGAGAAGATCTACTGGATCAGAGAATCGTTCGACCTCGCAGAATACGCAGGCAAGACAGTGAAGTTCCGCTGGACACACTACAGCTACAGCGGCAAGGATTCAGGCGGAGCTCTCGACAATGTGGTATTGGAAGAGAAAGAAGGCGACAAGGCAATCCTCAACAAGAGCGGATGGAACGCAGGCAAGGTGAACTACAACATGGCAACCAATTCTGGCGACATCTTCACACTCATCAACAAGGGAGCCAATACGCTGAAGGTCAAGAGCGCAACGTTCGCAACCGGCAACTTCGAGACATCCATCAAGGCAGGCGACGAGATAGCAGCCGGCGAGGGACAGAAGTTCAACATTCAGTTCAATGCCAAGGATGCCGTTTCTACAGTAAGCGACAACCTCACAGTGACATTCGAGAGCGGCTACACCCTTTCGCTCCCTGTTGAGGGAACAGCGTTGGCAAGCAACGTTTACTACTATTCATTCGAGGACAACGACCTCGACCACAACTGGAAGAACGACTTCACAATGATTGACGTGGACAGAGCTGCAACATCACGCTTCACATACTACGGTACAGAATGTCCGGAGAGCGGTGGCGTCTTCGCTTTCACCATCGTCTACGAGCGTCCTAACCACAACGGCATCGCTCCAATATCAGGCGACGCAGTGCTCATGGCTGGAACACCGTTGTCGGAGAACATCACGGGCGACAACTGGATTATCAGTCAGAAGCTCAAGGCTGGAGAAGGCGCACAGTTCGACTTCTGGGCACGCAACCTGGAGAGTCTGCAGAGCGTGTTGCCATCAGCAAAGCATAAGGTGGCAGTGCTCGTCAGCGAGACAGGCAACAGCAGCACCGACCAGTTCACAGAGGTATTGCCGCTTGAGGAGATTCCGTTCCTCGACCGTGCAGACTGGAAACACTACGTCATCGACCTCTCTGCATACGCAGGCAAGGACATCTACGTGGCAGTGCGCGACTACAACGCGACATTTGCTCTCCAGGCATTCTACGATGACTTCACGTTCACCAACTTCGTGCCGGCAGAAGGCAGCAACATCCAGGGCATCAGTGCTGAAGACGCACAGAACGCTGCAGTCACAGTATACTCTCTGAACGGATCGCAGCTCGCCAAGGGAACCGGAATGCAGACACTCGACCAGCTCGAGAACGGCATCTATGTCGTAAGGATGCAGACCGCCGACGGCGTGAAGACCATGAAGGTAACTGTTAAATAAAAATCTTTGAAAATTAGTATTGGTAATGGGTAACAGTCCCGCCCCAGCAGGCGGGACACCCCGTTACCTTTTTTTATTTTTCCGCATTTCCTGCCGCAACCACAGTTCGCTATGGTATAGGCAGATAAATCAGGAAACAATATAAACGAAAAACAACGCGATATGAGAAAAGATATCCTACTCCTTACGTTTCTCTTCGTCCTCTTCGGCAGTATCCTCCCGGCATCCGCACAGAAGAAGGACAAGACGCTGAACATCACC
>NZ_NALQ01000003.1:0-239810 GCF_008680225.1 Prevotella sp. LMAG:51 | reverse complement strand
TTTTCATATTGCATTTCAAGCCAGTGACAATTTCTATACCGTCGTTAAACAATCTCTCAAACAAGCCATGCGAAATATATCCTTTGTCTGCGAATAATTTTCCGAACACATTATCACTCAATCTGTTAAAAACATCTGTATTTCTATCGTCAACATTCGCTTTCGTAAGCATAAAGTTAAGCAGTTCACCTCTCTCATTGCATATCAGGTGTAACTTGAAACCGAAATACCATCCCATGGTGCTTTTGCCTCTTTCTGCATAACCACGGAACACCTTATTCCTTGTTATACGCTTGTTGTGGCATACAGGAATGCATGTACTGTCAATGAAACTTATACCCGTGCATCTACCAAAGCAAAACAGTTGGAGGAACAGCATCATCTCAACCGCGACTCTGGACTCGAGTTCAACAAAGCGGTTATATAGAGAGCTGCTTTGGGAACAAGTCGTGCAGGTGCACCTTGACATAAAAGAGGTAATAATGCTTGAAGTTGCGGAAAGTATTGAAATGAAAGCAGATGAGTATTGTCATGATTTCCGACCGGCTCATAGTACATTTCCGATTGCGGTGCTTACGCCCGTCAGGCTCACAAATGGACATGCGGGCAATCTCTTTATCATATTCTTGGCAAAAATCATCGATAATACAGAAAATTTCAGTAATTTGTCCTTGGTAATCTCCATAACTATAGTATCCTTTTACTTTATAACTAATTGATTTACAACCATAAAGGTACTAAAAATTATTGAGATTACCAACTTTTATAAAGACTTTCTTATCCCGAACTCAGGTTAATTATTATTGGTATCGCAAAAAATAGGGCCGAATTATTTCAAGTAGAGTTGGCAAATAAAGAAATTGATGTTGTACAACATACTCTTAGGCATGATCTTATTATCCGAACATTCCTTGTGCCTTTAAGTCTACATTCAAGATTCGCGATATTCTTCCCATATACAATAATATGAATTTGATTTATGCACTATATACGCGAAGATAGCAGAAAAGTTTATCAGAATTAAATGATCAGCGAAGAAAGAATTCAGAAAGTACCGATTATTGATCATTTAATTCTTCAAAATATACTTATTTGAGCATTTTATTTGGCGGTAAACAGAACGTAAAAAGCGGTATAGGAATGTTGTCGTACAATTCCCATACCGCTTATATTCAACTGCTTTAAGCTGTTTGTGCTAGCTGTTTGAGCTGTTAGTATTCGTCCTCGCGTTGAAGGGAAGTCTTCTTTTGTCGGATAGTCGGGCCAGATATCCTCGATGCTCTCGTAGACGTCACCCTCATCCTCTATCTCCTGCAGATTCTCCAACACTTCAAGCGGCGCCCCGGAACGAGTTGCGTAGTCAATCAATTCGTCCCTTCGTTGCAGCCATGGCGCATCTTCGAGCTTTGAAGCTAATTCAAGTGTCCAATACATAGTAAATATAAATTATCAGTTTGCGATACCAGGCAGCATCACCATGCCAGCTCGCTGCCTATTATAAAATTGAGCGCAAAAATAATGTTTTTTTCTTATCTACAAGTTTTTCTTCCATATTTTTTCTCTCACACCGTCATTAAAGTTTAATTTGCGTGCGAGCATGAAGAGATAGTCAGAAAGACGGTTGATATACTGCAATACATTTCCATCGAGCTTGGTGGTTTCACCGAGGAAGAATATGCGCCTCTCCGCCCTGCGGCATACCGTGCGGCATACATGTGCGAGAGCTGCCTCATGTGAGCCTCCGGGGATGATGAATGACGTCTGTCGGGGCAGACTGCCGTTCAGCTGGTCAATTTCCTCTTCCAGCACCGTCACCTCCTGCGGGTCGATGGTATACGAAGGTGCCAACTTGGTCTGAGTGGTATCGGTAGCGAGATATGAGCATACCGTGAACAGCGTGCGCTGAATGCTGATCACCATATTCTTGTCGTCGCCATCCTTCATGAATGAAGCAAGCAGACCGAGCTGCGCACTGAGTTCATCCACGGTGCCGTATGCCTCGATACGAGGGTTTGTCTTTCTCACCCTCACTCCTCCTACCAAGCTCGTCATGCCCTCGTCGCCTGTCTTTGTATAAACCTTTGTTATTGCCATAGTCTTGAGATTTTTAAAAGTTAATCTTGTAATTCTGCTTATATCGTTTCGGATCGACATACACCAATCCGCAATAATACATATCAAAGGACACTATATTCTGAAGTCTCCCCACTACATCTTGCCAGACCGCCTTGTTGTAGTTCAACCTATCCACTACCACGAAATCACCGGTCCGCAACCGCTTCACCGCTTCCGTCAGCCATTCTGCATCTATTGCAGGGGCATTGGCATGCAGGATATGCGTCCCCGGTGCATTTCCAAGCGTTTCCAGCGCCGGATCCGCATCACACGGCCCAATGCCCGCCCAACGCAGAGAATTGCAGCCTGCACGGAAATAAGCCTTGTCACGCTTCATGTCTTCATCATCAAAGCCCACCGCCACCACCATCTCTGGCTGGGCATGGTTGGCGAGACGGAGAAAGAACTCACCCATCTTGCGTCTCACGGCATCTGCCTCAGGAAAATCCTTTGCCAGACGTTCGTAGGCATAATACGGGTAATGCTCATTTATGACGTATCTGACGAGGCTGTAAGCCCAAGGCGACTGTATTCCGAAGCCCCGGCAACAGCCAATCCTACTGAGCCATATCATTCCGCGTATTAACCTATTTGTCGTCATCAGGCGCAAATATACGTATTTTTATCAAAAATAAAACGATTTGTCAGGACATTTTTCCATCAAGAACGTAAATATCAAGGATAAAAGGTAATAACAAGCTCTTAATATCAAAACAGGAAGAGAGAGAAACTGAAAAAAGTCAACTCTGCATTTGCTATTGATATGATTTTCCGCTAATTTTGCATTTTAAAGGTAATAGAGATATGAAAACGCTTAAAGAACTTTTCAAAATAGGCAAGGGACCATCAAGCAGTCATACGATGGGTCCACAGAAAGCCGCAAAGATATTTCTGGAGAACAACCGCGGAGCAAGCTCGTTCGAGGTGACTCTCTATGGTAGTCTTGCCGCTACGGGCAAAGGACACATGACAGACATCGCCATCATCGAGGTGCTGGAACCCATTGCTCCCGTTAGGATAATCTGGAAACCGGACGTATTCCTTCCGTTCCATCCCAACGGAATGAAATTCAAGTCGCTCACAAATGACGAGAAGCCTATCAACGAATGGACGGTATACAGCATAGGTGGAGGTGCGCTCTCTGAAGGCAAAGGAGATGACGACATGTTCAACTCACCTGAAGTCTACGACATGAACTCCATGACAGAGATAATGAAATGGTGTGAACGCACGGGAAGAAATTATTGGGAATACGTGCAGCTATGCGAAGACAGCAGTCTGTGGGATTATCTCGAAGTGGTATGGATCAAGATGAAAGAGGCGGTTGAACGTGGTCTTAAACGTGAAGGAAGACTTCCCGGTCCGCTCAATCTGCCACGCAAGGCACCGACATACTACGTGAAAGCAAGTGGCTATAAACAGTCGCTGCAGACAAG
Source organism: Prevotella sp. LMAG:51 (assembly GCF_008680225.1). Classification (NCBI taxonomy): domain Bacteria; kingdom Pseudomonadati; phylum Bacteroidota; class Bacteroidia; order Bacteroidales; family Prevotellaceae; genus Prevotella; species Prevotella sp. LMAG:51. Next base: position 236,259 of record NZ_NALQ01000003.1, on the reverse strand, counting down.
AGGATTGGTATATGCCTATGCTCTGGCAGTGAGTGAGGAAAACGCTTCAGGCGGAACAATCGTCACCGCTCCTACCTGTGGAGCATGCGGCGTGCTGCCAGCGGTGTTATATCATATATCAAAGAGCCACGAATTCACAGACAAACAAATCCTGCACGCTCTTGCCACAGCGGGACTGGTAGGAAATATAGTGAAGAAAAACGCATCCATCTCCGGAGCCGACGTTGGTTGCCAAGGAGAAGTGGGCGTAGCATGCGCCATGGCGTCAGCAGCATCCTGCCAGTTGTTCGGTGGCAGCCCGTCTCAGATAGAATATGCAGCAGAGATGGGACTGGAACACCACCTCGGTATGACTTGCGACCCTATTTGTGGATTGGTGCAGATACCATGTATCGAACGCAATGCCTTCGCTGCCACCCGAGCACTCGACTCTAATCTCTATGCCCGCATTCTCCGACGGATCTCACCGCGTTTCGTTCGACCGCGTCGTAGAGGTAATGAAGCGCACCGGACACGACATTCCATCGCTATACAAAGAGACTAGCGAGGGCGGCCTTGCAAAGGGTTTCAACATGACGGGTAACGTGAATGACTAAAGCAACAATTCAAACGCCCAGACAAGTTAGAATAAAGTAATACGATAACATTACGCATTCTGAGCCACAAAGCGGATTACATCTCCTGGTAGGGAACTGTAATCCGCTTTCTTTATACTCAAACGGTCATCAATACTAAAATTCAACAAAAACCGTCAACCATCTGGTCACATATTCGGAAGTGTCTATAATTCAGTCACTTCCGTCTGTTTCTGCATGCAAAAACCATCTGGTAATTGTCCGGACAATTCAATTATCGCCTGATGAAAACAGACATGACGTGCATGAGGACCAAGGAAGACCCTGATGCGTACAGACGCAAAAAAAATCCTCCGGAGGATTGCTCTTCCGGAGGATTCAAGTCTTAAAGTGAAAAAAGGCGGTTACCTACTCTCCCACATTGCATTGCAGTACCATCGGCGCAAGCGGGCTTAACTTCTCTGTTCGGAATGGGAAGAGGTGGAACCCCGCCGCTGTCGCCACCTGATATGGGGGACATGCGTAATGTTACAGACTTCTTGTTTTGTAGAATTGACAGTTGCAATACAACTGAAAGTGTGTGCCTGAAAGCGAAAGCTCTCGGGCAATTAGTAGCGCTCGGCTTTGACGTCGCCGTCTTTACACCTGCGCCCTATCAACGTCGTCGTCTGCGACGACCCTCAATGGAGTTCTAATCTCGTGGAAAGCTTCGCACTTAGATGCTTTCAGCGCTTATCCGATCCAGACGCGGATACCCGGCGGTGCGCCTGGCGGCACAACCGGTACACCGGAGGTCTGTCCGTCACGGTCCTCTCGTACTAGTGACAGCACCACTCAAAACTCCTGCGCCCACGATAGATAGAGACCGAACTGTCTCACGACGTTCTGAACCCAGCTCGCGTGCCACTTTAATGGGCGAACAGCCCAACCCTTGGGACCTTCTCCAGCCCCAGGATGTGACGAGCCGACATCGAGGTGCCAAACCACCCCGTCGATATGAGCTCTTGGGGGGGATCAGCCTGTTATCCCCGGAGTACCTTTTATCCTTTGAGCGACGGAGTTTCCATACACATCCGCCGGATCACTATGCCCCAGTTTCCTGCCTGCTCGGGATGTCTCCCTCCCAGTCAAGCGCCCTTTTGCCATTGCACTCTTGAAGGCCGCTTACCAAACGGCCCGAGGGCACCTTTGGAAGCCTCCGTTACGCTTTTGGAGGCGACCACCCCAGTCAAACTACCCACCAAGCAGTGTCCGCGACTCTCCGCGTTAGACCTCAGACAGCCAAAGGGCCGTATTTCAAGGATGGCTCCACAACGCCTGGCGACGCCGCTTCGAAGCCTCCGGCCTATCCTACACATCGGATGACCAAGGTCAATGCTAAGCTGTAGTAAAGGTTCACGGGGTCTTTTCGTCCCATCGCGGGTAATCGGCATCTTCACCGATACTACAATTTCACTGAGCTCATGGCCGAGACAGCGTCCGGATCATTACACCATTCGTGCAGGTCGGAACTTACCCGACAAGGAATTTCGCTACCTTAGGACCGTTATAGTTACGGCCGCCGTTTACCGGGGCTTCAATTCAATGCTTCCCTTGCGGTGACATCTCCTCTTAACCTTCCGGCACCGGGCAGGTGTCAGGCTGTATACTTCATCTTTCGAGTTCGCACAGCCCTGTGTTTTTGTTAAACAGTTGCCTGGACCTATTCTCTGCGCCTCACCCGGAGGTGAGGACCCCTTATCCCGAAGTTACGGGGTCAGTTTGCCTAGTTCCTTAGCCATGAATCTCTCAACGCCTTAGTATGTTCTACCCAACTACCTGTGTCGGTTTGCGGTACGGGTACCGCCAACATGAGTTTAGCCCATTTTCTCGGGAGTATGCTTACCCTCGCTCTCAGGTTCCCCCGAAGGGGACCCCGTACTTTCAGGTTTCAGCTCAAACGCCGGATTTGCCTGGCATTCTCATAGCCTACGCCCTTCAACGCCCTATTCCGTCAGGGCGCGGAGGTGTCACTGCTCCGTCTGGACATCACTGATGGCGGTAGTCACGGAATGTTGACCGTGTCTGCCATCGGCCTCGCCGCTCGGCTTAGCCTTAGGACCCGACTGACCCCAGGATGAATGGCATTGCCTGGGAAACCTTAGTCGTTCGGCGGGAGGGGTTCTCGCCCTCCTAATCGTTACTTATACCTACATTTGCTTTTCCATAGGCTCCAGCAGTAGTCACCTACTGCATTCTACGCCGATGGAATGCTCCCCTACCGATACTTTTATTATTTGCTATCCCGCGCCTTCGGTGCCTGTCTTATACCCGATTATTATCCATGCACGGACCCTCGACCAGTGAGCTGTTACGCACTCTTTGAATGAATGGCTGCTTCCAAGCCAACATCCTGGCTGTCTCAGGGACCACACTTCGTTAGACTAACTCAGACAGAACTTCGGGACCTTAGACGGCGGTCCGGATTCTTCTCCTCTCGGGGACGGACCTTAGCACCCGCCCCCTTACTGCAGGAATACTAAGCGTGAGCATTCGGAGTTCGTCAGGTCTCGATAGGCGGTGAAGCCCTCTTGACCTATCGGTCGCTCTACCTCTCACGCTGACCTTCCCACGCGGCACCTAAATGCCTTTCGGGGAGTACGAGCTATCTCCAAGTTTGATTGGCCTTTCACTCCTACACTCACCTCATCCAGAAGCTTTTCAACGCTTATTGGTGCGGTCCTCCATCCCGTGTTACCGGGACTTCAACCTGGACAAGTGTAGATCACTTGGTTTCGCGTCTGCCTCCGCCAACTTGACGCCCTCTTCAGGCTCGCTTCCACTACGGCTTCGTCCCTCATGGGACTTAACCTCGCTGGCGACGGCAACTCGTAGGTTCATTATGCAAAAGGCACGCCGTCACATCTCATGGATGCTCCGACCGCTTGTAGGCGCATGGTTTCAGGATCTCTTTCACTCTTCTCGTCGAAGTGCTTTTCACCTTTCCCTCACGGTACTGGTACACTATCGGTCTCACGGGAGTATTTAGCCTTGCCGGATGGTCCCGGCGGATTCGGGCAGGATTCCTCGTGTCCCGCCTTACTCAGGATACCGCTAGGCCTTCGCTCGCTTCACGTACGGGGCTTTCACCCTCTACGGCCGGACTTTCCAGTCCATTCTGTTCACGATAAAAGTACCACAGCGCGGTCCTACAACCCCGGCGTTGCCTTGACAACACCGGTTTGGGCTCTTCCCCGGTCGCTCGCCACTACTGGGGGAATCATTGTTTATTTTCTCTTCCTGGAGGTACTAAGATGTTTCAGTTCCCTCCGTTCGCCTCCGGACTTTTGTCCGGATGACAGTCCTTCAGACTGCCGGGTTGTCCCATTCGGAAATCCCTGGATCAACGGTCATTTGCACCTCCCCAAGGCTTGTCGCAGCTTATCACGTCCTTCATCGCCTCCGTGAGCCTAGGCATCCGCCATACGCCCTTTCTTACTTTCGCCTGTGTCCACATGTGAACCGTAATTCACAAGGGACCTAGCCCATACTTTCAGCTGTATTGAAATTTTCTTTTCTACAGTTTTGTCTGTAACAACATGTCAAAGATCGTCTGTCGATTCATAACCATACGAATACGGTTGTCGACTGCGTGGAGAATAACGGGGTCGAACCGTTGACCTCTTGCATGCCATGCAAGCGCTCTAGCCAACTGAGCTAATCCCCCATGCTTAAGAAATTGTTTTCCTTGTAGTCCCAGGCAGACTTGAACTGCCGACCTCCACATTATCAGTGTGGCGCTCTAACCAACTGAGCTATAGGACTGTGTCGGACGCTACCGTCAAGTCAAACCTGCGGCTCAAACTCTTTCAAGGGTTTTGCCCGGTTTCATTTTTCTCTATTTTAAAAACAGGAGTTCGTGAGTACAAGAAGATTTTTGGAAAGACCTGATTCCGTATCTTCTGTCTTACAGGTGCACCTTTTCGAAAGGCATCTCCAGAAAGGAGGTGTTCCAGCCGCACCTTCCGGTACGGCTACCTTGTTACGACTTAGCCCCAATCACCGGTTTCGCCCTAGGCCGACCCTTGCGGTCACGGACTTCAGGCGCCCCCGGCTTTCATGGCTTGACGGGCGGTGTGTACAAGGCCCGGGAACGTATTCACCGCGCCATGGCTGATGCGCGATTACTAGCGAATCCAGCTTCGTGGGGTCGGGTTGCAGACCCCAGTCCGAACTGGGGGACACTTTTGCGATTGGACGGACGTTGCCGGCCGCCGGCGCTCTGTATGCCCCATTGTAACACGTGTGTAGCCCCGGACGTAAGGGCCGTGCTGATTTGACGTCATCCCCACCTTCCTCACACCTTACGGTGGCAGTGTCCGCAGAGTGCCCGGCATCACCCGATGGCAACTACGGAGAGGGGTTGCGCTCGTTATGGCACTTAAGCCGACACCTCACGGCACGAGCTGACGACAACCATGCAGCACCTTCACAGAGACCCCGAAGGGCGTCATTATCTCTAAATCCTTCCTCTGCAATTCAAGCCCGGGTAAGGTTCCTCGCGTATCATCGAATTAAACCACATGTTCCTCCGCTTGTGCGGGCCCCCGTCAATTCCTTTGAGTTTCACCGTTGCCAGCGTACTCCCCAGGTGGGATGCTTAACGCTTTCGCTTGGCCACTCGCCCAGGTGGGCGAATAGCGGGCATCCATCGTTTACCGTGCGGACTACCAGGGTATCTAATCCTGTTCGATACCCGCACTTTCGAGCCTCAGCGTCAGTTGCGCTACCGTCAGCTGCCTTCGCAATCGGAGTTCTTCGTGATATCTAAGCATTTCACCGCTACACCACGAATTCCGCCAACGTCCCGCGTACTCAAGTGGACCAGTTCGCGCCGCACGTCCGCCGTTGAGCGACGGAATTTCACGACACGCTTAACCCACGGCCTGCGCTCCCTTTAAACCCAATAAATCCGGATAACGCCCGGACCTTCCGTATTACCGCGGCTGCTGGCACGGAATTAGCCGGTCCTTATTCAAATGGTACATGCAATGCGGGACACGTCCCGCACTTTATTCCCAAACAAAAGAGGTTTACAACCCGTAGGGCAGTCTTCCCTCACGCTACTTGGCTGGTTCAGGCTTGCGCCCATTGACCAATATTCCTCACTGCTGCCTCCCGTAGGAGTTTGGACCGTGTCTCAGTTCCAATGTGGGGGACCTTCCTCTCAGAACCCCTACTGATCGTCGCCTTGGTGGGCCGTCACCCCGCCAACAAGCTAATCAGACGCATCCCCATCCCATACCGCCAGTCCTTTCGTCATCAATATATGCATCTTAATGACAGCATACGGTATTAATCCGCCTTTCGACGGGCTATCCCGTGGTATGGGCCAGGTTGGATACGCGTTACTCACCCGTGCGCCGGTCGTCATCCTGGAAGAGCAAGCTCTACCAGATGTTACCCCGCGACTTGCATGTGTTAAGCCTGTAGCTAGCGTTCATCCTGAGCCAGGATCAAACTCTCCATTGTATAATATCTTTATAATGACCTTTCCCGAAGGAAAGTTCGTTTTGTCTCTGTTCAGAATGCCTCCGAAAATCATTCGGTATCACCTTCAGAAATTGATAGGTTTCGTTCTACCCAGAACTCCTTTATCCATGACCCCTATATAATATAAGGTGGAAAAGAAGCCTGCTTCTTGTACTACTACTTCTCTGTTTATTGTAATCTTTTCAAAGAACTCTTTCTTTTGTCGCTCTTTCTGACTTAGTAACTGTTTAGTAACAGCGTTCGTTCTCAAAAGCGGATGCAAAGGTATGGGTTTTTCTCATACCATCCAAATGTTTTCAAAAGAAAATGAGAAAAAAGTGACGGTTTTCCTTTTATTTGACAGAAAACAAAGAAAAACGTGGTTATTCACCTTATATAATTAATGCGCACGCATGAGGGGCAATTTCAGAAAAACGCCTGACGGCATATTGAAACCGTCAGGCGTTTGTCAATTAGATATTTCCGTATTGATGTTATGGGATATTATTTCAATGTGAAGTTGTGAGACTGGAGCATCTCCTTTGGATCGAGTGCTTTGTCGAGCTCTTCCTTGCTCATGAGTCCCTGCTCGATAACGATGTCGTATACTGAGCGACCTGTCTCGAATGCCTCTTTGGCAACCTTTGAGCTCTTCTTGTAGCCGATGATTGGGTTGAGGGCAGTAACGATACCGATACTGTTCTTCACCATCTCCTGGCAGCGCTCCTTGTTTACTGTGATGCCGAGCACGCACTCCTCTGTGAGAGTCTCGATAACGTTCTTCAACCATGTGAGGCTCTCGAAGAGGCTTTCAGTGATGATTGGCTCCATAACGTTGAGCTCGAGCTGGCCAGCTTCTGCAGCGAAGCATACAGTAGCGTCGTTACCGATAACCTTGAAGCAAACCTGGTTTGTCACCTCTGGAATAACAGGGTTCACCTTACCTGGCATGATTGATGATCCAGGAGCCTTAGGAGGCAGGTTGATTTCATTGAGTCCGCAACGAGGACCAGAAGCCATGAGTCTCAGGTCGTTGCATATCTTAGAGAGCTTGACAGCCAGACGCTTCAGAGCTGAAGAGTAGCTTACGTAAGCACCTGTATCTGGTGTAGCCTCAACGAGGTCGGTGGCAGAAACGAAGTTCTCGCCGGTGAGCTTGCTCAGGTTAGCAGCGCAGAGCTTTGCGAATCCCGGAACGGCATTCAAGCCAGTACCGATTGCAGTACCACCCATGTTGATTTCGTGGAGCAACTTCACGTTGCGCTCGAGGTTGAGGATTTCCTCTTCGAGGTTGTTGGCGTATGCCTTGAACTCCTGTCCGATAGTCATAGGCACGGCGTCCTGCAACTGTGTACGTCCCATCTTGATTGCGTCGTTATACTCCTCTCCCTTGTAGCGGAAAGCACTGATAAGACCGGTCAGAGCACGTACCAGATGGATGTTCATGCGGATGAGCGCCAGGCGGATAGATGTAGGGTAAGCGTCGTTTGTGCTCTGTCCACAGTTCACGTGGTCGTTAGGAGAGCAATACTGGTATTCGCCCTTGTTATGTCCGAGGATTTCGAGCGCGCGGTTAGCGATCACCTCGTTGGCGTTCATGTTTACAGATGTTCCTGCACCTCCCTGCACCATATCGATAGGGAAGTTTTCATGCCACTGTCCGTCGATAATCTCGCGGCAAGCCTGTGCCATAGCTCCGGAAATCTCGTCGTTGATAACTCCGAGAGAGTGGTTTGTCTGTGCGGCAGCGAGTTTCACGTATGCTGTAGCGATAATGAAATCAGGATAGTCACGCATTGTCTTGCGTGAGATATGATAGTTGTTGATACCACGCTGTGTCTGTACGCCATAGAGGGCATCAGCTGGAACGTTCAGTTCACCAAGGAGGTCAGACTCTACTCTGAATTTTGTCTTGTCTGTCATAATATTATATCATTAATAGTTTAAATTCGGTTTTTCAAGGTTGGAATATCATTGTGTTTTCATTTCCGCTGCAAAGGTACGTCCTTTTCGGCAGGTTCGGTTTATAAAAAACGAACGATAATTTGTAAAATAGCAAACTGATTGTAAAAAGCGACACCGTTTTCCAGATGTGGAAATAAGGAAAGAGATGTTAATAATCAATGTTTTTTCACCCATTGTTGCCGTATAACGGATAATAATGCGTATGTTTGCACCTAGAATATTTTAAAATAACGATTATGAACGAAGACAAACTTTACAGAATGATAGAGGAGAAGGAAGGCATGGTAGCATTGGCTTTCCCTGCTCTTATGAGAAAAGTGTACGTATGGATGGCTCTTGCCCTCGTGATAACGGGCATCACGGCATTCGGCATCGCCAACAATCCCGGCCTGGCATACACGATAGTGACCAACCGCCTGCTGTTCTGGGGACTCGTCATCGCCGAGTTCGGTCTGGTGATCGCCATCAGCGGAGCCATAAACCGCCTGTCAATAACCACCGCCACGCTGCTGTTCATCCTGTATTCGGTGATAAACGGCGCCACTCTGTCGGTGATATTCCTGGCATACACGCTGACATCGATAGCCAACGTGTTTTTCATCACCGCCGGCACCTTCGGTGTGATGGCGTTCCTGGGCTACACCACTAAGAAAGACCTGACGTCGCTGGGCAGGATGATGTTCATCGGACTCATCGGCATCATCATCGCCACGATAGTAAACCTGTTCTTGGGCAGTTCGATGCTCAACATGATAGTGAGCTACGTGGGTGTAGTGATATTCGTGGGCCTCACGGCATACGACTCCCAGAAAATCAAGCACATGCTCTATGAGGCCGACTCCATGGACGAGGGTGCACAGAAACTGGCATTGCTCGGTTCGCTGACTCTCTATCTCGACTTCATCAACCTCTTCCTCATGTTGTTGAGGATATTCGGAGGAAACAAGGACTAAAGATACAGGGAAGTTCACATTATTATATAGAGAACAACAAACTCGGGAGGTAATGCCAGCACAAGGGTTGGCATTACCTTCTTTATTTCTTGGATATTCATATTCTCCATACCTGTTGGCGGAATTGATTCAGTGCATACTTAACCCGACCGATTTGGGTTAAAATTGGGCACGCTGCTTGCCCAACTGGGGCAACGTGCTTGCCCATCATGGGCACGGTGCTTGCCCCGGATGGGCAGATTTGCTGTCAGACGTCTGCCCAATAAGTTAATGTTGCAACACCCATATTCCTGTTTTCATGATTCAGCCAACACATACAATTCCTGTCGTCTGAATTCCTTTCATCTGATAATTCTTTTTATCTGACAATTCTCTTTTCATCAGCAAACCATCCAGACAATTGGCTGACAATTGCCTGACAGCCAACGGTCTGATTGCCAGTATATTACGACAAAAAACCAGACAATCTGACAGTTTTTCAGAAATTCTCGTTTTTGCTAAGAATCAGCGATATGGGCAACTTTTGCTCATATCGACCAACTTAAATTAATTCCGCCAACGGGTTATTCTCCATTGATCATAGTTGTATTGATTATCTCTTATTGCTGTCTGGGCAAACTTTTGCGAGCTAAATAATGGCAGATATACTTCTCAGGTTGGCATTGTTTTCAACCAACATCCCAATCATTGGCAAGGATAATAAAAACGTCAGGAAATGGGCAGCACGCTTGCCCATGTTGGGCAAGCACCGTACCCACTTGGGGCAAGCACCTCGCCCCAAGTGGGCAACTTTCGCACCCCAGACAATGCCCAAAGTTTCCATGAAAGTAAACGTTCGTAAAGGAGATGCAAAAAGCGCCATCAGAAGCAACACGGCTTTTCAGAACAAGTGTCATAATGATATTTATACAAGAAAAACACTCAAATATTTAGACTATATACACAACAATCAATAATTCACGTATAAATACTTGCATTTTTAAGTAAATATACATAAATTTGCAACGTATCACCAAACTATACGATTATGAGAGTAAAGAACAGCAGAATGGAAGTCTTGAAGATGCTAATCTCAAGCAAAGACCTGGGCAGTCAGGAGGAAGTGCTCAAGGCTCTCAAAAGCGAGGGCTACACCATCACGCAGGCCACTCTGAGCCGCGACCTCAAACAGCTGAAGGTGGCAAAGGCAGCAAGCATGAACGGCAAATACGTGTATGTCCTGCCCAACGAAACGATGTATAAGAGAGTGCCAAGCCAGCAGACGGCAAGAGAGATGATGCAGTCGTCGGGATTCAGGTCGATAAACTTCTCGGGCAACATGGCTGTGATAAAGACCCGTCCCGGATATGCGAGCAGCATAGCATACAACATCGACAACAGCAACATACCCCACATCCTGGGCACGATAGCCGGCGACGACACGATATTCATCGTGAAGGGCGTGGGAGTGTCAAACGACGAAGTGATAGAGGGACTGCGCCACGTATTGCCGAATATTGAATATTAGCCACTAAATTAAAATCATACAACAGGAGGAATCATGAAAATTTCAATAATAGGAGCAGGAGCAATGGGAGGAGCCATCGCCGAAGGACTGCTCAGATGCGACGACCTGAGAGCCGACGACATCACCGTGTGTGACCACAACCAGCCTGTGATGGACCACTTCGCGCAAAAGGGAACGAGCGTGACATCCGACAACCAGCTGGCGGCAGAAGGCAGCGACATCGTGATGGTGGTGGTGAAGCCATGGTGCGTGGAACAGACACTGAAAGGCATCAAGCCCGTTATCGACTACAAGAGCCAGCTGCTCGTGGTGGTGGCGGCAGGAATACCGTCTGAAAAGATAAACGAATGGATGGAGAAAGACGGGGAGAAACCATCACTCTTCCTCGTGATGCCAAACATCGCCATCGCCGAAAAGGCATCCATGACATACATCTCTGCCTGCGGAGCATCGGCAAAGGAGAAACAGACCGTGACAGACCTCTTCGACAAACTGGGAGAGACGATAGTGCTGGAAGAGAGACTGTTCCCGGCGGCAACGGCAATGTCGTGCTCCATTGGATACGCCATGCGGTATGTCAGGGCAAACGTGGAGGGTGCCGTGGAAATCGGCTTCAAGGCGAAAGACGCACAGAAGATTGTGCTGCAGACGATAAAAGGTGCCGTGGAACTGCTGCAGGCATCCGGAGAACACCCCGAAGCCGCCATCGACAAGGTGACGACTCCCGGCGGACTGACCATCCGCGGACTCAACGAGATGGAGCACGCCGGATTCTCAAGCGCCGTGATAAGAGGACTCAAAGCTGGAAAGATATAACTAAGTCATTAACTCAAATAAAAAAAACGGATATTATGAAACTACAACTATCGCTGACCACGGCTCTCATGCTGACTACCGCCGTGGCAATGGCAAACTGCGGAAACCAGAAAGTACAGAACAACCAAGCCGCCACTCCCGATGCCATACAGCAGGAGGCGAACGACACACTGGAAGACCAGCCGATGGCTCCCGACTTCGAACTGACCGACATCAACGGCAAACAGTTCCGTCTGTCGAGCCTTAGAGGCAAGATCGTGGTGATCGACTTCTGGGGCAGCTGGTGCGGATGGTGTGTGAAGGGCATGCCGGAGATGAAGAAATACTACGAGAAATACAAGGGCAAGATGGAAATCGTCGGCGTTGACTGCGGCGACACCAAGGAACAGTGGAAAGCCGCCGTCGACAATCTCTCACTGCCCTGGATTCACGTATATAACCCCCAAGGTGCCGGAGACATCACACAGGAATACGGAATACAGGGATTCCCCACAAAATTCATCGTAGGCAAAGACGGAAAACTGATAACATTCGTCATCGGCGAAGACCCTGCCTTCTACACCACGCTCGACGAAGTGATGGAAAAGGAATAGATCTCACCGTAGGACTTCGGCGTGACGTTGGGCGTGAATGCTGCCACCCAAGACCGTAAGAAAGACGGAACGATGTATTCCATCAGCGGAATGAAACTGAAAGAAGCTCCAGCCAACGGCATGTATATCATGGACGGCAAGAAGGTTTTGAGATAAAGTGACTGATCGGCGTAGCCACGCCGACATGACGAAATAAGTGAAAGACGGTTGCTCTGTGAATGATGTTCATGGGGCAACCGCCTGTTTTCTTTGGCAACTAAGAAAAGAACAGAATCGCTTCTAAACTGCAGCAATAAAACGGCAGTTCCTTCGCTATACGACAAAAAGCAAGATCAATGAAAAAAGTGAAGAACTATTATTCCTATATCCATGTATCCCTTTGTGCTGTAACAGTACTTTCAATGTCGTAATGAAGTGTTGTCAAGGAGACTGCCTTTGATGCCATAGCAGACACAATCACCGACCCCAAGACCAGGACCCATGTCTTTACGAGAGAGTATGACACAGAACCTTATCAAATCAATATGGGAGAAATTGTAAAGTCAAGGAAGGCACAGAAAAAGCAAAAGGAAAAGGAGCTTTTAGAGAATTACGATAAAATCCAAATCAGTAATTAGTATATTCTTTCAGAGCCCTGAATGGAGATTTTATGTTCCTGCCAGAAAGTATAGCAGCACAATCAGCACTCAATAAAAGCCAGACGAAATCCACTCTTCTGAAAATCAGAATCCAAGCAAGCCCTGATTACAGATTTTGGATAATATATATAGGTGATATATATCAAGAAACCGTTTTTTTTGCAAAACAGGGCTTACAAAATTGGAAGAACGGCGATATTTATAAAAAACTCAACAAAACGGCACCACATTAGAAATAAAATGACTACTTTTGCATAACATCTACGATGAACATACATTGAACACCGTACCTGCCTGACAAGACAAACTTATTTAAACACACTATAATCATGGATTTAGTACAATCAATCATCGAGCGCGCTAAAAGCAACAAGCAGCGCATCGTGCTCCCTGAAGCAACAGAGGAGCGTACACTTAGAGCAGCCGACAAAGTGTTGGCAGAGGGCGTGGCAAACATCATCCTCATCGGCAACCCTGCCGAGATCAACTCTCTGGCTGAGAAATGGGGCTTGAAGAACATCGACAAGGCTACCATCATCGACCCGGAGAACAACCCAAAGAGCGAGGAGTATGCCACTCTGCTGGCTGAGCTCCGCAAGAAGAAGGGCATGACAATCGAGCAGGCCCGTGAGCTCGTGAAAGACCCACTCTATCTGGGCTGCATGATCATCAAGACCGGTGATGCCGATGGACAGATCTCCGGTGCGCTGAGCACCACAGGCGAGACACTGCGCCCAGCATTGCAGATCATCAAGTGTGCTCCTGGCATCACATGCGTGAGCGGTGCTATGCTGCTCCTCACAAAGGAGCCTCAATATGGCGAGAACGGTGTATTGGTAGTCGGCGACGTTGCCGTTACTCCAATGCCAGACGCACAACAGTTGGCACAGATCGCAGTGTGCACAGCCCAGACAGCAAAGTCTGTTGCTGGTTTCGCTGAGCCACGCGTTGCAATGCTGAGCTTCTCTACAAAGGGCAGCGCGAAGCATGAGGTTGTAGACAAGGTGGTAGAGGCTACCAAGCTTGCCAAGGAGATGGATCCGGAACTGAAGATCGATGGTGAGCTCCAGGCTGACGCCGCTCTCGTTCCATCAGTAGGCGAGAAGAAGGCTCCAGGCAGCGAAATCGCTGGTAAGGCAAACGTGCTTGTATATCCATGCCTCGAGGTGGGCAACATCTCTTACAAGATGGTGCAGCGTCTTGGTGGCGCCGAGGCTATCGGCCCAGTGCTCCAGGGTATCGCACGCCCAGTGAACGACCTGAGCCGCGGCTGCTCGGTAGACGACATCTACAAGCTGGTGGCTATCACCGCTTGTCAGGCTATGGACGCTAAGAATTAATCAAAAGTCTCACTAAAAAACAAATATATCAAAATGAAGATTCTGGTTTTAAACTGTGGTAGCTCTTCTATCAAGTATGCTCTCTACGACATGGACACCAAGACTGTAATGACATCTGGTGGTGCGGAGCGCGTGGGACTCGACGGAGCTTTCGTGAAAGTGAAACTCGCCAACGGCGAGAAGAAGACGGTGATGCACGACATTCCAGAGCACACAGAGGGTGTAAAGTTCATCTTCAGCCTGCTCGTTGACCCAGAAATCGGCGTCATCAAGGATTTGAAGGAAATCGACGCTGTAGGCCATCGCACCGTTCACGGCGGCGAGAAGTTCAACAAGAGCGTTCGTCTCACCGAAGAGGTGCTGAAGGTATACGAGGAGTGCAACGACCTGGCTCCTCTGCACAACCCAGCCAACCTGAAGGGTATTCGCGCCGTTCAGGAACTGATGCCGGAAATGCCACAGGTAGGTGTGTTCGACACAGCATTCCATCAGACAATGCCTAAGGAGGCTTTCATGTATGCCCTTCCTTACGAACTGTATGAGAAGTATGGCGTGCGTCGCTACGGCTTCCACGGAACAAGCCACCGCTACGTGTCACAGCGCGTATGCGAGTTCCTCGGCGTAAAGGCTGAAGGCAAAAAGATTATCACATGCCATATCGGAAACGGTGCGAGCATCGCTGCCGTAAAGGACGGCAAGTGTGTTGACACCTCAATGGGTCTCACTCCACTGGAGGGACTTATCATGGGTACACGAAGCGGCGACGTTGACGGCGGTGCGCTGACATTCATCGAGAAGAAGCTCGGACTGGATGCCGACGGCCTGTCAGACCTGCTGAACAAGAAGAGCGGTATGCTCGGCATCACAGGCGTCTCTTCTGACATGCGTGAGATCGAGAAGGCTTTCGAGGAAGGCAACGAGCGTGCAAAACTCGCTTTCGACATGTATTTCTACCGCATCCGCAAGTATATCGGTGCATACGCAGCAGCTATGGACGGTTGCGACATCATCGTGTTCACAGCCGGCGTTGGCGAGAACCAGCCAAGTCTGCGTGAGGAAGTATGCAAGAAGCTGACTTACCTCGGAGTGGAAATCGACGTGGAGAAGAACAAGAACCTCCGCGGCAAAGAGGCCCTCATCTCTACTCCAGAGTCCAAGGTGGCAGTATGCGTCATCCCAACCGACGAGGAGCTGATGATCGCTTCAGACACAATGGCACTGCTCTAACGAGACACCCCACTGCAAAGACATCAA
This sequence comes from Prevotella sp. LMAG:51, assembly GCF_008680225.1. NCBI lineage: Bacteria > Pseudomonadati > Bacteroidota > Bacteroidia > Bacteroidales > Prevotellaceae > Prevotella > Prevotella sp. LMAG:51. The sequence goes on along the minus strand of NZ_NALQ01000003.1, from coordinate 221,107 downwards.
TAATAGCAATAAAGGCTGCGATGAGATTCGCAGCCTTTATTGCTATTATTGATATTGATTGATATTGATACTGTATATCACATCTTGCTTTCTCCCTCTACATATTCCTCAAGGAATATATGCTCCCCGTCGTATACCACATAGGAGAACTGCCATATCCAGTCGCCCAGAATCATCATGCGCACCTTGCGCGAGAGCATGAGGTCGAGTTCGATATGACGATGACCATACACGAAATAGTCGATGTTGGGATGGGTCTTCATATACTCCTTGGTGTATCTTACGAGATATTCCTTGTCCTCGCCCATATATGGCGGCTCCTTGCCGTCGGCACGCTTCATGCGGCTTCTCCTCGCCCATTCAAGTCCGAACCACATTCCCCAACGCGGATGCAGCGAACTGAAGAGGTGCTGGCAGAAGCGGTTGTGGAACACCTTGCGTATGAATTTGAAGCGCGAGTCAGGGTCGCCCAGTCCGTCGCCATGAGCCAGATAGAACACCTTGCCGTAGATGTCCACCGTTTCCGGCTTCTTGTGCAGGATGACGCCACACTCCTCCTCCAGATATCCATACATCCAGATGTCGTGGTTGCCGGTGAAGTAATGCACCTCCACTCCCATGTCGGTAAGCTCCGAGAGTTTGCCGAGGAACCGTGTGTAGCCCTTCGGCACCACATATTTGTATTCATACCAGAAGTCGAACATGTCGCCGAGCAGATATATCGCCGACGCCTTATGCTTTATGTCGTCGAGAAAGCGCACCAGACGGCGCTCGTGCATTCTGCTGTGGTCTATCGCCAGAGAGCCGAGGTGTGCGTCAGATAGGATGTATACGTTCTTCATAACTTGTGTTTTGAGTGTTATTGACATAGGGTGCAGCGTTTCCGCCGTGCGCGTGCCGTGCGCATGGCGATTCGGGAGGTCTGCGTCAGTCGATTCCCAGTTCGAGACGTGCCTCTTCGCTGAGCATGCTCTGGTCCCAGGCAGGCTCAAACACGAGGTTGACGTTAGCCGACTTCACTCCCTCAAGCGAGTCCACCTTCTGGCGCACGTCCTCCAGGATGAAGTCTGCCGCAGGGCATGACGGAGCGGTGAACGTCATGTCGATGTCCACATTGCCGTCATCTCCCACCTCAATCCTGTATATGAGTCCGAGGTCATAGATATTCACTGGTATTTCCGGGTCGTAGACGGTCTTCAACACGTCAACGATTCTTCCCTCTATCCTTGTCTTTTCTTCTTGTGTCATACTTAGATAATTAAATTAAATACAAAGATAGCGAAATAAATCAAAAATGAAGAATTAAGCTTGAAGAATATTTCCCGACAGCGGGAAATCATGGGCTTATGAGGCAGCGCACAAGCTATCTGTCGAGTTTTCCGTTCTCCATATAGCTGTAGTAGTCGCTGTCTGTAATCACGAGGTGGTCGAGCATGTATATCCTCATGGTCTCACAAGCCTTCTGCAGACGCTGCGTTATGCGGTCGTCGTCGCCGCTGGGCTGCGGATTGTTGCTCGGGTGGTTGTGGCAGAGAGCCACTACGGTGGCATTGCAGAGCAGTGCCTCTTTCAGCACTATCCGCACATCGACAGAGGTCTCGCTTATCCCGCCGCTCGAAATCCTGACGGTCTTTATGAGTTTGAAGTTCTGGTTGAGCAGGAGCACCCACGCCTGCTCCGTTGCGAGGTCCTGCATCTTGGGACGCATATACTCATATATCGCCTCTGCCGAATCCATACGCTGGCGCTCTTCCGCCTTCTCGCTCTGGCGGCGCTTGCCCAGTTCGCAGGCAGCAAGGATGGTGATGGCCTTGGCTGGTCCGAGTCCCTTGTATCTGGCGTCGGTAAGCTCACTGATGCTCTTCTTGCCGAGGGTGTTGAGATTGTTGTTGCAGTCGCCGAGCACACGCTTCATCAGTTCCACGGCTGTCTCCTCCGGCGAACCAGACCCTATGAGGATGGCGAGGAGCTCAGCATTGGTGAGCGCCTCCGCGCCGAGTCTCATGAGTTTCTCCCTCGGTCTGTCTTCTTCTGCCCATTGTGTGATGTTGAGTTTTTCCATAGTCAGACGGAGTGGAATCATTTGTAGAATGTCTTCTCAAAAGCCTGGAACTCGTCTTTGCCCAACACGCAGCGTTTCCACCATGCCGAAAGGAATCCGCATCCATATCCCATCAGCTGCACGAAGGCGGCGGCGATGCTCATCCCACCGATTTTGGCGCTGCGGTATTGCTTTGTGGCATCGATGAATATCAACACGCAATATGCCAGGATTGGCAGCCACGGAGCGGCACACAGCCAATACCAGCGGTCGATGTCGTCGTAGTGCATCAGCAGTCTGCCGACGGCTGACGTGAGCACGAGAAGGATAACGCCCACGGTGAATACCATCGGGAGCAGATGCACGAGCTTCAGCGACTCCGGGTATTTCTTGTATAGGTTGATGCGCGCTATGCCGCTGTTGTATACCTGGCGGAAGAACTTGCGGAAGTCGGTACGGCGCTTGTGCCACACCCATGATTCGGGAAAGAGGCGGCATCTGCATCCTGCCTTGAAGATCCGGATGCTGAAGTCTATGTCTTCGCCGAAGCGCATCTTGGAGAATCCTCCCAACTTGTTGTATACGTCTCTCCTCACTCCCATGTTGAAGGAGCGCGGATAGAACTTGTCGAGCTTTTTCTTCTTGCTGCCGCGTATTCCGCCGGTGGTGAAGAAGCTGGTCATTGAATAGCTTATCGCCTTCTGCGTGTCGGTGAACGACGGATGGGCGCAATCCGGTCCGCCGAAAGCGTCGGCAGGCTCACGCTGCAGTTCCTCGCTCACGCTGCTGATGTATCCCGGCGGCAACACCACGTCGGAGTCGAGAATCAACACGTAGTCGCCTTTGGCACGCTCCACTCCATAATTGCGGCTCTGTCCGGGTCCGCCGTTCGGCTTCATATAATAATGCAGGTCGAGGGCATCGGCGTATCTGTCGCACACTTCCTTGCACGGCTTGCTGCTGCCATCTTCAACGATGACCACCTCAAAGTCTTTCTCTGTCTGCCCGACGAGACTTGCGAGCAGTTCGTCTACCTCGTCGGGACGGTTATATACTGGAACAATAATGGAGTATTTCATATCTGTTGTGTCAAGGGCTTCTGTTTTGTTGCTGCCACCATAATTTCCCCTTCGGGTATCATGGCGACATTCTTAGTGTTTGCCCGTATGGGCATGGAAACAAAAAATGGTGAAGCTCCAGCAGCCAGCCCACTCGTAGCAGGACACCATTGGATTCTTCACCACTTGTATGTCATCCGTCAATAAGACTCTTGTCAACGGTCATTATTCCTTCACGCGGTTCAGATAGCTACCGTCGCGAGTGTCAACCTGGATAAGGTCACCCTCGTTGATGAAGAGAGGCACGCGGATCTCTGCACCGCTCTCTACTGTAGCAGGCTTTGTAGCGTTGGTAGCTGTATCGCCCTTGATTCCCGGCTCGCTGTGAACCACGCGGAGGTTTGTCTTTACAGGCATCTCGGCATAGAGCACTGTGTCTGTGTCAGCATCAGAAACAACTTCCACGATGTCTGACTCCTTCATGAACTCAACTCCTGACACGAGCTCTGCAGGGATAGGAGTCTGGTCGTATGTCTCCTGATTCATGAAGATATAGTCCTCTCCCTCTTTGTAGAGATACTGGTATGGGCGACGTGTGATAGAAACATCCTCAAGTTTCTCGCCGATATTGTAACGACGCTCAAGCACACGACCGTCTGTAACGTTCTTCAACTTGATGTTCATGATGGTGTTTCCCTTACCTGGCTTGCGGTGCTGGAAGTCGATGCAAACCCAAATGCCGCCGTCCATACGAACAGCAACGCCTTTCTTAATGTCCTGTGAATTAATCATTTTGTTTTTATTGCTTATAATTTATAATCTCATTTCTGAGGCTGAAATCTCCACCTCCACAGTCATAACACCGTCAGGGATAGCGATTTTGCCTGTTTCCGACTGCAAAGTTACAACAAATTCAGAAAAAACCATAAAAGAAGTGCGCAAAAATCCGTTTACCTTTGGTTAAATCAAAAGAAATGAGTACTTTTGCAGCCCAAAGTGTATAAACAATAACAATAAATAAAATAAAAAACGATGAAAAGAACATTTCAGCCACACAACAGAAGACGTGTGAACAAGCACGGTTTCCGTGAGAGAATGGCAACAAAGAACGGTCGCCGCGTGCTCGCTGCACGTCGCGCAAAGGGTCGCAAGAAGCTTACTGTTTCTGACGAGAACCACGGCAAGTAATTTGCGCGCCTTTATCCAAAGAAAGGAAAACAGCAGAGGAGAACATCGGCATCACGCTGAATGTTCTCCTCTGCTTTTTTATTGTATCATCAAATCGGACTTATTATCCATCCAACCGGACTATATTATCGGATCATCCAACCGGACTGAATTATCAGACAAGCATATCATACCCTATTGACGGACAAGCATATCGGACCCACTTATCAGACAGGACGCGATACGGTCCCGTCAGCCCATGGTGTCTGTGCATCAGCCCAACAGTTCCTTGGTCAGTATGCTCTCAAGCAGCTCGCCTGACAAACGCAGGCGGAACTCGCCCTTGATAGCCACGGAGATGCCTCCCGTTTCTTCAGACACCACCACGGCGATGGCATCGCTATCCTGCGATATGCCGAGGGCTGCACGATGGCGCAGTCCGAGCTCCTTGGGTATGTCCACACTGTGGCTCACCGGCAGGATGCAGCCGGCAGCACGGATACGGCGTTTCGACACCACCATCGCACCGTCGTGGAGCGGTGAGTTCTTGAAGAAGATGTTCTCTATAAGCCGCTGGTTGATATTGGCGTCTATGATGTCGCCGGTCTCTATGATATCGTCGAGCGACACCATACGCTCTATCACGATGAGCGCTCCCACCTTGCCGCGGCTCATGTTGATACACGCCATCACGATTGGCATGATGGCTGTCTTGTCCATATCCTTCTTGTTCTTGCTGCCCGACGAGAAGAGGCTGGCGAAGCGTCTCATCCGCTGATGCGCTCCGAGCGAATACAGAAACTTTCGTATCTCCTCCTGGAAGATGATGATGAGGGCTATCACTCCCACGCTCACCAGCTTGTCCATGATGCTGCCCAGAAGTCGCATCTCGAGCACCTGGCTCACGAAGAGCCAGATCACCACAAACACGATGATGCCGATGAACACGTTGAGCGAACGCGACTCCTTCATCAACCGATACAGATAGTATAGCATCATGGCGACGCATACTATGTCTATTATGTCTTTTATTCCAAATTCAAACATCCGTTTTTCTCCTTATTATATATATAGGCTCATTCTCCGCATCCGAGCATCTTCTCCACAATCTTCACCGTCTCCACGCATGGCTTCACGTCGTGTACCCTCAATATCGAGGCTCCCTTGAGCAGCGACAGCGTGTTGACGACGGTAGTGCCGTTCAGCGCTTCGGCAGGAGTGGAATCCAGGAGTCTGAATATCATCGTCTTTCTCGATGCCCCCACGAGGACGGGCAGTCCGAAAGCCTTCAGTTCGTCCATCCGCTGCAGCAGTATATAGTTCTGGTCGAGCGTCTTTCCGAATCCGAAGCCCGGGTCGAGGATGATATCCTTGACTCCCAGGTCGCGGAGCATCTGCACCTCTCTCGCCAGGTTTATCATTATGTCGCCCATCTCTCCATGGGTAGACATGAGGATATATGGCACACCGAGCTTTGCCACCATGCGGAAGATGGCGGGATACCTGCTGTCGTCGCTCTCCGTCTCTCCGTTGGGATTCGTGGCATCGGCGCCTCCGAAGGCTCCGTTGATGTTTCCCTCGGAAACGTCGTTGATTATAGCCGCCCCGAACTCCTCCACTGCCATCCGGGCTATCTCCGGACGGAAGGTGTCGATGCTGAGCACTGCATCAGGCTGCTGTCCTCTCACTATCGTCAGGGCACGCCTCATTCTCTGCATCTCTTCTTCTTCCGTCACCTGTGCCGCTCCGGGCCTTGTGGAGAAGGCTCCGATGTCTATCATGCTGCCGCCCTCCGCCACAATCTGGTTGGCGCGGTCGGCGATGTCGCGTTCCGTCTGCTTGCGGCTTCCCTCATACTGGGAGTCTGGAGTGGCGTTCAGAATTCCCATCACCTGCGGATTTGAGAGGTCGATGAGTCTGCCGTTGGCATTGATTGTATAATTTGGTAATCCTTTCATTTCTTTCTTTTCATTTGTCTTGTCATGGCTGGTTGGCACCGCCTATGGCTGGAATGTGCGGCTGACCACTCCCTTGTATGTGTTCACGCTCACCTCTATCTCGTCGCCGTCACCAAGCTTCACCGGCAGTTCGTCGAGCGACAGACTGACATACAGCGGTGTGGAATAATATTGCGGCACTCCGTTCTGCGAGTGTGCCAGCATGAAGGAATGGCGCTGCGCTCCGCCGTCGAGCGTAGTGCTGCCGGTATAGACCCAACCTATCGCCTGCGCTGCCACATTACCGTCTGTTGTACCGGTTTTCAGTTGCAGTCCCAGGTTTATATACTTGTGGTTGTTGCTTCTCCATGCCGTTTCCATCACCACGGGGTCGGTGGGCAAATCGGCTGCCAATGCCATGCGGTTCACCACCTTAGGCATCAGCACCCTGCCAATCGCCACGGGGCGCACCGCTGCCTCCCTTGCCGATTCCGACAGTTGGGCGGCATCATAATAGAGCAGCGCACGGCACACGGTGTCTGGCGCTGACCATCCTGCCGCTATCGTCGGCTGGAGTGTCAGCGAGAGGTCGTTGTCGGTAATTGCCGCCGTGAACTTGCCGTCGTGGTCGGCGAACGCCTTCACGAAGTCGGCACGCATATACGACAGACTGCCGTCGCCGGTGTCGTAAGCATCGCTGCTGCAAGCCGAAACGGCGAGAGCGAGCATCACCATACCGGCGGCGGCAGTCGTTATGTGTCGTAGAATCGTCATCATCAATCGGTTACGGCAAGGCTGTTTCTTGCCGGGTTAGCATACATGGTGAGCATCCGTTCTCTCAGGAACGCCTCATCCTTGTTCGGGATGTCAATCCTGGCAATCTGTCCCTGCAGATATTTCTCAAACGCCGCCTTGTCATCAGCCGTATATCTGCCGGCATGCGCCTCATTGCCTTCGAGCATGTCGAGGGCGATGTAGTTTGAAGGATAGAGGCGGTAGTTCCTGAATATCTCCTTGTCGATATGTTCGGCAATGACGTCAAACACCTTCGTCTTCGGAATATCCGGCGACAGGTTGTCGAGGAACCCGTCGATACACGGTGCGCAGTGGTAATGCACGCCCCCCTTGTATCCCATGATGCCGGTGCGCATGCTGTTCACATCGTCGAGCGCCGTCTTCTTCCATCCCGGCACATCGCGCCTGAGCTGGAACTCGGCAGCCTTCAGGAAGTCGCACGGGTCGTATTCGTAGGATATGGCGAGCGGCACGATATGCAGCTGGCGCAGACGGTCAACGGGGCTTCCCTCCCCTCCCATCGCCATCATCTTGAGGATGGACGGCTGTGTGCGGTCGTTGGAGTCTTTGGCTCTGCCTTCGCGCTGCGCAATCCAGATGTTGTCGTTCTTCTCGCCCACCACGTAGTGCATATACTCCGCCATCTTCTTGCTCGCCATGAGGAACTCCCTCGGCGAGAGCGAGCGCTGCACGATGAACGACTTGTTGAGTCTTACGAGGTCTTTCACCCATGGCAGCGACAGCAGATTGTCGCCGATGGCAATCTCGCATGTGGTGTTGAAGCCAGCGTCATAGAGCAGCACGTCGAGGAGCGCCGAATCGAGCACGATGTCGCGATGGTTGCTCACAAAGGTGTAACGCTTCGTCACGTCCACCGCCTCCACATTCATGTCGAACCCCTTGCTTGCCTTTGCCATGAGGTCTTTCAGAAAACCATAGCAGAAAGCGAGCTGGAACTCCAGGTTCGTCTTGCATGCCATCATCTTTGTCTTTACCGCCTCCAGTGGCACTCCTGGATAAAGATATCCGAGCACCTGTTGGAACTGTGCGTCCGAGAGCAGGCGTTCAAAGGCTGCAGGCAGCTCTTCGGGGTCGAAAGGACGTATATCGTCGTAAATGGATGGAGTCTTCATAATGAATAGTATTATGTATTATCGTTATCTGAACTGGTTCTCCACGATGTCCGTCAGCACATCCGTCATGTTCAGTCCGGCAGCCTTCACCTGCTGTGGTATGAAGCTGGTGGCGGTCATTCCCGGTGTGGTGTTTATCTCTATCATGTTCACCTTGTCCACCTCTTCGCCGTTGCTTCCCACTCCACGGCTGATGATATAGTCGATGCGGATAATACCGTTGCAGTGCAGGATGTCATAGATTCGGCTCGTTATCTCCTTCACGCGTGCCGTGGTCTCCTCACTGAGGCGTGCCGGTGTTATCTCCGTCACCTTGCCGTTGTATTTGGCGTCGTAGTCGAAGAACTCGTTCTGTGTCACCACCTCGGTAGCCGGGAACACCACGCTCTTCTCGCGTGTCTTGTAGCAGCCGATGGAGATTTCCGTTCCTTCGATGAATTTCTCCACCATCACGTCGTCGCTCTCCATTATTGCCTTGCGGATGGCTGGGGCGAGCTGGTCTTTGTTCTTCACCTTCGACACACCGAAGCTGCTGCCGTCGGCTGCCGGCTTCACGAAGCATGGCATACCGATCTTCTCCTCTATCTCATCGTCGGAAACGAGAGTCTCGTAGCCTTTGCGGATGAGCAGGCTGTCGGCAACGCTCACTCCATAGCCGCGCAGATACTGGTTGAGCACGAACTTGTCGAAGGTCATTGCCTCTACGAGCACTCCGCTTGTGGAATAAGGCAGATGGATGAGTTCGAAATATCCTTGCAGGATACCGTTCTCGCCCGGTGTGCCGTGGATGGTGATGTAGGCATAGTCGAACTGCACGAACTTTCCGTTGTCCATAAACGAGAAGTCGTTGCGGTCGATGGGTGCCCATGTGCCGTCGGCGAGTTCCACGCGCCAGTTGTAGCCTTTCATCTCAACGATATATACATCGTAGCGCTCCTTGTCGAAGAAAGAATAGAGTCCCTGTGCCGAGCGCATTGACACGTCATGCTCTGATGAGTCGCCACCACAGACGATGGCTATCGTACGTTTAAGATTTTTCATAATGATGAATATTTTAATGTTGTTATTTTCCGTTTTATTGTTTTCATTCTCTCACCGGCACCCTCTTCTGCCATTTCTCTATCAGCATCTGCATGTCGTCGGGCAGTTCTGACGTGAAGTCCATCTGCTGTCCCGTCTTGGGATGCACGAAGCCGAGTGTCTTGGCATGCAGGGCCTGGCGTGGACATATCTTGAAGCAGTTGCGCACGAACTGCTGGTATGTGCCGCAGCGCTCGCCTCTCAATATCTCGTTGCCGCCGTATCTCTCGTCGCTGAAGAGCGGATGGCCGATATGCTTCATGTGTGCCCTGATCTGATGTGTGCGCCCCGTTTCGAGGATACACTCCACGAGGGTGACGTAGCCGAAGCGCTGCAACACCCTGTAGTGGGTCACCGCCGGCTTGCCGATTTCGGAGCCGGGAGGGAACACTGCCATGCGCAGACGGTCTTTGGGGTCGCGGCCGATGTTTCCTTCTATGCGTCCGTCGTCCTCCACGAAGTTGCCCCACACCAGGGCGTTGTAGCTGCGGTGGGTGGTCTTGTTGAAGAACTGCACTCCGAGCTTTGTCTTGGCGAGTGGCGTCTTTGCCACCACGAGCAGTCCGCTGGTGTCTTTGTCTATCCTGTGCACGAGTCCCACTTCGGGGTCGTTGGGGTCGTAGCCGGGCACATCCCTGAGGTGCCACGCCACGGCGTTGACGAGTGTGCCGTGATAGTTGCCGCATCCGGGATGCACCACCATTCCGGCGGGTTTGTTTATAACCATCAGCTCGGAGTCTTCATACACCACGTTGAGCGGTATCTCCTCCGGCTCTATGCTGCTGTCGTATTGCGGACGGTCGAGCATCAGTGTGATGACATCACCCGGACGCACTTTGTAGTTGCTCTTCACCGGTTTTTCGTTCACATGCACGAAACCGGCGTCTGCCGCCTTCTGTATCCTGTTGCGGCTTGTATGCTGCAGGTGTTCACACATGAACTTGTCTATTCGCAGCGGCACCTGTCCTTTGTCCACTACCAACCGCTGGTGTTCGTAGAGCTGTCCGTTCTCGTCGTCGGTCAGTTCTTCCTCGGTTGCCGGTATCATGGAGTCTTCTATCATTGTCTGTATTCCGTCGTTTTGTTGTCATTGTGCCAGTGCCGCTGTCGGCGTCTGGCTTGTCTTCTCGCTGTAGGGATTACGGTCTGCCGGTTTTTATTCCGGACCATTCACCACCTCGAAGTCGTCGTGGCCTCCCTCTCCTTCTATCACGCCGCCGTCGGTATGGGTTGCCGTAGAGTCGCCGTCGTTAGGCACATATTCAGGATCGGTGTATATTATGTCGTCGTCCATGTTCATCACTCCGTCGCCCACCTGTATCGTCAGCACGTCTTCGATAGACACTTTCTGTCCGTTTCTCAGGTTCTGTCCGTGACACACCACTCCATACACCCAGTCTTTCTCTCCCGACACATACTGTGGCGGTCCAACCTTGAATCCCATGGCTATCAGGTTTGCCCTTGCCTCTCTGTAGGAGTTGTTGTCGATGATGTCTGGGAGCGTGAGCATCGGCGAGTGTGCGGAATTTATCACCACATACACCACTCTGCCTCTCTTCACCTTCGACCCGGGTGCGAGCATCTGGTCGAGCACGCAGTCGGGCGGCAGCGTCTTCACATATCCCGTGTCCACCACCTGTATCTCGAGGCCCCTGTTGGAGAGCAGCTGTTCGGCATCGCTGAACACCTTGTGTTTCACATCCGGCACCACTATCTCCTCACCGTGATGAGTGTATAGGTCGAGTCCGAACTTAACGCCGAGGCAAAGCAGCACCACAACGATAAGCATAGCTCCGATATTTGCCCAGAACTTGCCGCTCATCAACTTTCTGAAGAATTCGTTTGCCGTCATTTAATAATTATCTGTCTTGTTTTACCTTTATATTGGCAAAGATAGTGAAAACGAAGACAATACCAAAATAAAATCTTTTATTTTTTATCCCAAATCGGTCATTAGGGCTTAAGCCATGATTTTTCGAAAGTAATATGAGTAAAAGTTGCCAATATCGCTGATTCTTAGTAAAATCAAGAATTGCGAAAAAACTGTCAGACCATCTGGTTTTTCGCTGTAATGTTCTGACAAACAGGCAGTTGACCATCTGGCGATTGTCAGCCAATTGTCTGGATGGTTTTTGCTGGCGAAAGGAATTGTCAGATGTAAGGAATTCAGACGACGGGAATTGGATGCGTTGGCAGAATCCTGAAAACAGAAATATGGGTGTTACAACATTAACTTATTGGGCAGACGTCTGACAGCAAATCTGCCCAACAGGGGCAAGCACGTTACCCATGATGGGCAAGCACGTTGCCCCAGTTGGGCAAGCAGCGTGCCCAATTTTAACCCAAATCGGTCGTTAGGGCTTGCTTGGATTTTGATTTTTAGAAGAGTGGATTTTGGTTGGCTTTTAACCCAACGATTCTGCTTCTTTTCTTAGTTGCCAAAGAAAACAGGCGGTTGCCCCATGAACATCATTCACAGAGCAACTGCCTTTCACTTATTTCGTCATGTCGGCGTGGCTACGCCGATCAGTCACTTTATTTCAAAACCACCTTCTTGCCGTTGTGGATGAAGATGCCCTTCTGAGGAGCAGCCACACGAACGCCCTGCAGAGTATACCATGCGGCATCGTCGGCAGCGGCAGCATCAACGCCACTGATAGAGAGAGTCAGCTTGTAGGTCTCCTCGGCAGCCTTAAGGTCTTCGAGAGCCTTCTCCACATCTTCGAGAGTAGCGTCAGCGTTGTCGCAAACGCCCTGCGCCTTGTCGATGGCAGTCTTGAGAGCATTGGCATCAGCGTCGGCCTCAGTGTCCTTGCCCTCTATCAGAGCATTGGCTTTCTGAATCTCGGCAGCCAGTTCCGCTCTTGCCACACTCATGGCGTATGCCTCCTCGGCAGCCTTCAGCTTCTCGATGGCAGCGTTAACCTCAGCCTTTGTCTCGGCAGAATCGTAAACGCCCTGAGCCTCGTCGATGGCAGCCTTGAGAGCCTTTGCATCCTCGTTGTTCTCCACATCGGCATCACCGAGCAGAGCGGTAGCCTTAGCTATTTCCTCAGCCAGGAGAGCCTTCTCGGCAGTGATGTCCTCCGGCACGTATTCCACGAGCCAGCGAGAGTCGCCGATCTGGAATTTAGCCTGCTGCGAAGAGGCAGCCACGGTGAAGTCACCGTTTGCCGCATCAGCGAAACCTGGGTCTGTGTTGTGTGATGTGGCGGTCTGGTCAGAACCCTGCTTTGTCTCGTCGGTCCAGCCGGTCTGCTCAGTGCCGGCATTGATATATGTGTTGTTCTCATAAACCACGGTAGGATTGTTGGAGTTCTGTCCTCCGAGCCATCCGCGCACCTCATTGCCGTCCTGTGTGCAGTTGGCAATGATGGAGTTCTTAAGAGTCAGAACGAGAGACTTCTGTCCCTTGCCCTGGAAGTTGTTGAACTGCTTGCCTACAGCCACCTGATAGAGAGTGGAGTTTGTGATAGAAGTAGCCTGCTTGTATTCCACCTGGTCACCGTCGAGGTCTCTCACTCGGCCGGCGGTCTTGATAAGCTGTCCTGTGTGTCCCGCTTTAGACCAGAGAGTGGAGTTGCTGATGCTGAGAGAAGCAGGATAGCCCTTAAAGTCGAACACGTTGGCAGAGCCCACGAGTTCCACATTGGCATTCTCTACCACTACCTCACCGACGTAAGACTTCTGTGCATCGTTGAGCAGAGATGTAGAGAGCGAACTGATCTTCACGTTCTTTACAGCCACGATGTCAACGCCCTTGTAGCCGGCGTTCACCGTTCCGTCCTGATTGAAAGCCGGCTGGCTGCCGCCTTCTATCTTCACGAGAGGTTCTGTGAGAGCGCTGGCGTCGATTGTGGCAGGAGCCGTGGCATCGCCGAGAATCTGGACAGAAGCCGGTGAAGAGATAGCCTTGCTCACGGTATATGCACCGTTGGCAGCGAGGTTAAGAGTCACGCTGCCCACCTTGTCGCCGGCAGCCGTCACAGCCTCTGTCTCCTCTGCCACCACTGCGGCGAGGTCTTTTCCTGTTTCCACATCCTTGTTAATCTGAATCCATCTGGCATTGCGGGTGATGGATACAGGCTGGAACTGGGCATTGTCGTTGTAGCGGCTGATAACGCCGAGGATGTCGTATGTGGCATCGGCAACAGGTTCGTCGATGGTCAGACCGAACTGGTTGTAGCCGGCAACGGCAGCCTCATCCTTCTTGATTTCGAAATTTCTGCTGTCGGCAGCCGGTGCGGTATAGGTAACGCCCTTGAGCACAGCCACCTTGTTAGCGTTCTCCAGTGTAACGTCGGCTGGTGTCACCTCATCGTATGTCAGTTCGTCTTTCACTCCCTCAACGGCAGTGAGCGCAGTAGTAGGAACCACCTCGAAGAGACCCTTGTAGAAGGAAACCTTGCCCTGCCATCCGGCAGTGATATGCTGTCCCGGCTCGAAGGTGAAGCCTCCGGCAACGTCGTATGCGAAGGTAACGCCGGTAGCGTCTTTCAGATAGAGATGCTTGGCTGTAGGAGCGGCTGTAACGACAGCCTCACCGCCAAACACGAATTCGGTGCCATCGGCAAGCTGTGTCAGTTCGGCGATGTTTGCCACCGTCGGGATGGCAACGAACTGCATTGTTGCCACTGCGCTTGCATCCTTTCCCTTATATGCTATAGCCTTGACGGTTGCTGTGGCATCGAGAGAGAACGGAGCGGTATACTCCGTGCTTGCATCCGTAGGATCGGTTCCGTCGAGGGTGTAGTATATCTTGGAATCTGCTGTAGAGCATGCCAGAGTCACTGTGGTAGTGCCGATGAACGGTGTCGTTCCCTCGATGGTAGGAGTGGCTACCGAAGCGGCTGTTCCCTCAACGATTGTCAACTCAGTGATGTAGGCGCGCTTTCCGGCAGTAGCGATGGTGATGGAATTCACCGTGGTGTTGCCATCCATCGTCACTGAGTATTCACTCACCTCGCCAGTCAATTCCGCAAATTCAGTACCAGCCACTTCCAGTGTCTTCTCGGTATTCTTATACCACATTGCCTTGAACTTGATTGCTGTAGGCTTTGCTGGAGCAGCGAGGTTGAGGGTCATGGATCCCGGCTTGGAATTTGCTCCGAGCTTGAGTCCTCTGCCCTTGCGGGCGAGGTAGACATTATTAGCATCGGTAATGCTTTTAAGATTTTCGGAACCAGATTTCACGATTTCTTCCATCGTTGTAATCTTCGTCTGCGAATCATTGGTTCCAGTGCCTTCATTGAAGACAATCACCTTGTCTGCCGACATTCCCATCACGAAGCATAACAGGAACGTCCAGATTAGTAAAAGTTTTTTGTTCATAGAATTAAGTGTTTGAATTAAATTTTAAAGAGATCAGTTTTATCGTAAAGCCGAAGCTTAACTTTGGCAAAGTTAATGCAAGGCGAGAGGAGAACGAAATGAATCCATCATTCATTTCTTATCCCGAGCCGAAGCTTAACTTATGCAAAGTTAATAAAAATCAAGACAGGTTGTTCCCTTTACATACAAATTCTTAGACGGGTATGTATAAAAAAACTTAGCCAACGCTTCACAGCGCCAGCCAAGCAACTAATTAATAGACATATTTATAAAAAGGAACGTTATCTAAATTCATGTAAGCAAGATAAAGTCCGCATTGTCATTACTGTAGATGTGACAAGTTGACGAGGGGACAGGCTGATTGAATATGTCAGAAAGCGTTGTCGACGTTTGTAGAAACGTGAAAAACTATGTATCTATCCGCTCGCCTACTTGTCCACTACAGAACATGATAAAAACTTTATCGCTGTAAAGATACCCAAAACTTCACAGCCCTTGCTTGTATTTCATTGATATAACGGCCATTTTCTATTTTTAATGCATGAGAAAGTCTTAAAAGGTATTAAAATTAGTACACATAAAACCGACATGTTTTTTATGGTTTTCTTCTGCAAAAGCATGCAATTGTTGTCTGCTGACGAGTTTATTTAACCCAAATCGGTCATCAGACCGTCCTGTGTAATTATTCTATGAATGAATGTAATATCTTACAACTGTTTGCTGCATACAAAGCAAACTGCATCACGGAAGAAAAACAAATAAGGTTGAAATTGCAATTCTTATCCTTGCGATTCTCTCCTCTCGATTTAAATAATTACCTTTGCAGATGTCTAAACAAACGATATAAAGTCATGGAAATATCTGAACTGTACAGAATCTTCGAGCAACACCCCGTGGTGACTACCGACAGCCGCGACTGCCCGAAAGACTCCATCTTCTTCGCGCTCAAAGGAGCGTCGTTCAACGGAAACGCCTTCGCACAGAAGGCTATTGACGAAGGATGCGCCTTCGCCGTGGTAGACGAAAAGAAATTCGCCAAGGAGGACGACAAGAGATTCATACTCGTGGACAACTGTCTGAAGGCATTGCAGCAACTCGCCAACTACCACCGCAGGAAACTCGGAACAAAGATTATCGGCATCACCGGAACCAACGGAAAGACAACGACAAAGGAACTCGTGGCGACGGTGTTGCAGAAGAAATACAATGTATTGTATACCCAGGGAAACTTCAACAACGACATCGGTGTGCCGAAGACGTTGCTGAGACTGAAACCGGAACACGAAATCGCCGTAGTGGAGATGGGAGCGAGTCATCCCGGCGACATAAAGGAGCTGGTGGACATCGTGGAACCTGACTGCGGAATAATAACCAACGTGGGAAAGGCCCACCTGCAGGGCTTCGGATCGTTTGAGGGTGTGATAAAGACCAAGGGGGAGCTATACGACTTCTTGAGGGAGCACGGCGGACAGGTGTTCATACACAACGAGAACGAACATCTCAGGGGTATCGCCGACGGACTGCAGCTCGTGAGATATGGCACCACTGCCGACGCCCCGTCGCTGGCGGTATGCGGAGAGGTGGTGAGCTGTGCACCGCTGCTCAAATTCCGCTGGAAAAAGGCTGACGGAGAGTGGCATGAGGTGCAGACGCATCTCATTGGCGCATACAACGTGTTGAACATGCTTGCCGCGGCATGTATAGCTGACTTCTTCGGAGTGGACGAAGAGGATATCAGCACGGCGCTGCGCGACTATGTGCCGACGAACAACAGATCGCAGCTGGAAGTGACGGATTCAAACAGACTGATAGTTGACACCTACAATGCCAACCCTACGAGCATGAAGGCGGCATTGGAGAATTTCAGACTCATGCAGGTGGACCACAAGATGGCTATCCTCGGCGACATGAGAGAACTGGGAGAGGTGAGCCATGAGGAGCATCAGAAGGTGGTGGACTTCCTGAAGGAGAACGGCATCGACAACGTATGGCTGGTGGGTGAGGAGTTCGGAAAGACGGACTGCAACTTCCGCAAGTTTCACGATGTGGAGGAGGTGAAGGCTGAGATTGCCGCCAACAAGCCAGAAGGGTTCTACATCCTCATAAAGGGAAGCAACGGAATAAAACTCTTCCAGCTGCCGGCTCTTCTATAGAATCCCGAGCATTATTGATTCTTCGTTACGTAAAATCCATAATTTCGCAAAGCACTATGTTACAGAACAATCCATTCCTGACAGAAGGCTATTTGTCGCCAGAATACTTTTGCGACAGAGTAGAAGAAACAGCCCTACTGACACGACATCTTACAAACGGATGCAACGTGGCACTCATCGCTCCACGACGTATGGGAAAGTCCGGACTAATCTACAACTGCTTCAACGAAGAAGAAATCAGAAACAACTACCATTGTATCTACATAGACATATATGAGACAAAGAACCTGAACGAATTCGTATATGTCATGGGCAAAGGTATATTGCGCGAACTGAAGTCACAAGGACGCAAAGTGTGGGAATCATTTCTAAACATAATGCAATCTCTGAAATCAACCATCACTTTTGACATCAACGGCAACCCGGAATGGAACGTCGGACTTGGCGACATCGCCAGCCCCGATATAACACTCGACGAGATATTCGAATATCTGAACCATGCCGACAAGCCATGTATTGTGGCAATCGACGAGTTTCAAACCATTGCGAGCTATCCGGAAAAAACCGTTGAAGCAGCATTGCGCAAACGCATACAGAATTGCCACAACGCAAAATTCGTATTTTCAGGATCTAAACGACACATGATGGCATTGATGTTCGCATCCGAATCACGACCATTCTACAACAGTTCCAGCATTATGGGACTGGAGCCTATAAATAAAGAAGCGTATTTTGATTTCGCCAACCATCATCTGTCAAAAATCAACAGATCCATATCCCACAAAGCTTTTGAGTGGATTTACCAGTCGTTTGATGGAATAACGTGGTATATACAGTATATTCTGAATATGCTTTACACGCATGCCATATCAGAATTCACCATCACCACAGAGGATGCGAAAAGCGTTATGACAGCCATCTTGTCACACCATCGGTTCGTGTATGAATCGCTGCTGTTCCAACTTTCGCCTAAGCAGAAGCAGGTCTTGCTTGCCATCGCTAACGAAAGAAATGCCACCGGAGTCACTTCACAAGCTTTCCTACAGAAATACAAGCTTGGATCAAGCACGGTACAGGGAGCCATAAAAGTTCTGACAGAACGCGATTTCATCTCATACGACAATGATTCGTATCAAGTGAGCGACAGATTTTTCAGAGAGTGGATAATAAAACGGTTCTGATTATCCCCAAACAGTCATCAGGCAACAAGGTGCTGGTTTTCATAACTATTCCAAAATCAGAGCTCGCCCTAATGACCAGTTGAGGGTTAAGGTCTATGCCAAAAGCCAAGCTTGCCCTAATGACCAGTTGAGGGAGAGGGGCTTAATACTGGACTTATCCGGCAAATGAAGATAAACAAAAAACAGAGGATATGCCTCAGACTTTAAGTCTTCGGCATATCCTCTTATTCTTTCAATCCCTTCCGCTGCAATCTCCGTTGTCAGCAGGAGAGAGATGAGTCGTGCTATGATTAGTCGAGCTGAGCGAGCTTGTTGTCGCTGCCGAGCACGTCAATAATCTTGTGCTTGTACATAACCTCCATCAAGTCGCGAGCAGGACCGCAGTACTTACGTGGGTCGAACTCAGCTGGCTTTTCAGCCAATGTCTTGCGCACAGCAGCTGTGAATGCGAGACGAGAGTCTGAGTCGATGTTGATCTTGCAGACAGCGCTCTTTGAAGCCTTGCGGAGCTGCTCCTCTGGAATACCTACTGCATCTGGCAACTTGCCGCCGTTGGCGTTGATGATGTCAACATACTCCTGTGGAACTGAAGAAGAACCGTGGAGAACGATTGGGAAACCAGGAAGTTTCTTCATAATCTCGTCGAGCACGTCGAATGCCAATGGAGGAGGAACGAGACGGCCTGTCTTCGGGTCGCGTGTGCACTGCTCTGGCTTGAACTTGTAAGCTCCGTGGCTTGTACCGATAGAGATGGCAAGTGAGTCAACGCCAGTCTTTGTAGTGAAGTCGATAACCTCCTCAGGCTTTGTGTAGTGAGATACCTCAGAAGCTACCTCATCCTCAACACCTGCCAATACACCGAGCTCACCCTCTACAGTTACGTCGAACTGATGAGCATACTCTACAACCTTCTTTGTCAGAGCCACGTTCTCGTCGTATGGAAGAGAAGAACCGTCGATCATCACTGAAGAGAAACCGAGGTCTACGCAGTTCTTGCAAAGCTCGAAGCTGTCACCGTGGTCAAGGTGCAATACGATTTCAGGATGCTTGCAGCCCAATTCCTTGGCGTATGCAACAGCACCCTGTGCCATATAGCGCAACAGCGTTGGGTTAGCGTAGTTGCGGGCACCTTTAGAAACCTGCAGGATAACTGGAGACTTCAAATCTGAAGAAGCCTTGATGATTGCCTGCAACTGCTCCATGTTGTTGAAGTTGAATGCTGGAATGGCATATCCGCCATTAATAGCTCTGCTAAACATGTCTCTGGTGTTTACCAGGCCTAATTCTTTGTAACTTACCATAGTATAATACGTTAATTATAAATTAGTTATTGTCTTAAGTTTTTGGATATGGGGCTGTTATCCTCATAAAATCTGTTACATCGGCAAAGTTAGCACTTTATTTTGGGTAAACAAAGCGAAGTAGTGCTTTTTAATGTTCCTTTTTTATGAATTTGATATAAATTAAATCCTCGGAGCACTAAAATGGCATTTTTCAAGACGGAGATTGCAGAATGCGTGTCATATTGGCAATAATGCTATCAGATGGTGCTGAAGCGCTTGATGAGTTTGCGTCGGTACATCCTACCTATCTTTATATATTGTATGCCGTCGAATGGCGGGAAGAAATAACACTGGTTGTCTCTCACCTCCATCAGATATTTTATGTTGATTATGTATTTCTGGTTCACCTGCACGAAATTCTCGTCGAGCGCCATCAGTATGTCTTTGTTGGCACATCTCTTGAGGCGTATCGGTGTGTCGCATCGCGTTGCCACCACTTCCCATACTCTCAGGTCGTGGTTGTATTGGAACACACAGATATCCTGTATCTCGACGAGTCTGAAGTCCACGGCGTTGGTATATAGCAGCAATTTGTTGTCTTTCTTCTTCAGCGCACTGGTGACCGCCCTCTCCCTGCAGCAGTCGTCGTCAGTTTCCTCATCGTCGATGTCGATGTTTTTGTCGTCCTTTCCTTTCAGCTGCTCACGCTCCACTCTGATGTCTTCAAGTTCTTCTTCCAAGCGTGCCATCACGGTCTCCAGTTCGTTACCGTCTATTGGTTTCATGAGGAAATCGAAAGCCTTGTTTCTCAGAGCCGGCAGCGTGTAGGTGCCATAAGCGGTGTATACCACGGCGAGCGTGTCTTTGCATCCCTCGTCTTTCATCCTGCCGAGAAAGTCGATGCCTGTCATGTCGGGCATCTCCACATCCAGGAATACCACCTCGGCGTGTGTCGTCTTGAGCAGTTCCAGTCCGTCCTTTCCGTTGTTGGCAAATCCTGCCACGGTGACGTTGGGATAGTTTTTAAGTTTCTTTGCCAATGCGTCGATTGCCGTCTGTGTGTCGTCTACTATTATTATATCCATAAGTGTTCGTCTTTCTATCTGTTCGTTATATTTCTCTCAGTCCCTGCGGAAAGCTTATGCTTGCCTCGCATCCACATGTGTTTCCGTTTGTGTCATGTACGTTCCTTACCGTAAGGCTGGTCTTTCTCTTGTTTCTCTGGTTCAGCACGCTTATCGTGGTGCGCAGGATGTCGAGTCCCTGTCCTGTAGAGGCAGTGCGACGGATATCGAATCCGTTGCCATTGTCGCCCACCGTCACCGTCATTCCTCCGCGCCCGTCTCTCCTGACGGTGATATGCAGCAGCTTCTTGCCTGCCTTGCCTCTGAGGGCATGCTTGATGGAGTTCTCCACGAGTATCTGCACCGTCATCGACGGTATCATGAACTCTCCCAGCACCTTCCTGTCTATTCCGTCGCCCAGCGTGAGTGAATATTCAAAGTCGTCGCCGATGGTCTTGCGCTCCACGTTCACGTAGTTCTCCACGAAGTCCAGTTCCTCTTCGAGTGTAGCCATCTGCTTTCCCGTCAGGTCGAGGTTCTGCCGTATCAGTTTCGAGAGCAGCAGCAGTTCGTCCGCCTCCTTCGTTCCGTCGGCGGTGGTTATCCTGTTGTTCAGCACGTTGAACACAAAATGCGGCGATATCCTGTTTCTGGCGTTCTGCAGTCTTAGCGTGAACACCTTCATCTGTTCTGAAAGTCTTTTCTTACGGATATATGTGATGCCGTAGGCTATTACGAGCATAAGCACAGCGACGGATCCTATGGCACCGGCTATCACGTAATGCGCCTCCCTCACGTCGTTCTCCTTGCTTTGCATCTGTATCTGGTGGTGCAGCTGCAGCGTGTCTTGCGTGAATCTGTTCATCAGTTCCGCCGCTATCATGTGCTGTCTGTTGTTCACAAGCGAATCTGTTTCATGCATCTCTCTTGAGAGGTTCTTGAAAGCCATACGGTAGTTTCCCGTCGCTTCATAGTATTCACGCTTGTATTTGTTGCGTATCGCCTTCAGTCCTGGCTCCACGCTCTCCGGCGTATCATCGAGCGAGGCGAGGCGGTGTGCCTCTGCCATATTACCCCGTTTCATGGCAAGTCCCAGTTCCACGGAGTGTGTATAGTACAGTGCCACGGCATCGTCGCATGCTGTGAAGAAGGTGTCTGCCTCTGTAACATACTTCTCAGCCTCATCCAGTCTGTTGAGATTGAGCAATACGTCCGCCATGTTCACCTTGCAGATGAACATCGAGTAAGATTTTCCCATATCGAGCCGTTCGTGCAGTTTCTCCAGTCTCACAAACTGCTTCAGCGCTTCTTTGTATTCCTTTTTATAATAATGGTAGTTTCCTATGCTGGTTATGAGATATATCTGCATGTCGGGGCTCATGAGATTATACATCTTCTCTGTGGCATCCAGATATTTCTTTGCCGACTTATAGTCTTCGAGCATCATGTATACTCTGCCCAATCCCATATACAGAGTTATGTTTCTTGTGGGTTCCAGCTGGAGGGAGTCAACGAGGAAAAGCGCCCTGCGATACCACACCGCCGCATTCGGCAGGTCGGAATCGAAGGAATAGGCATCGGCGAGATTGGCACACACGTCGGGTGCGGTCTCCATCCTGTCGCTCCTCATCAGAGCCTCGTATGAGAGCCGGTACTGGCGTATAGCCTCCTTGGGCTGGCGTCTGAAACTATGCAGTGCCACACCTTTGCAGTTTCTGGCAAATCCTATTATTCCTTCCGTATGGGCATCTTTCTCCTGTTTTTCGAGAAAGTGCAGAGTCCTGTCGGTCACGGCAGTGGCGGAATCCGGTTCCGATTCCGTAAGGTATATCTTTCCCAGACGGATGTAGTATTCATAGTATTCGGCACTGTCTTTCGCCTCTTTCATCCCCTGCTCCGCCATCGTCCTTGCCATCGGCGAACGGAAGGAAACGGAGTCGTCAAGTGCCCGCAGACGCTTCAGCGACAATGTGTCGGTTGTCTGCCTGTCTTTTCTCCCTTGCGAGCATGAGGTAGTGATTGCCGCCACTACTGTAAACATCAGTAGCAGCGCCATAAACAATGCGGTGTAGGTTTTTCTGTGATTCGTCATGGCGAGTCGGTGTGATGGGGATATTGACTTGTAGTATGGTTCCTACTTTTCCATTGTGCAAATATAACAAATTAATTTTACAATCTTTAAGGATTTGCCGGAAAAAAGTATTACCAATATCGGCCATCCAACCTACCGTCAACACAATATTCCACAATAACGACCGCTTAATCACACCCAGACTCCATTTAATCCAAAAATAGCTACATTTGTGTTTATGTTTGCCATGACATCAATATAAGCGGATTGGATGCCCTTCTATTGCTTTCCGGGCAATATCGGACCGTTTCCTTTGCCTATTCCGGCATCCTTGCCTCGCATGATGGCGTGGGCAAGAAGAGCCTTCGCCTGAGGGATTGCCGACGGGATGTCGAGTCCTTTCAGCAGGAATGCCGCTATTGCCGACGACAGGGTGCATCCCGTGCCGTGCAGATTGCGTGTGTCAATCCTTTCCGACTTGAAGCTCTGGCTGCTGCCGTCGGGATTGAACAGGCTGTCGGCGAGCACCTCTCCGTCGGAGTGTCCGCCTTTTATCAATATCGAGGCATGCAGGGCGTCAGCCAGAGCGCCGCCCTCACAGACTATGCCTGTCTTTGCTGCCAGGAACTCCGCTTCGGGGATATTCGGGGTGACGAGCGTACAGAGCGGCATCAGCTCCTCCACCACCACATCGAGACAGTCGGCAGCCATCAGTCTCCTGCCGCTGGTTGATATCATCACGGGGTCGTAAACGACGTGGCAGTCGTGAGAAGCCTTATATTCCCGCAACGCCGCGGCTATGACATGCGCCACCCCGGCATCGGGCACCATGCCTATCTTCACCGCCTTAACGTTCAGATCCGAGAGCACCGCCTTCAACTGGCTCTCCACCACGCTGCCGCCGACCGGCATCACACCGGTAATGCCCATCGTGTTCTGGCTCGTTATCGCCGTTATCACCGTGGCGCAGTAAACCCCTACCGATTCCATCGTCTTCAGGTCCTGCTGTATGCCGGCTCCTGCCGACGAGTCGGATCCGGCTATCGTCAGAGCTACGGGAGTCAGCTCCGCAGACACGCCTTTCCAGGCATCGCCCAATATCATGGCGCCGCCGAATCCCATCCTCAACACATCGTCGAGCTTCCCGAAGGTAACGCCGCCCAGCGCCATCACCTTGTCGTCGATGATGCCCCGGTCACGGGCTTCTCTGATTTCCTCTGCCGTGAATGCTGAATGATAGCCTCGCTTGGAAATGGAATCGAAGATTGGCGAGAGCGACACGTAGTCGCACCGCTTCTTCCATTCCGCCACTTCTTCCAGCGAATGACAGCTGCGGCTCACGCTCCCCGTCCATCCTTCGGGAGGCAGCGGGTTGCGGCTGTTCAGATGCACGCCGTGGAGGGAATACCGCAGGGCAAGTTCATGGTGGTCGTGAAGCACGAGACTGCCGTGCCATCCGGCAGGAATCTCCCTAATCAGCTTCTCCACTTCTGCTGCCGTGGCTTCGGGCTTGCGTATATGCACGAGGTCCACCTGTCCCTGGAGGAGCTGCACTATCTGCGCAGCCTCTCCAGAGAAGAAGTGTGGTAGAGTTATTACTATTGTCTTCATTATTTTCCGAGTTTGCCGAAGAGGTCGAACGAGGCATCCCAGTCTTTCCACACCGGTTCACGTCCCAGTTCTCTGAGCCGCTGGTTTATCACCGATGCCTTGCGCTCATCGCTCACGCTGAACTGCTCCAGCGCCTGCGGATAGGTGTGGTATCCACCGGGGTTCACCTTCGATTCTGCCGACATCGTGGTGACTCCCAGCGTACACATGTTGTCGCGGATATATGCCGGTTCGCGTGTAGAATAAGAGATGTCCACGTCGTGGTCGAAGATTCGCATGGCAAACGTAGCCTGTGCCAGTTCCCTGTCCGACATATAGCAGTTGGGATGGAATCCCTCGTTCTGCGCCGGCCGCATACGTGGGAAGTTCACGCTGTATTTCGTTCTCCAGTAATGCTTCTGCAGATAGCGCAGATGGTATGCCATCATCACCACGTCGGTGCGCCATTCCTTTTCCAGTCCGATGAGCACTCCCATACCGATGGAATGCACTCCTGCCTGTCCCATTCTGTCGAATCCGTTGCACCGCCATTCAAACTTGCTCTTCATGCCTCGCGGATGATAGAGGTTATAGTGTTCGCGGTTGTATGTCTCCTGAAAGCATATCACTCCGTTCATGCCATGGTCGGCAAGAGTCTTGTAGTCTTCTGCCGAGAGCGGCATCACCTCAATCTTCACGTTGGAGAAATATTTCTTCGCCAGGTCTATTGCCTTGGCGAGATATGGCACACCTGCCTTTGCCGGGTTCTCTCCCGTCACGAGCAGGATGTTCTCAAAGGGTGCCAGTTCCTTTATCGCCTTATACTCGTTTTCTATCTGCTCCATCGTGAGTATGGTCCTCGCCATCTTGTTCTCCACGTGGAATCCGCAGTAGACGCATGAGTTGGCACACGAGTTGGTGATATAAAGAGGTATGAACATCGACATCGTCTTGCCGAACCTCTCCTCGGTGTATTTGCGAGAGAGCCTTGCCATCGTCTCAAGATATGGCGTGGCGGCAGGCGAGATCAGCGCCATGAAATCGTCAACGTTGCAGTGGTCTTTGGCGAGCGCCCGGCGCACGTCGTTGTCGGTCATGTGAGCGATGCGCTCTGTGGTCTCGTCCCAACTTATATTTTTTAATTCTTCGCTAAACATATTCTTTTTCTTGTTATCATTTCTTTGCGCACGGTTTGTACGCATATTCCCTCAGTGTCGTTATCGACGGCGACTTGCCGCACAATGCGCAGTCTTCGTTGCGCCCCACGTCGAAGCGCCGCCACTCCATCGTCAGCGCATCGAGAGTGAGCAGTGCGTCGGTGAGCGTGCTGCCCATTCCGGCGATGCTCTTTATCGTCTCCGTAGCCTGCACGGTGCCTATCATTCCTGCCAGCGGACCGAGCACACCGACCATGGAGCAGGTTTCCACCTCTGCCACAGCGGGCGGTTCGGGGAAGATGCAGCGGTAGCATGCCGTACCGGGCTGGTGGGTCATCACCTGTCCGTAATATCTGTTTATGCCGCCGATGGTGAATCCCTTGCCGAGCATCACACTGGCATCGTTGACGAGATATTTTGAGGCGAAATTATCCGTCCCCTCCACCACGAAGTCGTATGGACGGATAAGGTCGGTGGCATTGTCTTCGTTGAGATACGTCTCATACACCTCCACCTCTACATCGGGGTTCATTGCCCTCAACCGCTTTGCGGCGGTTTCTGCCTTTCCGCTCCCCACATCATCGGTGGTATAGAGCACTTGTCGCTGCAGGTTTGCCACCGAGACGAAGTCGCCATCCACGATGCCGATATGTCCCACTCCCGCCGCAGCGAGATACATCGCAACGGGAGAACCCAGACCGCCGGCACCCACCACGAGCACCTTGGCATCGAGAAGGCGCCGCTGGCCGTCACGCCCCATTCCGTCGAGGATGATGTGTCGGTCGTAGCGGCGTCTCTGTTCTGAAGTCAGTTCCATCATTTCTTGAATTTCCTCAGATCGTGGGTCAGCTTGGCAGCACAGAAGTTCGGACCGCACATCGTGCAGTATTCGCCATCTGTGTGTCCTGCCTCCTCAAAATACTGCAGGGCGCGTTCCGGGTCGAGCGACAAGTGGAACTGGTCTCTCCATCTGAACTCGAAGCGTGCCTTAGACAGGGCGTTGTCGCGCACCATAGCTCCCGGATGTCCCTTTGCGAGGTCGGCGGCATGTGCTGCAATCTTGTATGTCACCACTCCCACACGCACGTCTTCCTTGTTTGGCAATGCGAGGTGCTCCTTCGGTGTCACGTAGCAGAGCATCGCTGTTCCGAGCCATGCTATCTGCGCTCCGCCGATGGCACTCGTGATGTGGTCGTAGCCTGGGGCGATGTCGGTGACGAGCGGACCGAGGGTATAGAACGGTGCCTCATGACAGTGGTCGAGCTGGCGCTCCATGTTCTCCTTGATTTTCTGCATCGGCACGTGGCCCGGTCCTTCGATGAACGCCTGCACGTTCTTGTCCCATGCCCTTGTCACGAGTTCGCCCATGGTGTCGAGCTCTGCAAACTGTGCCGCATCGTTGGCATCGGCGATACATCCTGGGCGCAGTCCGTCGCCGAGCGAGAGTGCCACGTCATACTTCGCCACGATGTCGCAGATGTCGTCGAAGTGCTCATAGAGGAAGCTCTCCTTCTCGTGGTAGAGACACCACTTGCTCATGATACTTCCGCCGCGGCTTACGATACCGCAGAGGCGTGTGTCGGCGAGGTGTACGTTGTGCAGACGGATTCCGGCATGGATAGTGAAGTAGTCCACTCCCTGCTCACACTGCTCGATGAGCGTGTCGCGGTATACTTCCCAGCTGAGGTCTTCCACCTTGCCGTCCACCTTCTCCAGTGCCTGATAGATAGGCACGGTGCCTACCGGTACCGGACTGTTTCGGAGAATCCACTCTCTTGTCTCGTGGATATTGTTTCCGGTAGAGAGGTCCATCACGGTGTCGCCGCCCCATTTGCACGACCATACCGCCTTGTCCACCTCTTCCTCGATGCCTGATGATGTGGCTGAGTTTCCAAGGTTGGTGTTTATCTTCACGAGGAAGTTCCTGCCGATGATCATCGGTTCGCTCTCGGGATGGTTTCTGTTGGCTGGTATCACCGCTCTGCCTCGGGCAATCTCGTCGCGCACGAACTCCGGTGTGATATGTGTCTTGATGCCGAGTTCCTCGCAGTTCATGTTCTCTCTGATAGCCACATACTCCATCTCCTGCGTTATGATGCCTGCCTTGGCGTATGCCATCTGTGTGGTGCCGCCCTCGCATGCCGGACGGTTGTCTATCCATGCCTGGCGCATCTTGGGCAGTCCCTTCTTCAGGTCCACCTTGTATTCAGGGTCGGTATACGGGCCGCTCGTGTCGTAGATATACACGGGAGCGTTTGGCGTCATGTGGGGGATGCCATTCTCGTCTTTGGTCACGGTGGGGGTGAGGTTCACCTTTGTCATTCCCACTCTTATCTCCGGGAACAGTTTACCCTGCATATATGCTTTCTCTCTCTGTGCGTATGCTTTGTTATCTTGTGGCATAGTGTGTGATATTAGGTTATGTATTCTTGATATGGTTTATTTGTCGAGGAATGCTGTGAGTGGCGAACTTGCCTCGGCGCAGTCGCTGATGGCTCCCAGTCCTGCCTCGTAGGCTCTTCTGCCGCATACCACGGCTTCCTTGAAGGCTTTTGCCATTTCCACAGGGTTTCCTGCCACGGCGATGGCGGTGTTCACCAGACAGGCGCTTGCTCCCATCTCCATTGCCTCGGCGGCATGGCTCGGAGCACCGATACCTGCATCCACTACCACTGGCACCGTGGCCTGGTCGATGATGATCTTGAGGAAGTCTTTCATTCTCAATCCCTTGTTGGTGCCTATCGGTGCGGCGAGCGGCATCACAGTGGCTGCTCCTGCCTCTTCGAGGTGCTTGCAGAGTGTGGGGTCTGCCTGGCAATATGGCAATACCACGAAGCCCATCTTCACGAGTTTCTCCGTTGCCTTCAGTGTCTCTATAGAGTCTGGCAGCAGATAGCGTGGGTCGGGGTGGATCTCGAGCTTCAGCCAGTTGGTGCCGAATGCCTCGCGTGCCATCTGTGCCGCAAAGACTGCCTCTTCAGCATCGCGCACGCCGCTGGTGTTTGGCAGCAGCTGGATGTTAGGGTTCTGGGTGATGTGGGCGAGCAGGTCGTCGTTCTTGTCTTCCAGTTCGATGCGCTTCATTGCCACCGTAACCATTTCCGTTTCCGACGCTTTGATGGCGTCTGCCATCAGGGTGTTGTCGTTGAACTTTCCTGTGCCCAGGAATAGGCGGGAATTGAATTCCCTTCCTGCGATAACTAATTTTTCCATTCTGTATGTTGTTTTGAAGTTTTACGAATTGACGAGGGGAGCGACATACCGCCCGGGAAAGGACAGTCGTAGTCTCTCCTTTTTATCATATTGCCTATGGCATCTGCCGTTCATGAATTGCCAGCAGCCGCATTATCTCCTGCGTCTTCTCCACCGGGTCGTCAGCCCGGAGTATCGTGCCGCTCACGGCGATGCCGCTGACTCCGGTAGCCATGATGGCGGGGATGTCGTCGGTGGTTATTCCGCCTATCGCCACCACTGGCATGCCGATGTCCCTACGATTCATCTCTGCCACGATGTTCTCGTAGCCGCTGATGCCGAGAACCGGCGAGAGCTTCTCCTTGGTGGTGGTGAAACGGAACGGACCGCAGCCCACATAGTCGGCGCCGCTCTTCCAGTGGTCTTCCACATCGGCGATGGTGTTTGCCGTACCGCCGATGATGAAAGTGTCGCCCAGGATGCGGCGTGCCTCGCTGATGGGCATGTCGTTCTTGCCAAGATGCACTCCGTCGGCTCCCAGCCTCTTCACCATCTCCACGCGGTCGTCGATGACGAACGTGGCGCCTGCCTCGCGACACATTTTCTGTGCCTCGACGGCTATCGGCTCCACCTCGCTGTCGGCGGCTCCCTTCATGCGCAGCTGTATCCATCTGCAACCACCCTCGAGCGCCATCCTGATACCGTCGAGATAGGTGGTATTGCCGTTGGTGTGGGATATGAACTGCAGACTGAAATTTGCCTTTGCTTCTCTGTTCATCATGTGGCTATCCTCCGCAGAACGCTTTTATTATCACTATGTTGTCACCCTCTTCCACTGGCGTTGTGCTCCAGTCGGTACGGGCAACGAGCTTGTTGTCGATGGCAACGGCAACTCCCTTTGCCGGCAGCTGCAGCTCCTCGGCGAGGCCGGCAACGCTCTTTGCGGCGGTCTCTGTCTCTTTGTTGTTGATGTTTACTTTCATTTGCTTTCCTTAGTTATGGTTAGTACCTGTCAAGGCTGTGCCCTACGGGGCGATGGAAACCTTGTCAAACCGTGATGAACGGTTGGGGGATTTTCCACAAGCAGTTATAAGATATTACATTAAAACTGCCTGATGACCAAATCTATTTTCTAACGGAATGCCTCTGAAAGTGAGTGGAAAAGAAAAAGCCCCTATTCCATGCTCTTCCGCATGAAGTAGGGGCTTTATTATAGGTTATATCAATTCCCTCCGGCAGCATTACCTGCATCAGGTTAATGTGGGTATAATCTCAGCCAATTTCTCAGCACCCCGTGTTTTTTCTCTTTGCATGCAAATGTAATGATAAAAAACGAGACACTCACCACTATACGACGACGTTTTTTCCGTTTTTAACCGATGTTAACGTGTAGGCAAGGTGGTCATCGTATGAATGATTTTTCTCCTGGAAAGTATCATAGTATCATTTTCGAGCCTCCATTCGGGCATAATCGTCTGACACGCAAGCAGATGGCGGAATGATACTTTTCCATTTGCTTTACAGAAATGTATCATAGAAGTATCACTGAAGTATCATGACAGTCTGAAAGGGTAGCCATCCTGACCTTAAACCCAAATCGGTCATTAGGGCTTGCTTGTATTTTGCTTTTTTAGAAGAGTGGATTTTGTTTGGCTTTTAATGAGTAATAGCGAGCTATTGCGAATTAAAAACAAGCAAAAGACGCCTTATAAAAAGCAAAAGACTGCAAGCAGTTATGAAATACCATATTAAACGGCCTAATGACCGTTTTGGGTTAAACCCATCCTGACCTTCCCAAAGGGAAGAAACTAGTTACCTGAGTTCGGGATAAGCGACAGTCGTTTTTCTTGCTATGCCAGATTTCCGATAGGTGCATATTACATTTGCCCTCCAAACAATATGGATGGCAAAATGCAAGGATTGTAAAGTCCAAATGAAGTTTACTTTATAACAGCAAGCTGTCCGTCAACATTCTCTATGCAATAGTCAATGTTGATGGATGGCTTCTTTTCAAAGAAGCTATACGCAGCCAAAACAGAAAGGACATTCATTACGAAATTGAACACGCTACGATGTCTTGAATGTACAAGTTGTGCAACATTCTTAAGTTCGTCATTGATGGTTTCTATGACAGATCTTTTACGCAACAGAATCTTGTCATACAATGGCATAAGCTTGTTTTTCATATTGCATTTCAAGCCAGTGACAATTTCTATACCGTCGTTAAACAATCTCTCAAACAAGCCATGCGAAATATATCCTTTGTCTGCGAATAATTTTCCGAACACATTATCACTCAATCTGTTAAAAACATCTGTATTTCTATCGTCAACATTCGCTTTCGTAAGCATAAAGTTAAGCAGTTCACCTCTCTCATTGCATATCAGGTGTAACTTGAAACCGAAATACCATCCCATGGTGCTTTTGCCTCTTTCTGCATAACCACGGAACACCTTATTCCTTGTTATACGCTTGTTGTGGCATACAGGAATGCATGTACTGTCAATGAAACTTATACCCGTGCATCTACCAAAGCAAAACAGTTGGAGGAACAGCATCATCTCAACCGCGACTCTGGACTCGAGTTCAACAAAGCGGTTATATGAGAGCTGCTTTGGGAACAAGTCGTGCAGGTGCACCTTGACATAAAAGAGGTAATAATGCTTGAAGTTGCGGAAAGTATTGAAATGAAAGCAGATGAGTATTGTCATGATTTCCGACCGGCTCATAGTACATTTCCGATTGCGGTGCTTACGCCCGTCAGGCTCACAAATGGACATGCGGGCAATCTCTTTATCATATTCTTGGCAAAAATCATCGATAATACAGAAAATTTCAGTAATTTTGTCCTTGGTAATCTCCATAACTATAGTATCCTTTTACTTTATAACTAATTGATTTACAACCATAAAGGTACTAAAAATTATTGAGATTACCAACTTTTATAAAGACTTTCTTATCCCGAACTCAGGTTAGTTACTCCGCATACTGTCATCAGCCCCCACCTAACCTCCCCCGAAGGGGAGGGACAAATACCATTGACTGTCTGATTGTAGTTACAACTTGTCGGTTCTGGATTTTGTCTTAAACCCGAATCGGCCGTTAGGGCTTGCTTGGATTTTGTTATTTTAGAAGAGTGGATTTTGTTTGGCTTTTAATGAGTAATAGCGAGCTATTACGAATTAAAAACAGACAAAAGGCGCCTTATAAAAAACTAAAGACTGCAAGCAGTAATTAAAAAATACAATAAACGGCCTAATGACCTCTAAGTTTGCAGAAGATTGCGACGAAGTCGCATAAACTCCAAAATAATCAAGGTAAAACTATGATTGCTAAAGACAGTTTCGTACCTTTGTTGTAAAAAGGTAGAATCGGTCTGTCGAAGAGGTAAACCAGCTAATGACCCAGCCGTAAAGCTATAAATCGTTTAGGTCCTCATCGACATAGTTGCAAAGACCAGATAGAAAGTTATCGGCTCTGAGCCTTGTTAGAGTGTTAGTCCATACAACTATTGACCAATTCTACACAATATAACTCGTACAAAGTTATGAAGAATTTATTTATCGGAGTTGATTTTTCGAAAGAAAAAGTTGATGTGGCTATCCTTTTTGCAGACGGACTGGCAGAAACCGCTGCTAGAGTGTTCAACGAGTTCAAGACAACCGTGTCTGGCTATAGGCAGTTGGTCAAGTGGGTTGAGCAGAATTCCTGCGGTATCGACTCGTCCTTGTGGCTCTTCTGTGGCGAGAACACGGGCGACTACAGCAAGGGACTGTGCAACTTCCTCTACGGTAAAGGCTACGACATGTGGCTTGAGAACGCAAAGAGCATCAAAGACGCATCTGGTCTTAGACGATTGAAGTCTGACCGTGCTGACGCCTCGATGATTGCAGAATACGCCATGAGGAATTACGATAAAGCCGTTATGTACGAGCCTCTTAGCGAGTCGCTTACACAACTGCGTGAGCTGTTCCTATACCGTCAGATGATCGTAAGACACAGATGCAGTTTCCAGGTGCGTAGAGGCGAAAAGCGACTCACTATGGAGAAGTCGCCAGTCAAGACAATGATTTCGCAGAGCGGACGGCACATCGTCTCTGAACTCAATAAGGAGATAGAGAAGATAGATAAGCGCATTGCCGATCTCATCAAGTCGGACGAGGAACTCACCGAGGTGTTCACCATCGTGACCTCGGTGCCTGGCATAGGAACGCAGAACGCTGTGTGCCTGATGGTGTACACCGACAACTTCCGGCGTTTCAACTACGACTCACGCAAGATTGCCTGCTATTACGGCCTAGCTCCATTTGGCAAAGATTCGGGAACCAGTGTGCATTCCGATCCGCATGTACATTATATGGCTAACCGCCAGATAAAGGCCATGCTGACGCAAGCGGCACTAGCTGCCGTCAACTTCAATCCCATTATGGCGAGGTACTACATGCGCCTCGTAGAACGAGGAAAGAAGAAGCAGGTTGCACTGAACAATGTCAAGAACAAACTTGTACATTTGGTCACAGCCATGGTCAGAAATCGCCAAACATTCACCCCTGAATATAAAATCTCAGCATAAATTGAAAATAATGGTCAAAACATTTGGATATTAACATAGAAAGCGATTTGGGTTAAAAGCTTCATGAAATGGGCAACATGCTTGCCCATGTGGGGCAAGCAGCTTACTCACTTGGGGCAAGCACCTTGCCCCAAGTGGGCACGGGTAGTGCCCAAAACTGTGCCCAAAGTTTCCATAGAAAGAAACGTCAGTAAGGGGATGCAAAGCGCCAACATAACAGACTCTTTCCTGTTGATGAGGAATCAGAAGTCGATATTAATCGACTCACAGATATATCTATTCCGTGTTGTTGTAGTTGTGTCCCCAGCCTTCAGCAGGGACACAAATCAAAAAATGAAACACGGATTGCACAGAGAACCACGGATCGGTCTTTCACGGATATTTTTTTAATATTATTGAGCCAATGATTTTTTTATTCAGGTTTGGATTCAGTTGGATTTGCAAGTGCTGGGGCACTTCGTTTTTCGATATGCCTTGCGATGCGCAATGGTTATCGGACATCTTCTTCCAATCGCCTTCAGCCCCCTCTCGTTCTCCCCCGAAGGGGAGATGCAGGTCACTCCGGATATTGATAACCTATTGATAATCAGCAACTGAGAGCAATCAATCCCTCCCCTACGGGGGAGGTTAGGTGGGGCTGATGACAATAATCGAAGCTACTCTGCCAATGAACTTCAGCCCCCTCTCGTTCTCCCCCGTTGGGGAGATGCTGATTACTCCGGATATTGATAACCTATTGATAATCAGCAACTGAGAGTAACCAATCCCTCCCCTACGGGGGAGGTTAGGTGGGGGCTGATGACAATAATCGAAGTAACCAGTTCCTTCCCTTTGGGAAGGTTAGGATGGGTTTGAGGTTAGGTTGGGCTGATATTGAAGGACGGGCAACTACAGTCATTACTGATGCCTTCCAGAAAAAGGGAGTGCCACAAGCACTCGCAAATCCACGGAAATCCAAGATTTAATCCAAAACTAAAAAGGTCTAAAATAATCCGTGATGATTGATCCGTGGTTTATCTGTGATATCAGTGTTTTATTTTAGACCCGTGTCCATCGCCGCAGGCTGATGGACACTATGCTCACCGATATTATCACTCCGTGCTGTAAAAAATGCCTTTAACCGGATAAAGGAGAATCGGTTAAAGGCATTTTTTCAATCTATATCATTGCCATCGCATGGCGGAATATCATTTCAGCGGTTCTGTCTCAAGACTCTCGATGCTTCCCGTGACGGGATTGAGCACGAGGTGGGAGGTGAACTTCTTGCTGAACATCTCACCGCTCAACGACTCGGTGGTGCCAAACTGCGGAGCATACAGCTCGAAGGCTCCCAAAGCACGGTCGGCACTGAACACCGTGGCACGTATCTTACCCGGCAGGTTCACGCAGATGCCGATGTTGTCCTTGTCTTTCTTGGGGTCAGCCAGACTGCCGTTGAGAGTGGGCGAACTGTGAAGGTCTTCCACCTTAATATAATAAGGTTTGCCGCTGAGGTCGTCGGCATCCGTCAGTCCGAAATACTTAGAGAAGCGGAACAGCAGCTGCTTCTCCACCTCACGGGTGGGCACGAATGCCACCTCCACCTCCGTTGTGTCACGGTCGGTAGTGCCCTCGAAGAGCTGCAGCAGGGCATTCTCCTGAGCGTTCAGATTGTCTATCATCAGACGGAGCTGCTCACCGTCCTTCGGCATGAAGTCTGCCTGTCCTTTGTTGAGCAGACTCTTGTTCTCGCGAATGTCGTATATCTCTTGCACACAAAGCTCCGCCATCTTCACCTTGTTGGCAGCGCTGAGGATTTCCTGGGTCATATAGTCGCGAGGGTTCACCGGAGCCGGTTTCGGCGCCGCCACGAAAGGTTTGCGGGTCTTCGCCTCCCTCGGTTCGGCATTCACCGCCAGCAACACTCCGTTCCCATCACGCGAGAGAGTGCGGACGCTGTGCTTGCCGTCGATTTTCGCCGTGAAGAATTTCGTGGTGTCGGGCACAGCTTTCTGCGAGAGCTGCATGCCCACGATGCGGTATTGTGTTGACGGTTCCATACTCACATCGTCGCGCCTCAGATAACGTGAGGCATAGGGAGCGAGGTCGCCGGGAGTAAATGTGACCTTCTCGACAAGGAGCGAGAAGCGAAGCTCCGTCTTCGGCAGATAATAGGATGCACCGTCCACCGTGCGCACGTCGTCCTGTGCCGCGGCATTCTGTGGAGCAGCGAGAAGAGTGACCGCCACGGCAGCCACAAATCCCTTCATCACATTCCTGTATTTCATATATTTCTTCATATCAATTCTTTATGTCGTTTCGTTTTGGATTATGGATTTTCTAAAGTCGGACAGGGAGCAGCCCTGCCCCATGGTCACTACCGTGTCGCCATCAGTCGTCGAGGCGTTTGAAAGCCTTTGGCAGGAACCTCACTATGTCGCCGGCAGTAACGCTCTCCACTCCCAGCTCTTCTGCCGCCAGGTCGCCGGCAAGACCATGCACGTAGGTGCCTATCAGACAGGCGTCTTTCTGGTTGTAGCCTCGTGCGAGGAGTGCGGTGAGCACACCGGTGAGCACGTCGCCGCTGCCTGCCGTCGCCATTCCGGAATTGCCTGTGGAATTGAACATCACCTTGCCGTCGGGCATGCAGAGGGCTGAATAATGACCTTTCAGTATGATGTATATCTGCATGGTCTGCGCCATCTCGACAGCCTTGGAGAGCTGTTCGAAACCATCGTTGAAACGCACTCCGGCGAGTCGTTCAAACTCCAGAGGATGCGGTGTGAGGATGGTGCCCACGGGGATTCTCTGGAACCATGCCCTGTGGGAAGCCAGGATATTGAGACCGTCGGCATCTACCACCGTAGGCACCTGCGCACGGCGCAGCTGCGAGATGAATGCCGTTGCCGTCACCTCGTCGGTGCCGATGCCCGGACCGATGCCCATGGCGTCGAAACTGTCGTCGGCAACGGGTTCGGTGAACAGGTTGTCGTCGGCATCGCGGCTGACGATGGCCTCCGGAACGGCAATCTGCATGATGTCGTTGTTGCGTGCCGGAACGTGGGTTATCACCTTGCCCGCTCCGGAACGGAAGCAGGCTCTGGAAGCAAGGATTGCAGCACCTGCCATGCCATAGCTGCCGGCAACGATGAGCGAGGTGCCGGCATCGCCTTTGTGCCAGAAGTCGCCACGCGGACGGAGCAGCGTGCGGACGAAGCTCTCGTCCACAATCTCGAATTTGGCGTCTGCCTTCTCTATGCCTTCGGCGCTGAGACGGATGTCGAGCACACCGAGGCGGCCCAGATAGCGCTGGTTCTCAGGAAAGAGGAACGCCAGCTTCATCTGCTGCAGGGTGAAGGTGTAGTCGGCGCGTATGATGTTGGTACGCGTATTGTAGGAGTTGTCTTCGGTCATGAGGCCCGACGGGATGTCGATGCTCACCACCCGGCATTCCGACTGGTTGATGTATTTCACCAGCGAGGCGAAACCGCCGCTTAGGGGTTTGCTGAGTCCCGAACCGAAGAGTCCGTCGATGACGAGCACCGATGCCGGCAGCTCCGGCGGGTCGAACTCGTTGGTCACCTCAATGAAGGTAACGCCGGCGGCTCCGGCAAGACGCTCCTTGTTGGCGCTGCAGTCGGCGGAGAGGGTGCCTGACACATTGAAGAGGTAGACCTTCACGCTGTAGCCCTGCTCTCCCATCATGCGTGCCACGGCAAGCGCATCGCCACCATTGTTGCCGGGTCCGGCAAAGACCACCACGCTGGTGTTGTCGTCCCATACTCTCGTTATGGCGCGCGTCAATGCCTTTGCCGCGCGCTCCATCAGATCGATGGATTTTATCGGCTCGTGTTCTATCGTATATTTGTCGAGCTCACGTATCTGTGTGCCTGTAAGAATCTTCATATCTGCAAAAATACTAATTAATTGGATAGATTGACTTATTGTTTGAATATTTTTATTACTTTTGTGCGCAAAAACAATATAATTCTTATGGCAACTATAGATATCAAAGACAAAACCTTCGAGACATTGATACCCGAGGAGGAGATAATGCGCCGAGTGAAAACCGTGGCAGACAGGATCAGCAACGACCTGAAAGGAAAGAAGCCTCTGCTGCTCGGAGTCTTGAACGGATCGTTCATTTTTGCCGCCGACCTGATGAGGATGCTCACCATAGAGAGCGAAATTTCGTTCGTGAAGATGACATCGTATCAGGGCACAGAATCTACAGGAAAAGTGAAGAAGCTCGTGGGTCTCAACGAGGATATCGAGGGACGCACGGTGGTCATCGTGGAAGACATCGTGGACTCGGGTCTTACCATGGAGAAGATGATAGAATATCTGAAAGAGTTCAAACCGGCAGAGATACACATCTGCACGCTGCTGCTCAAACCTGACAACCTGAAGAGGAATCTAGACATCGAATATATAGCCATGGAGATTCCAAACGACTTCATCGTCGGATATGGACTTGACTACGACGGACTGGGACGAAACCTGAGAGACATTTACGTAGTAAAGGAATAAGCAATAAATTACATATCAACAAAACACATGAAGAATATTGTTATTTTCGGTGCGCCCGGATCAGGAAAGGGCACACAAAGCGATCTCCTTATCAGGAAGTACGGACTGGGACACATCTCTACTGGTGACGTGCTCCGCAATGAAATCAAAAACGAAACTGAGCTGGGCAAGACTGCCAAGGCTTACATCGACAAGGGTCAGCTCATTCCTGACGAGCTGATGGTAAACATTCTCGCCAGCGTATACGACTCTTTCGGCAAGGAGCATGAGGGAGTGATATTCGACGGATTCCCTCGCACTATCCCACAGGCAGAGGCTCTGAAGAAGATGCTCGACGAGCGTGGACACAAAATTGCCGCAATGATAGAGCTCGACGTTCCGGAGAACGAACTGATGGTGCGCCTCGTGAAGCGCGGCAAGGAGAGCGGACGCTCTGACGACAACGAGGAGACGATAAAGAAGCGCCTCGACGTTTACCACAACCAGACCGCTCCTCTCATCGAATGGTATAAGAAGGAGAACATCCATCACCACATCAACGGACTGGGAGCGCTCGACCGTATCTTCGGTGACATCTGCACCGTGATCGACAATCTCTAAATCACATCATCCCCCTATAATAAAGCCTCAAAGCATTCAAGCTTTGAGGCTTTGTTGTTATATCAGTTGACGAGTTGACAAGTTGACGGGTTGACGAGATATTTTATTTTCTCATCACAGCCGAGTATATCCTGCCGGAGTCGATGCCGAGCTTACGGGCAGAGAAATAATCGTCGGTATTGGAATATGTGCAGATGTCACACGACTGTATGTTGCCGGCGGCAAGTCCGCATTGCTGCAGCTGCTGGCGGTTGCATTCCACGAGGTCGATGTGCCATTTGTATTCCTCACTGCCGTTCATCTTCATCTGGCGGCTGATGCCCTGCATGTCGAAGTTTGCCGCCACGAACTGTTCATACACCTCGTCGCCCACTTCAAAGGCATCAAAGGAGATGCCGGGACCTATCACAGCCTTGAGGTCTGCGGGATTGGTGTCGTAGGCAAGACGCATCTCCGCCACGGCTCTCATCACGACACGCGACAGAGTGCCCCGCCATCCTGCATGGACGGCACACACGGCTCCATGCCTGGAGTCGGAAAGGAGAATGGGAATGCAGTCGGCTGTAGACACACCGACGCATACGTTCTCCAGATTTGTCATCACTGCATCCACGCCATCCAGAATCATCTTCCTTACCGGAAGCGGGAGGGCGAGGAAGTCGGCGGCAATCTGTCTCACCTCCACACCATGCGTCTGGTGTGGCACAATGACATTAGCGTCGGCGACGCCAAGCTCCTCACAGAGAATCTGACGGTTTCGGGCTATGGCAGAGGCATCGTCGCCACAATGCTCATTGATGTTGAACTCACCGTGGCTGCCGGTGCTGTATCCTCCATGACGTGTGGAGCTGAACGCCACCACATTGTCGTCGAGGTCGTAATAATGGAGTTGTGGTTTCTGCATCAGTCCTCGTCCTCCATATCATATTCGAAGTCGTCGAGGTCTTCCACGTCCTCGATATCATCCTCGTCGAGGAACACCACTTCGTCTTCTCCCTCCTTGCGCAGTTCTTCGGGCAGGGTATTGAGATCTTTGTCGCGATGCACGAGGGTGTCCTCAGCCATTATATCAGCGAGCTTGTTGCTCTCGCTGTTGAGTTCCTTCCACAGCACATCCTTCAGTTCGGAGATTCCCATTCCCGACACCGACGAGATGAATACCACGGGGAGGTCTGACGGCAGCGTTTCCTTGAGCATCTCAATGAGTTCATCGTCGAGCAGGTCGCATTTTGTCACGGCAAGCACGCGATGCTTGTCGAGCATTTCGGGATTGAAGTTGGTAAGCTCGTTGAGCAGTATCTCGTATTCCTTCTTTATGTCGTCGGTATCACCCGGCACCATGAAGAGCAACAGGGAGTTGCGCTCGATGTGGCGCAGGAAACGGAGTCCGAGACCTTTGCCCTCGCTCGCTCCCTCAATAATTCCAGGGATGTCTGCCATGACGAACGACTTGTTGTCATGATAGCCCACGATGCCGAGTGACGGTTCGAGGGTGGTGAAGGGATAGTTGGCAATCTTGGGTCGGGCACTCGACACGGCGGAGAGCAGCGTGCTCTTGCCGGCATTGGGGAACCCGACGAGACCGACGTCGGCAAGGAGCTTAAGCTCCATTATGACCGTCATCTCCTGCATGGGCTCTCCCGGCTGGGCATAGCGCGGAGCCTGGTTGGTGGCGGTACGGAACTGGTAGTTGCCGAGTCCGCCGCGGCCTCCCTTGAGGAGCACCACTTCCTGTCCGTCGTGCATGACGTCGCAGATGAACTTTCCTGTCTCGGCGTCGTATACCACAGTACCGCAAGGCACGTCTATATATACGTCCTTGCCGTCGGTGCCATGGCATTTGTCTCTACCGCCGTTGCCGCCGTGTTCCGCCTTGATGTGGCGCTGGTATTTCAGATGGAGCAAGGTCCAGTAGTTATGGTTTCCACGCAGGATGATGCTTCCGCCCTTACCGCCGTCGCCGCCGTCGGGACCGCCGTTGGGCTGATACTTCACGTGGCGGAGGTGCATAGATCCCTTGCCGCCCTTACCGGAGCGGCAGTATATCTTCACGTAGTCTACGAAATTTGATTCTGGCATATCTGTATGTCTTGAGTTTTATTTTTATAAAGTTGACGAGTTGACAAGTAAACAAGTTGACAAAGAGATTTGTCTTGACGAGTCAACAAGTTCGCAAGCCGAAAGACTTGCGGAAAATGGTGTGGGATTATTTCGCTATGTCGGCGAGTGCCTTTGCCATTCTCTCCAGCACTACCGTGGAGAGCACCACCTTGCCGTCGGGACCGATGAGCGTCATCGACGGAATCCACTCCACTCCGTATGCCTTGGAGATTTCGGCATCGCGCATCTTCTTCAGTTCGCTGACCTGTCGCCATTTCATCCCGTTGTCTACAACATATTTTGTCCAGCGGTTGTGGTCTACGTCGAACGACACACCGATGAACTCCACCTTTGAGCCATACTTGTCGTAGAGTTCCTTCACAGCAGGTATGTCCTTGCGGCAGTCCGGACACCACGTTGCCCAGAAGTCAAGCAGCACATATTTGCCCTTGAATTCGGAGAGCTGCACCTTGTAGTTGTTCATCATCGGAAGGATGAAATCGGGAGCCACCGTTCCGGGCTTCAACAGTTTCTGTGCATAGAGCGAGTCGAGGTCTTTTGTCTGGTCCGGCGCATTCTGAGCCT
The DNA here is from genome assembly GCF_008680225.1 of Prevotella sp. LMAG:51. Classification (NCBI taxonomy): domain Bacteria; kingdom Pseudomonadati; phylum Bacteroidota; class Bacteroidia; order Bacteroidales; family Prevotellaceae; genus Prevotella; species Prevotella sp. LMAG:51. The sequence goes on along the minus strand of NZ_NALQ01000003.1, from coordinate 180,507 downwards.
GCGACGAGACCACTGCGGCGAGGAATATCGCCACGAAGATGAATAGTTTCTTTATTTTCATATCGTTTTCTCTTTTTGATGTTATACTCTCTTTTACACTTGCGATGTGGCCGTCAGGCGCCATAGCGGTTCGTCGGATGTTCATCATATCCTCAACACCTGGTCGCAATAGTCCACCACTGCCGGGCGGTGGGTGATGAATATGATGGTCTGCCGGCGTTCCTGGAGCAGGTTGGCGAGGAGCTGCCTTTCCGTTTCCGGGTCGAGAGCGCTCGTAGCCTCATCGAATATCATCACGCTTCCCTCCCTGAGCAATGCCCTGGCTATGGAGATGCGCTGAGCCTGTCCCTCGCTCAGTCCGCCGCCCGCCTCGCTGCAGCTGGCATCGAGCCCTCCGGGGATGTCTCTCACGAAACCGGCACATGCCTTGTCGAGGGCCTGCATCATCTCCTCGTCGGTGGCATCGAACCGTCCCATGCGCAGATTGTCGCGGATGGTGCCGCTGAGCAACGTATTGCCTTGTGGCACGTAGATGAGGTTGCAGCGTGTGAGAGGCGAGATGTCTTGCTCGCTTTCCTTATTATATATGTATACATGGCCGCTGGTGGGCTGTATCAGGGCGAGGATGAGTCTCACCATCGTAGTCTTTCCGGCTCCCGTCTCTCCGAGTATGGCGGTGCAGGTGTTTGGACGGAAATCAAACGAGAGATGGTCTATCACATCCCTGCTGCCGTCGGCGTAGGCAAAGGAGGCGTCGTCGAACCTCACTCCCACTCCACCCGTCATCGCCATCGACACGGGGTCGCCCTGTTCTTCGAGAGGGTTCTCTTCAAGTTCCATCAGTCGCTCCGCTGCAGTGAACACGGAGACGAATGCCGGCACGAGCTTGGTGAGGTTGCGTGCCGGCCCCTGTATCTTGGACACGAGCTGGAGGAATGCTGTCATTCCGCCGAAGGTGAGTGTGCCGTGATACATCCGCAGTGCGCTCCACAGGAATGCCACGAGATATCCGATGGCGAAACCTGTATTGAGTATGAGGTTTGAGAACACCGAGAATCTGGTGCGTCTCACCACGTTATGTCTCAGTTCTCCCTGCATGTTCTCCAGTCTGCCCACCATCTCGTCGTCTTTCTCAAGGGTCTTTATCAGCATGCGGTGCTGTATCGTTTCCTGCAACACGCTCTGCACCTTGCTGTCGCAGTTACGCACCTGGCGTGTCAGTTTGCGCATGTGGCCCATATACACCTTGCTCGAGAGGATGAACACCGGCAGCATGGCAATGATGACCAGAGCCAGCACGGGATCCATGGAGAAGAGATAGAAGAAGGAACCCAGAAAGAGGGCGAGCACGGAGAGAGTGCTTGGCAGCGTTTCGGTGAGGAACCCCACCACGTTGCTGACGTCGAATTCCAGGCGGTTCAACACATCGCCGCTGTGCCATTTCTCCTTGCCATGCCATTCGGAGCGCAGGATGCGGGCGAGCAGACGCTGCTGCATCCTGTTCTGTGCCTTTATTCCCAATATGTTCTTCACCCATATCGAAGCGATGTTCACGGCAAATCCGCCGAGGATGAGCAGCGCCATGATTGCCACCGCCCAATACAGAGAACCCTCGACGACATGCGACGCCACGTCGATGGCGTGTTTCACAGCCCACACCGAAAGCAGGCTTATCGCCACATCGATGAGTCCGAGGATGGCATTGAGCGACGCCTGCAGACGGTTGCCGCGCCATGCCCTCCACAGCCATCCTATTATCTGTCTGGCTGAATACCGGCTCTTGGGTATCTTCAGGAATTTTCTCAAATATCTCATTGGCTTACTCGTTCTTCATCCTCATGTCGGCGCCCCACATCATCTTGGCACGCAGCGTGGAGAAATATGTAGAATCCTTGGGCTTCACGATATGTGCGTCGTAGGGGGAACGGCGTATGGTGAGCGTCTGTCCCTCGCCACATTTGATGGAACGTCCGTCGGCGGCGACGAGATAGTTATGGTTCCTGCTCTCCACCTCAAGGGTTATCACAGAGTCGTCGGCAACGACGATAGGACGCATGTTGAGACTATGCGGCGCAACGGGAGTGAGACACAATATTCCGGTGTGCGGCACGATTATCGGTCCGCCGTTTGACAGGGAATAGGCTGTCGACCCCGTCGGCGTGCTCACTATCAGTCCGTCGGCATGGAACGTCACGATATATTCGCCGTTGATGCTGGCACGGATGGAAATCATCGAAGCATTGTCGCGTTTCAGTATGGCTATCTCGTTGAGGGCGCATTCCGAAATCCGCTCGTCGCCGTTGGCACCATCGCTCTCCACCTTCACCATGGCAAGACTGTCTACCATATAGCTGTCGGCGTATATGCTGTCGAGCACACTGTCGAAATCGTCAACGCCGACACCGGCGAGGAATCCCAGGCGCCCCATGTTCACGCCGATAATGGGAATGCTGCGGCTGCCCACGCTGTATGCCGACCGCAGCAATGTGCCGTCGCCTCCCATGGATATCACGAAGTCGGCATCAAAGTCGTTTCCTTCAAACACGGTGACGCCATGCAGCGGCAAACCGTGGGACGAGCAGAGGAAATCGTAGAAACTTCTCTCCATGCTCACCTGCGCCATCCGTTCATTGAGCGACAACAGCAAGCGCTGTATGTCCGCCGACTTCCTGGCCTGGTAAATATTGCCGAAAATGGCAAATCTGAGTTTTCTCAACGACATAATTGGGAGTTTTTTATCTTTCTGACGAATTAATAAGCCTCCATTGCAAATGTTTTCGTAACTTTGCGCTTGAAAGTGTCTGCAAATATACGGTTTTCTACCGAATTTCGGGCACTGTGATATTAACAAATTGAAGAGACATGACAAAATTAAGTGTAAACATAAACAAGATAGCCACCCTGCGCAACGCCAGAGGCGGCAACAATCCCGACGTGGAGCAGGCCGCCGTTGACTGCCAGTTGTTTGGCGCCCAGGGCATAACCGTACATCCAAGACCTGACGAAAGACACATCCGCTATCAAGACGTGAGGGAGATAAAACCGCTCATCACTACGGAATTCAACATCGAAGGAAACCCTATCGACAGATATATCGACCTCGTGCTCGAGGTGATGCCGACACAGGTGACGCTCGTTCCCGACGGCGACGCCCAGCTGACGAGCAACCACGGATGGAACACGATAGAGAACAAAGCGTTTCTTACCGACGTGATAGGAAGATTCAAGGAGGCCGGCATCAGAACGAGCATCTTCGTGGACCCTTCTGCCGAAATGGTGAGGGGAGCCAAGGAGTGTGGAACCGACAGAGTGGAGCTCTACACCGAATCTTACGCATCGGGATATGCCGAAAACAGGGAGGAGGCCATCAAGCCGTTTATCGACGCTGCCGTGGCTGCCCGCGATTTGGGACTGGGTCTGAACGCCGGCCACGACCTCAGCCTGGTGAACCTTGCCTACTTCCACAGGATGATTCCATGGACCGACGAGGTGAGCATCGGACACGCCATCATCTGCGATGCCCTCTACATCGGACTGAAGAACACTATCGAGGCGTATCTCCAGTGCCTAAAGTAAGGCCCCGAAGCTGACAAAGGCTACAGGCATACAAGGAAGCCTGTCACTTCCCCTTGGAAAAGTCAGGATTGGTATCACTTGCAAATTAAAGAATTATGGCACGAGAATACAAGCTGAAGCGCGACACGCAGGAAAAAGACGACAAGACGGCTACTACCGACATATTCCAGCGATACATCAAGAAAGACAAACGGTCTATCAATAGAATAATTAAACAACAAAAGATTATGGCAAAAGCGTATATGTTTCTTGCCAACGGTTCAGAGGAAATAGAAGCCCTGATTCCCGTTGACGTTTTCCGCCGCGGCGGAGTGGAGATAAAGACAGTGAGCATCACAGGCTCAGAGTTAGTAGAGATGGCACACGGCGTGACCGTGAAGGCCGACCTAAAATTCGAGGACGCCAAGCTGGAGGATGCCGACCTGCTGATGCTGCCCGGAGGACTGCCAGGCGCCACAAACCTCAACGACCACGAGGGTGTGCGCAATGCCGTGCTCAGCCAGTATGAGAAGGGGAAACTCGTTGCTGCCATCTGTGCCGCACCGATGGTGTTCGGAAGCCTGGGCATCGTGAAAGGCAGACGTGCCACATGCTACCCCGGATTCGAGAAATATCTCGACGGAGCGGAATATACCCATGAACTGTGCACCGTTGACGGCAATGTGGTGACAGGCGAAGGTCCTGCCGCAACATTCCCCTATGCATACACGCTGCTCGAAATGCTCACCACGAAGCAGACTGCAGAGAGCGTGGCTGAGGGAATGATGTATCTGCATCTCATGGAAAACAAATAAGCGCCGCATGATGGAGAATCACGACTATGTGATAATCGTTGCCGGCGGCAAGGGGATGCGCATGGGGGCTGACGTTCCAAAGCAGTTCCTGCCTGTAGGCGGACTGCCTGTGCTCATGCACACGATACGCAGGTTCAGGAACTTCAACGACCGCATGCGCATCATCCTCGTATTGCCCAAACATCAGCAGGAGTATTGGAAGGAGTTGTGCGAACGGCATTCGTTCTGCGAACCGATTGTGATTGCCGACGGCGGAGAGACGCGTTTCCACTCCGTGAAAAACGGACTCGGCTGCATCCCCGACGATGCCTGCGGAACGGTGGGGGTGCATGACGGAGTGCGCCCATTCGTATCTGCCGACACCATACGCCGCACATACGCGAAAGCCGCGGAGATGGGGGCTGCCGTACCGGTGGTGCCGGTGGTGGACACGCTCAGACATCTCCTGAAGAGCGACAAGCAGAATGCTTCTGACGCCACGACAACCGCCGCCACTTCTCAGGATGGCGGAGAAACACCGTCGGAGACGGTGCCGAGAAGCGAATACCGCATCGTGCAGACTCCGCAGGCATTCGGCATCAGACTGCTGAAGGAGGCTTATGCACAGGACTATTCCGAGGCTTTCACCGATGATGCCTCTGTAGTGGAACACCTCGGCCATGAGGTGGCGCTCGTGGAGGGCAACCAGGAGAACATCAAGATTACAAGACCTTTCGACATGGCTGTGGCGGAGGTGATACTGCAACAGGAGTCCATCATTCTGAAGCAACAGACTTCAGGCAACTCCAGATGACCAACCTGGGGGAGTGAAGCCGACAAACAGCCAATTCAACCTGTCACAACCGAACATCACAAGTGCTTGACATACTGAACCAGGACATACAATATCTGCCGGGCGTGGGACCGAAGAAGAGGGACATGCTGCAGAAGGAGTTGGGTATCTCGAAGATATCCGACCTTCTGGAGTATTACCCATACAAATACGTGGACCGCAGCCGCATATACACCATCAACGAACTGCGCAGCGACATGCCCTTCGTGCAGGTGAAGGGACGGATTCTCGGTTTCGAGGAGTTTGGCAGCGGACCGCGCAAGAAGCGCCTCGTGGCCCACTTCACCGACGGAACGGGGATAGCGGACATAGTATGGTTTTCCGGCATCAAATATGCCACGCAGCAATTCAAGGTGAACACGGAGTATATCGTATTCGGAAAACCTACTCTCTATGGCGGCAGATACCAGTTTGCACATCCCGACATCGACAAGGCGGAAGACCTGCAGCTCTCACAGATGGGAATGCAGCCCTACTATATCACCACGGAGAAGATGAAGAAGGCGGGACTGACATCGAGGTCGATAGAGAAAATCACGAAGGCGATGCTCGAAAAGATGAACCAGCCGCTGCCGGAGACACTGCCGCCGTTTATCGCCAACAGACTGCGTCTGGTGGAGAGGGACACGGCACTGCGCCACGTACACTATCCGAAGACCGCCGAAGAACTGCAGAGCGCACGCTTCAGACTGAAGTTTGAAGAGCTGTTCTACGTGCAGCTCAACATCCTGCGCTATGCCTCCGACCAAAAGAAGAAATACCGCGGATATGCCTTCCCGCGCATCGGCGAGATATTCAACAGCTTCTATTCCGACCATCTGCCATTCTCACTCACCGACGCCCAGAAAAGGGTGATGAGGGAGATAAGGAGCGACCTGGGCAGCGGACGGCAGATGAACAGGCTGCTGCAGGGCGACGTGGGCAGCGGAAAGACTCTCGTGGCACTGATGACAATGCTGATAGCTCTCGACAACGGATACCAGGCTTGCATAATGGCACCGACGGAAATTCTCGCCGAACAGCATCTCGCCACGATACGCGAGTTTCTGGGCGACATGGACATAAGGGTGGAACTGCTCACCGGCATCGTGAAGGGCAAACGGCGCAAGACCGTGCTCGGCGGACTCGCCAACGGCAGCGTGGACATCCTCGTGGGAACACACGCCGTGATTGAAGACACGGTGCAGTTCAGCAAACTGGGACTCGTGGTGGTGGACGAGCAACACCGCTTCGGAGTGGCACAGAGGGCAAGGCTATGGAGCAAAAGCCAGAACCCTCCCCATGTGCTCGTGATGACCGCCACACCGATACCGCGAACCCTCGCAATGACAATATACGGCGACCTCGACGTGAGCGTTATCGACCAGCTGCCGCCGGGAAGGAAACCGATAGTGACGATACACAAATACAACAACCAGACCACAAGTCTGTACTCTGGCATCAGACAGCAGATAAAAGAGGGCAGACAGGTGTATATCGTGTTTCCGCTCATCAAGGAGAGCGAGAAGCTCGACATACAGAACCTTGAGGAGGGGTTTGAAATACTGAAGGAGGTGTTCCCGGAATTCCGCCTCAGCAAGGTGCACGGCAAGATGAAACCGGCTGAGAAGGACGAGGAGATGCAAAAGTTTGTTAACGGAGAGACACAGATTCTCGTCGCCACAACGGTGATAGAGGTGGGCGTCAACGTGCCGAACGCTTCGGTGATGGTGATTCTCAACGCCGAACGCTTCGGACTGTCGCAGCTGCACCAGCTGCGGGGCCGTGTGGGCAGAGGGGCGAGCCAGTCGTACTGTATCCTCGTGACGAAGCCTCAACTGACCAACGAGACGCGCAAACGCATCGACATCATGTGTGACACCAACGACGGATTCCTCATTGCCGAAGCCGACCTGAAACTGCGCGGCCCCGGCGACCTGGAGGGCACCCAGCAGAGCGGAATGGCTTTCGACCTGAAGATTGCCGACATAGCGAGAGACGGACAGATAGTGCAGATGGCAAGGGAGGAGGCACAGAAGATAATAGAGCAGGACCCGGAATGCAACAAAACGGAAAACAGCATGCTCTGGCAACGCCTTGCCGCACTGAGAAAGACCAACGTGAACTGGGCGGCGATATCATGACCGGCGACATCACAGACTGTGATGGGAAAAGAGGGGCAGGAGACGGCACAATGAGCTTAACAGTGCTCATTTATAAGTTGTTATACAACATGCCTATATGTTAACGACGACCTAAAAACTGTTAACTGACAAGCAACTTTAAAATTTTTTTACTACCTTTGCAGCGAAAATTTAATCACAATGACGAACGCGCGATTGACAGTCCGTCATCATGATTAGTCTTACACAAACATAATGCGACAGACAGGAAGACATACCGTTGCATTATAAAATATTTATTTTATGCAATTCAAAAAGACAATCAAGACACTGGCATTAACGGCAGTCATGGCTCTGGCCACAGTACCAGCAGCAGCACAAGACCTCTTGGCACGCCAGGCACCAGTAGACAAGAAACTTAAAGCAGTTGACACTCTCGCACTTCGCGAACTCATACAAAGAGAACAGGCTGGAGCTCCTTCAGCTCAGCTATACAAAGACTGGAACAACAGATACGCTCACCGCGCCACAGAACTTCCAGACTCTTTCAGCATAAACCTGAAACATTTCTGCATGCCTACATCCAGCAGAATCATCACTTCCAACTTCGGAAGCCGTTGGGGACGCATGCACAAGGGTCTCGACATCAAGGTATATATCGGCGACACCATCCGTGCGGCATTCGACGGAAAGGTGCGCATCGTGAGATATGAGGCAAACGGATACGGCAACTACGTTGTGATACGCCACAACAACGGTCTGGAGACCATCTACGGACACATGTCGAAGCATCTCGTGGCAGAAAACGAGCAGGTACGTGCCGGAGACCCTATCGGACTGGGCGGCAACACCGGACGAAGCACCGGTTCTCACCTGCACTTCGAGACCCGTCTCTGCGGAGTGGCTCTCAACCCGGCATTGATGTTCGACTTCCGCAACCAGGACGTGACTGGCGACACATACCTCTTCCGCAAGGAGTCTTACAACAGGGAGTCGCTGGCTGCCACACGTCAGCGCGGCAAGAACGACGATCTGGCTGCCGCAAACGACAACAACTCGAACAACATCGGAGACAATGTGGAGAGTGGCGACGTGCGCTACCACAAAGTGGCAAAGGGCGAGACGCTCGCTGCCATCGCCAGAAAGCGCGGCACCACAATCGACAAGATCTGCAAGCTCAACCACATCAGCAAGAACATGCGCGTGAAGCCGGGACAGATCCTGAGATACTCATAACGAGGGTGCTCACACACTATCGAACCATAGCGAAACTGTATAAACAACACAGGCAAGGAAAAGGCTATCAGGAATATTCCTGGTGGCCTTTCTTATTGGCGTCAACCTGCACACTTTGCCACGGCATCATCCTACCCCAACCGGTCATCAGACCGCCTTGGACCCGACATGGACAATCGGAATGACACCCTCAAAAAAACAACAAGGGCTAGCGGCGGAAACCGATAGCCCTCATCGTGAGATATTCATCCCCCAACGGTCATTATGCAGTTATTTATAACTGCCTGCGGCCGCTTGGAATTTATCATTACTTCTTCTTGTCACACTTCTTAGCGGCAGTCTTGCATTTCTTGTCGCAAGTAGCGCTCTTCTTGTCGCATTTCACCTTGCAGCAGGAAGCCATCTTGGGATCCTTCATGGCGGCAGAACTTACGCCATTAGTCTTCGCCTTGCAGCAGGTGGCAGCCTTGTCACACTTCTTTGCCTTGTCACACTGCATCTTGCAGTCCTTCTTGCCGTCTTTCTTGCATTCCTTCTTTGCCTTGTCACACTGTGTCTTGCCGTCACACTTCTTCTGGCATACGGTCTGGGCGCTGGCGCTTACCGAAAAGCTCAAAGCCGCCATCACGACAGCTGCGATAATTGATTTTCTCATTTCTTCTGTCTCCTTTTTAGTTTATATTATTAAGTTAAGATACGAAACAGGAATCTTATTGCCACCCGCCACCGTATCCACGGCAGCGACATCGTGCAACAATCCACTGTTCACGCTGCAAATGTAGCCTTTAGTCAGATAAATGAGAAATATTTTTAGTTATTAATACCTAAAGGATATAAAAAACGTCAACGCTTCACCACAGCCCTCACCACAAACCAGGCGTGGAGCAGATAAGTGGTTAAAAGACCGTAATATGTCGCCATTATCTTGAAACGCTCACCGAGCGACGCCTTGTGATGGCGTGTGGTGGTGCCTTCTTTCAGATAATCGGCGAGCACGATGCCACTGTTGGCGAGCGGCAGGTTCTTGTCCTCAGCTTGTTTCATTATCCTTATACACCAGTCGAAGTCTGCCGAATAGCGATACATCAGATTGAAGGGCGTGTGCTTGGCGATGTCGGTGCGGGCGTAAAACGCCTGATGGCATACGAGCATGCCGTGGCGGAACGACCGCCACGTAAGCTTCTCTGGAGGCGACAGCCGGCGGTGGGCAAGAAACTGGCGGTTCCCGTCCACGATGTCGGTATTGCCATAGAGCACGGCAGGCAGTGCGTCCTCTCCCCCATCGGCAGCCACATAGCTGTCCACTCCCGTGTTTGCCACGAGTTCGGCGATGGTATCGTCGGCAGGCAGCGAGTCGCCGGCATTCAGAAAGCACACATAGTCGCCGGTTGCCATCTGCAGTCCCTTGTTCATGGCATCGTAGATGCCATTGTCAGGCTCCACGAGCAATCTCACTTCATGACCATTGTCAGAGGCGAACGAGCGTTCCATATAGTCTTTTGCCACTACGGCGGTGTCGTCGGTAGAAGCTCCGTCGATGACGATATGCTCCAGAGCGGCATAATTCTGCCGGAACACGCTGTCGAGAGTGGGCTGCAAGAGCTTCTCGGCATTGTATGTAACGGTGATCAGAGTAATCTTTATCATAGTTTATAGCGTTTTAGGGCCAATGCCTCATTATAAGCCTCGATGTATTTCATTGCCACAGAATACTGCGAATAGCAGGTGTTCACCTTTCGCAGCGCCTCGGCGGCGAGCGCCTCGCGGTCGGCCTCACACATCACCCAATGCATGCCTTTGGCAAGATCGTCCACGCTCTTGTATTCTGCCACGTAGCCGTTTTTCAGATGGTCTATCATCTCAGGGATGCCGCCGGTGTTGAATCCCACACACGGCACTCCGCATGCCATTGCCTCCATGATGGTGTTGGGCAGGTTGTCTTCGAGCGACGGCAGCACGAACATATCCACAGAATTGTATACGCTCGCTATCTTCTTCTCGTCGCTCACGTAGCCCAGCGGATACGACGGCAACGGCAGCTTCCCGGCAAGTTCCTCTGCCTGTCCGCCGAGGATGGCGATGCCGGTGTTCTGGCGCATCTCGGGATGCTGCTCCACCATCTTGTTCATGGCGGTGATGAAATAGTCCATTCCCTTGCGCTGGTCGGTGACGCGCTGCGACACGAAGAGTATCAGACGCTTGTCGGCTGGCAGTCCGGCATAGATGCGTGCCTTCTCCTGGTCTTCCCGACAGAACACGTGGGTGTCGATGGGATTGGGGATGCTCATCACCTTCTGGCCGCTGAGCAGTCCGCTCTTCTTAGCCTTGTCGGCGAGCCAGCGGCTGCAGGTGACGAAGAGTATGCTGTTGGTGCCGAGGGCCTGACGCTTGCGGCGCCACACCTTGGCAGAGAGGTCATTTCTGGATCCGCCGCCGGGCAGCAGCGGACAGTTGCCGCACCTGCTCTCATAGCGGTGGCAGTTGCGGGCGTAATGGCATATCGACGAAGCCGGCCACAGGTCGTGCATCGTCCACACCACCGGTTTCTTGCTTGCCAGGATCTTCTTTATGCCTCCGATGGACAGCATGCCCTGGTTCACCCAGCTCAGGTGTATTACATCTGCCTCGCGGAATTCCCGTGTCCGGGTGATGTCGGTGCCGGCGTTGGCGATGTCTATCTGGAAGAGGTTGTCGCGTTTGAAGCGCAGGTGGCAGAAGATGACGAAGCGTTCCCAGAGGAAGTTCCATCTCTGGTGCCACGACTTGTCAAGCTGCGCCACGGTGATATTGTCCGTGGCCTTGTCTCTCACCAGCATCTTTGTCTTTATGCCGTTGTTGTTCAGTGCGTCCATGAGCCTGTTTGCCGCCACGGCGGCTCCGCCCACATTCTCACTGGTGTTTACGATTAGCACTCTCATGATTTTCGTCTCCTTTTTGTTTCAACTGCAAAATTATGAATTTATTGAATAACGCCAAACCTATGTGCGATAAAAAATCGCGGCACGGGGACAATAGTTCAGAATCTTTCTCCGCACATTTGCAGAGAAAATCAGTATTTAGCATCTCCTTAACGAACGTTTCTTTCCATGGAAACTTTGGGCACATTTTTGGGTACCCCCCGTGCCCACTTGGGGCAAGGTGCTTGCCCCAAGTGAGAAAGCTGCTTGCCCCACATGGGCAAGCATGCTGCCCATTTATTGCAGTTTTACGACCTTGCCCATGGTTGTGGCTTTGTTGTCGGCAAAGCAGAAGCAACCAGAGAAATGTAAGCCATAATTTATATTGCATGCAAAAGTCTTACCAGACAGTAGTAAGGCAAGCCATCCACTTCCATACGATTCCTTCCTCTTATTCTCCAACCATCCAGACAATTACCCGATGGTTTCAGCGCGCAAATAAAGGCGGAAATACCTGTATATCAATGACTTTCGCATCCACAACCAGATGGTTGACGATTTTTTGGAAAAATGAGGTTATATATCAAAATCGAACCGGGAGACAAAGCAGAACAAGTTTCAAGACATATCAATCACCATAAATCCATCGAGACGTCCTTTGCTCTACCAACTAAGAGATGGCGGCATAAAAAAAGAGTCACCATATTAGGCAACTCTCTTCGTGAACTGTGGTACCACCAGGAATTGTAATCTAACGGTAAACGGCAGAATATAATTCTTATTAGCGACTGCACACGATACCCCAAAGCGATAATCATATCAAGATTGTAGTGGTCAATGTTACGTTTTACCTGGCGATTGCCCTCCTTACGAACTAACAAGAATTTCTTGTTAGTTGCCTCTATGGTCAGTTCGCCATCTTTATATATGTTGTCCACATGTTGACTGATATTCTGTTGTGTAGTACAATATATTTCCGCCAACTGATAGAGCTTATCATCTTTGCTTATCTGTTTGCAGAATTTCGTTCTCACTTGAAATGTCTGCCAGCAAAATGTGCCAGTGTCCGTAGGTGCGTCCGCCAATTCGTTCAATTACGTTCAGTTCTTTTAAATGGCCTAACACTTTGTACACCTTGGTTTGCCCAATTGTCAATTCCTTGCCAATCGACTCATAAGTCACCTTTTTGTCTTGCTGTATCAACCTTAGAACCTGTGTTTCAATAGGAGAGAGGTTGAGTAAATTCCTTTTATCGCTTCTTTCCTCGCTTTTTTCTTTTCTTTCCTCGCTTTTGTCTTTTCTTTCCTCGCCTTTTTCTTTTCTTTCCTCGCCTTTGTCTTTTCTTTCCTCGCCTTTGTCTTTTTCTCTACAGATTTTATAAGTGGTCCAGCGACCCTTGCTGTCCTGTGTCAGCAAGCCATTGTCCACCAAATTATGGAGCAGTCGACCGGCTTCAATAGAATTGAGCGACAAGAGTTGCTGCAATATTGTGTTGCTTATTTCGTCGCCATTCCACACATAAGCCAAGGTCAATTGTTCGTTGGCAGACAACCGTGCATACTCATCTTTACCGATGGCCTGTTGCATTTCGAGGAGCGTTTGCTCAGGCAAGAGGCTGATCATGGGCAGAGTGAGGTCAACTTGCCTCAGCTCGCTGCGGTCAAGTAATGTCGGACAACGCCAATTCTGTTCGCTCCAAGCTTTTAATATCGTAGGATATCCGCTGCCGATATTATCGCCAAAGCCAACCATTCGCAACATATTCTGTATTCTGGGGTTGCGCGCTTTTGAATTGCCGCCTCGTTTGATGTCTTCAATAGGAAGTTTCAGCGAACCAGGATTAGAGAACAACATTCCGTTATCCTTTTTCACCACCTTCAGCACTCCTGTTATGAACAGGTCGGCGTGGATAATCATATTGGTAAGTCCCTCGCGCACAGCTTTATGTACGGGTGTGTCATCCACACGTTCCATCCCTTCAAGCTTGAATGGGCGTTTTAGATCGGCTGTGAGTTTAGGTATCACGCGGGTGAAGAAATTGAACAAGTTGTTTTCCCAAGTACCGTCATACGTCAATCGGTCGCTCCATCTGCTCTCTCCTACCAGATTGGTCTGGTCGATGTAGTCCATGCGAAGATTGTCGAAACGTTCACGCACAGGCAGTCCCTTGCCAAACATCAGGAGTCCTGCCACAGTGAGTCCTTCGCGCTTGGTGTTGCGGTCGATAGTGTATCCGCCCATGTTCTTCAAGAATTCCTTGTCATCCAGTTGGTTGAACACATGGTCTACATTGCGCACCTCAAACCTGTTCCTGTAGGCGTGAAGTGTCGGCAAGTCAATGTCGTCCATAGTGTAGTTGTCCACCAAAGCCCCGTCGTTGCCGTTTTCGTTGGCATCACGCAACATCGCTCTCACTTCATCATCGGTGCAATGATAGTCGCCCTCGTAGTTGCGTTTGTATGCTCCTCCAAGAATGTTTCGGTTTATGTAGATTGGGCGTTCAGTATAGTTGGCCATAGGAATTGTGACAACTATGAGTTGTTTGCCGTCATAGTCAATCGTTTCCACATTCTCATCGAGCAGAATATTCCGGTTCACCTTGTCACTGTTCACGGTGTCCCACAGTGTCTTCAGTATTTTTGCTGCATTGTTTACCCCCTGTATTTCGAAACGTTCTTGCAGGGTTGATTTTGTGCGATGCTCTTTTATGCCAAGCACTATCTGTCCGCCAATTGTATTGGCAAACGAGGAGTAGGTTTCCCAAAAAGATTTGGGAAGTTCGTTGAACGCCTCTTTATATTCTACGTTGATGCGTTCTCCGTAGAGCATCATGTCTTTTATGTCTTCTTGTGTCATTCCTATTATCTATGGTTCCTCGTCAATTTAGGTAGTAAGAAGAGTTACATATTTACGATTTAACTATTTGATTATCAACACATTAATAGGTATAATTAAAAAAAATGCAGATATTCGTATTTTTTTAATATTCTAGTGTGTGAAAAAAGAAGAAAAACACTCCCATCTGCAGGGCACAAAGTTATAAAGAAATCCGGACTTCAGCAAGTTGCGGACCATATAAAATAATTAATAAGTGAAAAATGTCATAATTTAGACTCGTCCAGTCCTTTGCTCTACCAACTAAGAGATGGCGGCATAAAAAAAGAGTCACCATATTAGGCAACTCTATTCGTGAACTGTGGTACCACCAGGAATCGAACCGGGGACACAAGGATTTTCAGTCCTTTGCTCTACCAACTGAGCTATGGCACCATTGTCTTAATAAAAATCGCAACCATTTCTCGATTGCGAGTGCAAAGGTACGCTTTTTTTTCGTACTTCCAAAATTTTATCCCGAAAAATTTCGCTATTATCAAAAAATGCACTACCTTTGCATCACTTTAATAAACGGGATTTAGCGCAGTTGGTAGCGCACGTCGTTCGGGACGACGGGGTCGCTGGTTCGAGTCCAGTAATCCCGACAATACAAGGGTTAGGATATTGCATGGCAATATTTTAGCCCTTGTTACTTTATCCCAAATCGGTCATTAGGGCTTGCTTGTATTTTGCTTTTTTAGAAGAGTGGATTTTGTTTGGCTTTTAATGAGTAATAGCGAGCTATTGCGAATTAAAAACAAGCAAAAGACGCCTTATAAAAAGCAAAAGACTGCAAGCAGTTATTAAAATTATACATTGAACGGACTAATGACCGTTTTGGGTTTATTATATTGTAGCTGAAGAAGAAGTAATCCAAAACACACCAATCCACATGAAGAAAATCAAGATTTGTGAACTTCATAAAAGCGCCGCACGAGACGTAAGGACATAAAAAAAGGAGTACCGCTGTACTCCAACCTTGTTAACCTTAAATCTAATACTATGAAAAACACGTTGCAAAGGTATTGCTTATAACAATAAATTGCAAGTGTTTTTCATGTATTTGTTCCGAAATACACTCAATTCTTGATATACATCAAGGATATAATGTAATAAACTGTCAGCATTCCTCGCTTTTAAGTTACAAAACAACATAGGGTGTAACAATACCAATGTATATTTCAGCCTGTCAGCACCTATCTGCTTCCAACTATCCAACAAGGAGGAGAAGCGGCCATTATCGTGCGTCATTCCCTTTCGCATCTTCCGTATCGCATATTACCAGTCCCTCCTGTTTCATTCCGTCCATCATGATATGCAACGGTTTGCTGAAACGAACGTGGCGCACATGCGGTGTCTCTTCTACGGCAGGCATAGCGTCGAGAATCTCCTTGCGGAAGAATCCCATGCCTTTATTCTCGTCGATGGTGAAATAGCCGACACCGAAACTGGTGAGGTTCTGGAAGAAGTGAGTGCCCTGACTCGGATCCACACTGTAGTTCTTCAGCGTGGTCTCCACGATGAGTTTCGTCGCACTGATATGCGGCCACTTCACCGGCACACCGAGCCACGAATCACTCGAGCCCCATCTGCCGGGTCCCACAAGCACATAATTCTTGCCGTCGGCAAGGAATTTCTTGTTTATGCGCTCCACCTCCATCGCCACCACGGGATTGTCAGATGCCGTGAAGTTCTCGTCGGTCTTCACATACACCACATCCACGATATCGTCGCTCACTCCATGTCCCAGGGAATTGTGCGAGCGCAACAGACATTTGTCATCAGGAATTTTCATGATGTCTTGGTCGAGCACCTGTTTGCTGTCCACGATAGGACGTATCTGCAGGAGATAGAACTCTCCAGTGCGGTCATCATTGAGAGTGCAGGCAAACTCAATCTCCACCGGACGGCGCATACTGTCGGCGCCGTGGTGCATTGACAGTTTCAGCAGTTCGGGCAACGGGAACACTCCGTGGCGCAGCACACCGTTGAAACTGACTATCTTGCGTCCGCCATCATACAGTCCGTCGCGAATCACCCGGTCGTTGGCATCATAGGTGGAAGCGATAAAATTGAGAGCGCCGTCGTTTTCGGCATCCTTCACCTTGAGCTTCAGAATATTGAAACCGTCGTCCACCTTGAAGTCCACTCCCACGCGCTTCATGTCGAGGGCATAGAACTGCGTCTGTGTCTGGCGCAGGGCAATCTCCATGTCGCTCGTCTGCAACACCTGGGTGGGATGATACGGACTGACACGCAGCGTCTGTCCACCGTCTACGATATACTTTCCGAGTCCGAGGGCAAGACTGGCGATACCCTCCTCCGACTTCTCATATCCTAAAGGATAATAGTTGATGGAACGAAGCACACCGCTGAAATTAGGATAGAAATGGTCGCCATACTGCTTGCCCACCACCTCTTGAAGGATTACCGCCATCTTCTCCTGGTCTATCACGTTGCGCGTGGCAGTCATATACGCCTTGGAATCCTTGAAATACACCGAGGCGTACACGCTCTTGATGGCAGCGGCGAGCATACGCAGCATCTCGTCCTTGTCGTCGAGATAGGGTATCATATATGTGGAATATATGCCGGCAAAGGGCTGGTAGTGTGAGTCTTCGAGCAGACTGCTGGAACGTATCGCTATAGGATGGCGGATAGCCTCGAAAAAGGTCTTGAAGTCGTCGATGAACTGGTCTGGCAGCTGCGCCTTGATGAATGCCTGGAGTATTTCCTCGTCGGGAGCATCGCTGAGTGCCAGCTGATAGAGGTTGTTGTTGTCCATGAACTGGTCGAAGACATCGGTACAGAGCACCACGGTCTTCGGTATCGACACCTTCACCCCCTCAAACTCATTGAATTCGGGATGTGTCTTTATGATATTGTCCAGAAAAGCGAGTCCTCTGCCCTTTCCGCCGAGCGAACCGTCGCCGATGCGGGCGAAGTGGCTGTAGGCATCGAAGCGGTCGCGTTTGAACACAGCCACCGTTCCCACGTTCTTCATGTGGCGGTATTGCACGATGGCATCGAAGATGATCTGGCGATGCTGGTCCACGTCTCTGAGTTTCTCCAGCGTCACCGTCTTAAGGAATTCCGACACGGGGAATATCGCCCTGGCACAGAGCCAACGGCTCACGTGGTTGCGCGACAGGTGGTAGAGCATGGAGTCATTTGGGATGCTGAAGATATTGTCCTGCAACTCCTTCAGGTTGCGTATGCGGCGTATCTCCTCATGGGTCTTGGGGTCGCGGAAGATCAAGTCTCCGAATCCCATGTGCTCCGCCATGACATTGCGCAGGTCGATGTTCATCTTCTTTGAATTCTTGTCGATGAAGCGGAATCCCAACTTCTCGGCTTTCTCGGCATTCTCCGTCTCGCTGCTCTCCATAATGAGCGGCAGGAACGGGGCACGGCGGTGGAACTCCGACAGCAGTTTGAGTCCTGCCTCAGAGTCTTTCACGCCTCCCTTCGGAAAACGGCAGTCGCTGATGACGCCGAGAATGTTTTCGGGGAAGCGCACGAAATAGTCCATCGCCTCCTCGTATGTTCTGGCGAGCACCACCTTTGGCCTTCCTCTCATTCGCAGCGTGGCGGTGTGGGAGTTGAGCGCCTCGGTAGCGAAGCTCTGGCTCTGGGTAAGGATGTAGCTATAGAGGTTGGGCAGGATGGAGGAGTAGAAGCGGATGCTGTCTTCCACCAGGAGTATCATCTGCACTCCCGCCTCGTCGATGTCGTGTTCGAGGTTCATCTTGTCCTCGATGAGTTTTATGATAGAGAGGATGAGATTGGTATTGCCGAGCCAGCAGAACACGTATTCGAATATCGAGAGGTCTTCGTTCATTATCCTTTGCGTGATGCCATGCGAGAATGGCGTGAGTACCACGCACGGGATATCCGGAAACTCCCTCTTCACCGCCCTCGCCACGGTGAAGGCGTCGTTGTCGGCATTTCCAGGCATACATATCACGAGGTCGATGCTCGTGGTGGAGAGCACTTCGGAGGCTTCCACCATGGTGCTCACCTGAGTGAAGGTGGGCGGATAGCGAAGGCCGAGCTCAGTATACTCATTGAAAATCTTTTCATCCACTCGCCCGTCGTCTTCGAGCATGAAGGCGTCGTAGGGGTTAGCGATGATGAGGACATTGAAAATACGATGCGTCATCAGGTTCTTGAATGACACATCCTTGAGATAAAACTTATTCCATTGCTGGGGCGCTTGTTCGTTCATAGGTTGGAGTGTTATTTGTTTGTATTGCCTGCAATTCACATCTTTGCACCGCTTCCGTTATGTGTCAGCAATGCTGATGAAATCGGTTCTTGATGCAAATATATCCATTTTCTCGCTAACACACAAATTAAGTATATATAAAATCACAAGCAATATGTCAACAATTTGGAATGAAAGACAACATATTAAACCTTAAACCACAGGTCCGGTTTGCCGACAAGCAAGTCTGCCACAAAGTGGCCGAACAACATTAAAAGGGACATTTTTATAAAGAAAAGGGGATATTCGACACCCAACCTTTAAAAAACGTGAAAAGAAAAGGAATACAAGAAGAAAAGTTACGCCATTAAGAGTATAATACGTATATTTGCACTGAAAGTATATGGATAATTCTTACCACAACGAGCACAGGCATCATTAAAGCCTGATGCCAAAAATCTAAAGCATGAAGTAAGTTGGTTGCAACATGCGCCAACACGAGGAACGACAAAGGCGTTATTCAACAGTCTAATTCTCAAAACTTAAAAATGCAGGGATGATTGTTTATCTTGCGGCAAAGGGATTATCCTATATGATGACATTGACTGCGTATGTCATGCCTGAGAAACAAGGCTGACAGAAGCACGAAATAATTGTCGGGAATGTTATGCCGTGTCAGGAAACGAAGCAGCGGCGAAACGAACAGGCATCGGCGGCAAGCGGATTGTCTGAGACAAGAGATTCATAATAAAGACTTTTCATAACATTAATTAATTTATTGACTTACATATTTATTTAAAAACCTGGAGAGGTTTAAAAGAAATTCATGAAGCTGGATTGCCTGTTTTTCGCAGGACAACAATCTAAAGAACGATGTGATATCGGCGCTTCAAAACTTATGTAATTAGCGACATAAGGTAAATAGCTTTAGTGGAAGTTCAGCGTGCGAGAGCATACTGGACTTTTTTTTATGAACTGATCTAAAGCACATGAAAAACCAAATGCCAAGAAATACCTGGAATACAAAGAAACTCCAAGCCGCTGACAAAAACAAAAGAGACCAGACTCTGCACCAGGACAAATACAACAGCCGTCCTACTTCTTCACATTCTTCTGCTGCCATGCCGGCACATAGCCGTCAGCTGGTTTTGTCACCTCCAAGTCAAATTCCGGAAGTTCCACATCATCGTCACCACGATACGGAATTTCATTTTTGCGATGGAAACGCTCCACCAAGACCGTTCCCACTCCTGCCGCCATCAGCCCCAACTGTTTTGCCGCCGCCATCGAAAGGTCGATGATCCTGCGTGCATGACGCGAACAGCGGTCGGTAACCCTCACGACAACACTCTTGCCGTTTTTCACGTTTGTCACCCTTAGCAAAGTGCCAAGAGCATACTTTGCATGGGCACACGTCATACTGTCGCGATGGTATTTCTCCCCATTGCTCATTCGTCTGCCATGCATACGGTTAGAATAATAGGATGCCACCCCTCTCTCCTGAGCGAGGAGAGAGAGACGACATCCAAATGTAATCAATAAAATCAGTATTATGAAGTATTTTCTCATCAAAAGAATTATACTATACCCTGAGCCATCATAGCGTGAGCTACCTTCATGAAGCCGGCGATGTTAGCACCCTTCACGTAGTTGATGTAGCCGTCAGCCTCAGTACCGTACTTAACGCACTGCTCATAGATGTCGCTCATGATCTGATGCAGACGCTCGTCTACCTCAGCCTCTGTCCAACCGAGGTGGATAGCGTTCTGAGTCATCTCAAGACCAGAAGTAGCAACACCACCAGCGTTGACAGCCTTGCCAGGAGCGAAGAGCTGCTTAGCCTCGATGAACTTGTCAACAGCCTCAGCTGTACATCCCATGTTAGAAACCTCAGCTACGCACAATGTCTTGTTGGCGAGGAGCATGTCTGCGTCAGCAGCACCGAGCTCGTTCTGGGTAGCGCAAGGCAGAGCGATGTCAACCTTAACCTCCCATGGCTTCTTGCCAGCAACGAACTTAGCCTCTGGATATTTCTCAGCGTATGGTGCACAAACGTCGTTACCGCTTGAACGGAGCTCGAGCATATAGTCGATCTTCTCACCGCTGATACCTGTTGGGTCGTAGATGTAGCCGTCTGGACCAGAGATTGTAACAACCTTAGCGCCGAGCTGGGTAGCCTTTGTAACAGCACCCCATGCCACGTTACCGAAACCGCTGACAGCGACTGTCTTGCCCTTGATGTCGATATTGTGAGTCTCGAGCATATGATGTACGTAGTAGATAGCACCGAAACCAGTAGCCTCAGGACGGATCTTTGAACCACCGTACTCAAGTCCCTTACCTGTCAATACACCGTTCCACTGGTGTGTGAGCTTCTTGTACATACCGAACATGTAACCGATCTCACGGCCACCAACGCCGATATCACCTGCAGGAACGTCCTCGTTAGGACCGATGTGACGATAAAGCTCTGTCATGAAAGCCTGGCAGAAACGCATAACCTCTGCGTCGCTTCTTCCACGGATAGAGAAGTCTGAACCTCCCTTACCACCGCCCATTGGCAGAGTAGTAAGTGCATTCTTGAATGTCTGCTCGAAGCCCAAGAACTTCAGGATTGAAAGGTTTACTGACGGATGGAAGCGGATACCACCCTTGTACGGACCGATAGCGCTGTTGAACTGCACGCGGTAACCGAGGTTTACATGAATCTCACCGTTGTCGTCAACCCATGGCACACGGAACGTGATGATACGCTCTGGCTCCACGATGCGCTCGATAATCTTAGCTTTCTCGAACTCAGGATGCTGGTTGTAAACGTCCTGGATGGAAATAAGTACTTCCTTAACTGCCTGTAGATACTCCAACTCGCCTGGATGCTTCTGCTCCAGCTGTTGCATGATTTTCTCCACTTCCATAGTAATGTGTTTTTATTTAAAAGATTATGTTAATTATGTGTTTTATCAAAGTGTTTATTATCACATCGCAAATGTAGGCATTTTCAAAATACGCTGCAAGAAAAATCGAGAAAATTTTATTTTAGTTCTTACTATTTGTTAAATATCTGCTGGTATAGCACCGAAAAACTCGTTTTCTGAGCTTTTTCACCTTATTGTAGTGACGTCAAACTCTCTGATTTCTGATTTGCGGAGTTGTGCCGACTCTTGGGCGCAGACTGTGAAATGCACCTTGCCGTCTTTCAGTTTCTTGTCTGCCTTCACCATCGCCGTATAGCGTATTCCCTTGCCGGGAGCGATTTTTTCCACTATGATTGGAGCCGAAACGAAGACATGCTTGTTGCCGGAAGTCTCCATCACCATGGGTTTCACATTATACATATATTCCGGAGTATTGTTGTATACCTCCACCACCACTTTTGCCAATTCACCGCTATGCAGCTCAAGACCGTTGCCCTTGCCCACGAATCTCACGCTGCGGAGCTCCAGGGGCGAAGCGCTGACTGGAGCCGGATCTGACTGGAGCTTGCTGACTACATCCGGTTCTTCAACGGATGTATTATCGGCAGGAGCATCAAACTGTATCACGTCGTCACCGCCATTCTCAGGGTCGAAATCACTTGTGGCGTCATCGTCTGAATCGCCATAAGACCGGCTGTCATACGAGGAATTGCCGTTTCTGTCGTCTCCACGGTAATTCCCGTTTCTGTTGTCTCCACGGCAATTGCCGTCGTAGCGTTCTGCCTTTCGCTGCTGTGCCTTGTCGGCAGCGTCACCCACCACGGCACCTATCACGGCACCGCCGGCCATGCCAACTATCGTACCGACATCGCTGCCTCTTGGTCCACCGCTTATGCCGCCGATGGCGGAACCGAGAATGCTTCCCAACTCTGCTCCGAGAAATCCTCCCGAAGCGCCGCCGTCGCTAATCGAACCGCAGCCCGACACCAACAGTGCCGCACTGAGTACTACCGCAAATAATCCGTTTCCTTTCATAATCATAGTGTGTTTATGTCCGTAATATATATATGTGTCGATGGTGCGCACCATCGCACAATACAAAGATAGGAATTATTATTTACATTGCATCCTAAATTGAGCAAAAGAAACAATTTTGTGGAAGTTTTACCCTTCTGCATCTCCGTTTCTCCATTCCTTCGGACTCTTTCCCTTTGATGCCTTGAAGCTTCTGCTGAAATATTTAGGGTCGGAGTATCCGCAAGAATATGCCACGTCGCTTATCGGGATATCGGTTGACGAGAGCAGATGGCACGCACGTTTCATACGCGCCTCACGCAGGAAGTCGAGTGGCGTCACTCCCATGATCTGCTTCATCTTGCGCTGCAGCCCCGACCGGCTCATGGCTGCTGCCGCTGCCATGTCGCCCACTCCTATCTCCGCATCGCCAAGATGTTCGTCGACAAATGCTGACACGCGCCTCATCATAACGTCATCCTCATGCGTGAGTTCAGGGCGCAGTGGTGTGTCTGCCGGTGCCGGTTCATGGGCATCACCGCCAGTACCGTTACTGAGCAGATTCAAGTATGCGTCGAGAGCTTCACGGCGCTGACGCTTTATACGCCTTATATATATAATGGTATATACTGCAGAACCGAAGAACGCCAACAAAAGCAAGAGGAGCAGCACACGGGCGGGAGTAGTCTCCCAGAATGTCGGTGTCACTACTATCGTCAGCCTTCTCACGTTGTCTACCCAGGCGCCGTCGGCATTGGTAGATCTCACCAGCACGACATAGGTTCCGGGCTCCAGGTCGAGCAGTGTGGCAGAATGGTTATGGCCTATGTCATTCCATTTTACGTCTTCCTCATCACCGTCGTCCAAGAGGGCGAAGGCATACGAAAGGCGGACATCGGCGGAATAATCGAGAGCGGCAAATCTCAGCGTGAAGCTCCTCTCGTTGCTCGCCAACACCAATGTGTCCATGGCATTTACGGAGCAGCTTCCTTCCACTCCCTGCACGCTGACGCCTGTGAGGGCGATACTCGGCACAAAGGTGCTCTTGCGCAACTGCTGCGGAGCGACATAATACTCTCCGTCTTGCAGTCCGAACAGCCAACGCCCATCTGGCAATCTCACGGGAATTGCCTCTGAGAACCTGCATTCCGACTGGAAGAAATTCTTTCCGAACGAGAGATAATCTCCATTGTCGGGGTTGAACATCACCAGTCTGTCGCTTCCCACCATAAGCATCTTGCGAGAAAACCCTACAACCGACAGAGCCACATCGGTGGGCATCCCGTTAGCCTCATCATAATGTCGGAAAGACAGTTTGTCTGCCGTCAGGTTTCCCGTCTGAATCATATTCACTCCACCACTCTCCGTACTGACAAAAATCCGTCCTCTATAGTCTTCAGCCACGTTCATCACCGCACTGCAACTGAGGGCATCCTTGCGATTTGCCTCACGAGTGTGGCAATGGAACACCATGTTTCTGACGTCATTCCCCGCTACCAGTTTGGCCACAAGCAGTCCGTCGGTCGTGGTGCATAGCATAACATCATCTTTGGTCAGATGTATCATCCTCACCTTCTTTGCCAGAGTGTGGGGATAGTTTCTTAATCCGGAGAAAGGTTTCACCACTACAGGTCTTTCCGCTCTCGGATTCTCAACGCAACACACTCCCCCACCAAGAGTAGCAATCCAGAGTCTGCCCCAACGGTCCTCCTTGATGTCATAGACATTGTCGCTGTTCAATCCTCCGATTTTATCTATTCTGTATGCCTGCATACCATGACATCCGGTCAGGCGGAAGAGTCCCTGCGGCTTGCTTCCCAGCCAGATGCTCCCGTCTCGGGTCTGAGTGATGCAGTATATCGGACAGCGGAATTTAGTGTAGCCCGCCACAATCCTGCCATCCGGCGCAAGATACCCCACAAGTTTGTTGCCACGGTCGAAAATCCTCACTGTCTCGTCTTCCTTAGTGGCTATCCAGTATCTCTTGTACCTATCCACGAAGACGGTCTTGACTTCAGCGCCATTACCGTTTCTCACCACATTTCCGTTCTGTCTCGGAAAACTTATCTTGTATATGCAGCTTGTGGCAGCCACCCAGAGGTTGCCCTGCTTGTCAGAGAGGCAGAAGCGTGCAGCCTCCAGGCTTTTCCTGTCACCGTAGGGTGTCTCCTTGCCTCCCCTTGGCGTATAGGTCAGTCTGCCGTCATAATACACCTTCCACAGATTTCCCACGCCATCGCGATGGCGATATGGTCTGTTTTCTTTCACCGCCGTGGCATTCCGCCCTCTCAGCTGCATTCCTCCGATTTTTTCAAACCGGTAACGCTTGAGGTTGAAAAGATACATGTCGTCGTCCACCCTGCATCCCAGATTCCCGTCATCACACAACCACACGCTGCGCATGCGGTCTGTTGCCAATCGGCTTCCGTCACCTACACGTCCTTTGAATCCACGGAATTCGTAACCATCGAAGCGACATAGTCCGTTCCATGTCGAGAACCACATCATGCCCTGACTGTCTTGTGCCATCTGCGTGACGTGCCATTGGGTGAGCCCGTCGTTCTCATCATACCGCTGGATATGACAAATCGGTGTGGCTGCAGCAGAGACGGCAGACAGCAGCGACAATGATAATGACAGGACAAGTGTTATAAGCCTCATTGTATATTCGGGACAATTTGTTTTGACAGATTCTGTGCCAGATTAATCCCCAATGTCTGGATTGGTGGAGCAACTGGTTTTACGAATACAAAAGTATGAAAAAAAAATCATATTCCGCAACATCTCGCTATTACTCATTAATAGCCAAACAAAATCCACTCTTCTAAAAGCAAAATCCAAGCAAGCCCTAACGACCGATTTGGAATAAAAGAAAGCAAAATTCAAGCAAGCCATAGTGACCGATTTGGAATAAGAAAATCTGGGAACGCCACATCACATGGAATCCCCAGACAATCTTTTACTCAAATCTGAAACCAGATTTGGACTACTTATAAATAATCTACCAACTGTTTTTTATTTCATCACTACTTTTCTCGATGTCTTGCCGTCAGTAATGACATTGATGCCTTTTGCCGTATCAGCAATTCTTTTGCCATCGATTGTATATACAGCAGTAGCCTTGAATGTGTCGCCAGCAGTCTCTACGGAGCCCACTGCCGATGTCTGGTCTGCCTTGGCAGCCTTACTCAGTCCGCCGTATTCGTTCACAGCCTGTATCAGGTATTCGTTGCCTGCCTCATATTCGCATGATGTGGCAGTAGTGAATCCTTCCACGTTGCCGTTTTTCGTTATCACATAGCAGATGGCATATGGCACAGGCTGCCATTTCAGCATTCCGCCCTCAACTACAGGTGCTGGCGACTCACAAGCCTCGGTAATCAGCTCCGGCTGCCAATTGTCAGAACCGCTGAGCACATTCTTCACCGTATATTGTGCTGCCTCCTCGTCGGTGAGGAAGTTCTTTGCCTTGCCTTCCACCTTTGTGTCGCCGTTCATATAATAATAGGTATCACGGCGGTGAGAGAGATCCACAGGGTTGCCTTCGGCGTCCATAGTGTTGTAGTCAGCCCACAGCACAGGCAGTCCGCCCATCGTTTCATACCATCCCGTGGCAGGTATCGTCACCTCAGCCTTCGTGTTGATGAAAACGGTCTTCGGGAAGTTGTGCCAAGGTCTGCCAAGCCATACCGATGTTTCTGACGGTACGCCAGGAGCCGTTATCACGTTGTTCATGAACACGTATCCCCACTTCACGTCTTTCTGGTGTGATGGTGCCACGATGTATCCTCCGCTCTTGCGCACGATATTGATTGTGTCGTTGTCGAGATAAACGTCGCCGCTGTTGTAGATGAAGTCTACGGCTCCCTCGATGAAGGAGTTCTTCACGTAGTGGCGATAGTTGGATTTGCTTGTAGTTATCCACGTATCCTGATAACTGTACATTCCCACGTTGTTGAACACGATGCGGTCGTTCTCGGTGTTTAGGGCGAGCGCCTGCGGACCGTCGTTCTTCTCCACTCCGTATGAATTCACGAAACTCAATCCCTCGAAATACAGGTTGGCGGCGTGTGCCACGAATGTAGCTCCCTTGTCCACGCTCAGTGCGTTTGGTCCGCCGCACAGTTTGTCATCACTGATAAACACCTTGTCGCGTCCCTGTCCGATGAAGTGCAGATATGGCTTTGTTACCGGCAGGTCAACATGCTCTTTGTATGTACCTTTCTTTATGAATATGAGCCATGGCTTCACTCTGTTCTGCGGTGCGGCGTCGATGGCAGCCTGCACAGTGGTGTAGTCTCCGGTGCCGTCTTGTGCCACCACTGCGTCATAGACACGCAGTTCTGGCTGCTGGCGCTCCATAGTGGTGAAATGTATCTCTGTGCCCGAGAAAGCGTTTCCGTTGCGGTCGAGAATCATTCCTGCCGGCAATGTGAAAGTATAAGCAGTGGCATATCTCAGTCCGCTGTACTGATATACCACGGTCTTGCCGCTCACCGTCGGTTTCAAAGCCTCTCCATTGAGCGTTGCCTTGCTTCCTTCTGCAGCCACCACTTTCTCATCGAATGTCAGTATCACAGATCCTGTTGCCGATGCGTCGGCTGCATCATTGGCAGGGATTGTCGAGATGAGTTTCGGTGCCTCGTTGTCTTCCACGATTTCCTTGTCGGCGAGCAGGAAAATCTCCGCCACAGCCAGTCCGTCGTAGTCGCCTGTTGATCCCACGAGCGGTGAGTCATAGTCTGGCAGAAAGCGCACATTCACAAGCTTCTGTCCGTTTGCCTCTGCCGGCAGGGCGAATTCTTCAGAGTCCCATCCGCGGGCCGGCAGGTTATATGTGCCGAAGGTGGTATAGTTTGTTCCGTCGATAGAGTATTGTGCGTTTACGATACTGTGTGCGTTGAAGTCGTCGCCTACGGCAGCCGACAGCACCACGTTGGTGTATCCCAGTGTTGAGAATGAGAGTTCAAAATAATATTTGTCGGTGAGTTTTCTCCAGCAGCGTGCGGCATACTTACCGTTCTGTCCGCCTTTACCTGCTCCGCATGCAAGCCATGATGTGGTGTTGCCGGCTTCGTTGCGCAGCGAGAGGAGTCCGGCGTTGTCGCTCTCTGCCTTGTAGTCGGCAGCACGCTCCTGCGACGGTGTGTCGCTATAGAGGTCCCAGCCCACTATATAGTCTGTGCAAGAGAAGTTTGCCGTAAGGTTCTTCTCTCCGTCCATCTTCACTTCGCGTTCTTTGTCTGTCGAGTTGTCGTCCCAGTTGGTGAAGGTGAGGATACGGTTGTCCTGTGCCGTGAGCTTCACGTCGGTTCCTTCTTCATAGTGATGCACTCCGTCCACCACATTGCCTTCTGGCGAGAATGTCACGAGGTTGGCATTTGCTCCTCCCCGCAGTGTCAGGTTCAGGGCGTATACATTGTTCTTCGTATATGTTGCGGTGAGCGATGTGTTTGCCGTCAGCTCAAAGGTGTATGGATTGTCGGTAGACACGATGGCATTGTCGGCTCCTGCCCATCCTGCGAAATGATAGCCGAAGTTCTCGGTAGTGCTCACAGTGACTACCGTGCCTTCGTCGAACTTGTCGCCTGCCGGATTCACGGTGACGGTGCCGGCAGCCTCGTCGGCTGTCCCTACGCTCAGCGTATATACGGGCACAATGACCGGAGTACCGTTCAGATCGCCTGTCACCACCACGTCGCCAAGGGCGAGCTGCTTGTTGTTAGCGAGATTATACACATAGAAATACAGTTCAACCTTGTCGCTCTCTCCTGTGAGTGAAGTGATGTCGAGCTTCGACTCCGACACGCTGTTGCGCTCCGGGGCGAAACCCTTCACGAGTTCCTCGCTCTTCTCGCCGCATCGGGCCACCACGTCGAGCGTACCGCCGCTGGTACCGCATTTCTGCGATTTGAAGGCTACGCTCTTCGGTGTGAAGGTGACTCCTTTCTTCGGCACGATGCTGAATACTACGTATGATGCATCGTCGCGGGCATTGCTTATCTTTTCTGTCGGATTCAGTTTTGAGAGTCCGCTTTGCAGTCCGTTGAAATACAGTTTCTCGCCCAGCGAGAAACTTGAAGTCGAGATGGCTCCGTCTACGGATATCTCTGCAGCCGACGCATTGTCGGCACTTTTGTCAAACGCCCATTTTATAGTGGCGTCTTTGGCATCGATGACGTCTGCCGCCATTGCACCGCCCAGTCCCATCCATGCTACGAGGACCATGACGATAATTCGGGATAATGTGGTCTTTTTCATATTGAGAATCTGTTTGTTCATTTCATTATTTTTCTTGCCACTCCGTTCTCCACCACAATGTTCAGACCGTCAAGAATGCCGTTCTGACGAATGCCGTCGAGACTGTAGTATATCTTCTCCGGTTTCAGTTCCGAGTTTTCCACGCTCTTCACTCCATTTGTGGCACTTACTGCCACTCCTGCCACTTTTACGTCGCTCAGACAGATGGTCTTGCCAGTTGCTGCGCTGCCATACCAAGGATATACGCGCAAGCGTAGCGTCTCGCCCTCAGAGAGTTCTATCACGGGTGTTGCCTTTACCTCCATCATGTCGTTGGCTTTCATCGAACCAGAGAAGTCGGCGATATTAACGGCATTGGCGAAGTCTGCCTCCTTAGAGTAGTAAATCTTGCAGTGCATTCCGTTGCCTCCGCATCCACACACATAGAGGCTTATCTCGTTCACGTTGAAAGTGGTACCCTTGGCTGGCTTCACCGCGAACTCTATCCATCGTGTAGAAACCTCGTCGATTTCGCCTGCCGGCCACGACTCGCCCTCGATGATGTTGCGCTGCGTCTTGCGGGTGGCATCGAAGCCTGTGCCCTCGGGCCATGTGGTATTAGCGTTTGGACTGGAATATTTCTGGAGTTTCATCTCGCTGTATGTCTCGCCGATAGGGTCTACCGGACCTTCAACGGTGCAGTTGTCGTCTTTCTCGAGTCTCCAATATGCCGATGCTGCCACTCCGTCGGCTAGTTCCACACACTTGCCCACTACAGGGATGGTGACTGTCTTGTCGCCGCAGCTCACGGTGATACACTCATTGATGTCGCCGGCTGTGGCGAACTCATAGCTTGTCTTGAAGGAACCGATAAGATTGCCTTCCTTGTAGGTCAGAGTTGCTGTGGATGAATAGTCGCTGCCGTCGGCAGAAATCTTCAGTCCGTTGCTCACCGTGATGCTCACGTTGCCGTCGGCTGGCACGAGATCGAAGCCGTTTACCGACACTTCTCTCACCACCGTCTGTCCCTTGTATGCCTGTCCGAGGTCTACAGTTGAGGGATTCACACTGAGGTCGCTCGTCAGGTTGATATTCTCTGACAGTATTCCAGCTTTCTGCATGAGCTGTGCTGCCAGACGGGCTATCAGTGTGGCTCCCATCGCTGAGGTGTGGGTGCTGCCGTTGCCATCGAAGAGCAGAGCGTTGGCTTTGGCGTCGCCATAGCTTTCATAGAGTTCCTTTGTGGCTGTGGTGAGATCGAGATACTGCACCCCCAGTTCCTTTGCCACCTCCTGCATCTGGTATGGATAGTCGTATGTATGGTCGTCGGCAGCCACTTTGTTGCCGGTAGTGAGCTTACCGCCTTCTATCTTGTCGAACTTGTCGCCGAGGTCGTGGCGTCCGTTTCTGCGAATGGTGCTCCCGTCGAAATATTTTCGGCATATCGCACCCACCAGCACTGGTGTGGCGCCCAAGGCGCGAGTTTCTTCCACATACTTGCGCAGATAGTCCTTATAGGTGCCGCTGGCTGTAGTTCCACGATAGTCGCAGGCATTTGCCTTTGCCTCATCGCCGATGCTCTGATAGTAAGCTTTCAGCTCGTCGCCGTCGCATCCGTTGCTCTTCTCGTCGTTGTGGGCAAACTGAATGAGCACGTAGTCACCTGGCTCTATCTGTTTCTTCACCGACTGCCAGTAGGCGCTCTCCTTATAGAAGCTCTTGCTGCTGGCACCATTCTTGGCACGGTTGTTCACGGTGACATCACCCTTGAAGAACTGCTGGAACATCTGTCCCCAGCCTCTCGTCACGGTGGTGTTCGGGTCATAGGTCGCCATAGTGCTGTCACCTATGGTATGCACCTTTCTCGCCTGCACACATAATGCAGTGCATGCAGCCACAGCGGCTGCTGCAATGAATCTCAATTTCATCTTCGTTGTATGATTTTGATTTGGTTAGTAATAGTGACTGCAAAATTAGCGGTTAAGGTTGCTAAGCACGGGGAAAAATGCACAAACTTGGTGGATTATTCGGTAAAATGCCGCAAATCAGGGCTTTTCCGACATAACGGAAATGCGCTTTGAAAAGGAAAACGAAAAGAATGTCAGTTTTTTTTATTATCTTTGCAGCTGAAAGAAGGGCTTGCCTTCACCAACCACTTAAAGATAGGAACCGAGATTTCTGTCTATGGGATGGCAAATATATTACATTGAACGGCCTAATGACCGATTTAGGTTGAACAAGAAAAAAAAATATGACAGTAACTTATAAAAAGAAAGACCAAACAAATAAACATTAAACAGACATGACATCTTATCAAACAAACATGAAAGCGATACGCCTATCCATATTCCTCACAATACTGACTCTGATAATGCAGGCTTGCTCGCCGTCGAACAAAGGCAACGAGATGGCCCAGGATGACGGTCCGCTGGCATCTGCCAACGAGATTGAGGAGATTGAGGAAGAACCGATAAAGATAAAGCATAAGTTCAGCACTGCCGAGGAGGCGATAGAATATATGAACGAGTCGCCGGACAAAGACCGCTATGCCGCCGGCATCATGCACAAGATGGCACACGACAGTCTGGACTACTGCAACCGTCTGCTCAACAGTGAATACGAATATTTCATCATCGTGGACAAGGGCGACATGAAGGTGAAGCTGTTCGACCGCTACGGTGTGCTGCGCAAGTCGTACACCTGTGCCTGCGGAAAGGGATTCGGCAACAAGAGGAGCAGGGGCGACTGCCGCACGCCGGAGGGTTTCTTCAGGGCGGGCAAGGTGCAGAACAGCGAGAACTGGCACTATACCGACGAGAATGGCGTGCGCAGCGAGAACCCGGGACAATATGGTCCGCGCTTCTTCCGCATCGTGACTCCGGGATTCAACTCCACGGGCATCCACGGCACCGATGCTCCATGGTCGGTGGGCGGCAGACGCAGCCACGGATGCGTGAGAATAAAGAATGAGAATATCCTCGAACTGGTGAAGTTTGTCACTAAAGGCATGCCGGTGATAGTATTGCCGGGAAAGAGAGACAAGGAGGTGAACTGGCGCGAAGCTCATCCGGAACTCTTCCCCCAACCAGACTCCACGGAAATTAAGCGTGAGAAAATGAAAGCCGAGGAGATAAAGCGCGACACCACGAAGGCAGAACATGCTCCAAAAGACAGCTTATAATAAACATCAGAATTTGTAAAACCGCCCGACATCCACCGAAAGGGGATGCCGGGCGGCAATCATTTGTTATGGGAATTCAGATTACTTTGTAACCTTCATTGCCTTCATTACTTTGTAACCTTCATTGTCTTCACCTTACCGTCAACAGTCTTCACTGTAACGAGGTATGTACCCTTGGCGAGAGTAGAGAAGTTGTTGCCAACCAATGCTCCACCAAGTGTGCGTACAGAAACCTCAGCACCGGCTGGGATAACGATAGCACCGTTGATACCGTTAACTACCACTGTAAGAGTAGCTGTAGCAGCCTCAGACTCAAGCTCGTTGTAAACTACGACAACCTTATACTCGTGGAGACCAGCGTAGGTCTCTGGCTCGTAAGAATAGCTGCCCTCTGCGCCAGGAGCGCCTGCAACAGTAGTAAGAAGAGTCTCGCCCTCGAATACCTTTACTGAAAGCTCTGCGTCAGCAGCGAGGTCGTTGCCGTCAACGTCCTTGGTCGGGTTCTTCCACTTCAGTTTGATAGTCTTGAGATCACCGGCCTCTGTAGCGGCGAGGTCTGTAACAGGAGTTGTTGCCACCGGCTGAACCTCTGCAGTCTTCTCAGCGAGAGAGAAGTCGAAGATGTAGCCATAAGCCTTCTTTCCGTCAGGGTCAGAGATGTGGTAAGCCACATAGTAGTTGCCAGATTCCTCAACAGAGAACTCGAATACGCTCGGATCACGGTCGTAAACTGTGTTGAGCTCGATATCGCCGATTGACTGTGTGAATGTGCCCTGAACCTTCTTGTTGGTTCCAAGCTTCATAGTGAACGAAGTCGTCTTGTCGTTGAAGCAAGATCTGTTAGTAGCAGTGTGAGTCTTCACAACGTAAGTCTTGCCGGCCTCGAGAGTGAACAATGGAGAAACGAAATAATCGTTGGCATTGGTGCCCCAGTCTGAGCTGAAGCCAACACATGGGTGGTTCTCACCAACTGGCTGCCAGTTTTCGTCATACTCATCATATCCCCAAGAGTTCCAAGACCATGTAGAGCTTACGTTGTCGCTGCGGTCCATAGCTGTCCAGCCTGCTGCGCCTGTCTCCTCAAGGAATGAAGTCTCGTATGGAAGAGCAACCGGTGTTTCAGGCTCACCCTCTGGTGCTTCTGTAACGCTGAATGAATAGATGCTGATAGCGTCGGTCTCCTGGTTTGGAGTATGGTTGAGAGCACGGAATGCGAAGTAGTAGCTGCCATCCTTGTTGATGTCAACAGTCCATTCTGTCTTAGCCTCTTCGCCTTCCATCTTAGGAAGTTTCTCGCCAACCCAAGTAATAGTCTTGAAATTGTCCTTATCCTTAGAACCTACGAAGTAGTCGAGGATCACGCTTGTAGCGTTGTCGGCACCTGTAGCACCGTCAAACTTGATTACATAAGACTTACCCTCCTTGAGTTCGAATTTTGGAGAGATCAGCCAGTCGCAAGTTGCAGAACCTGCGTCAGGACCCATGAATGCAGATGGCTTACCAGCGAAGTCAGAAGCGTTGAACTCCCATGTCTTGCCAGGAACATCGCTGTTGTCGAGAGTAGACCATGTAGCGAACTTGTCGGCAGAGTCGAATGTGATTTCGTAAGGAAGCTCTGCTGTCACGTCCGGTACTACCTTCTCAGCGATAGAGAAGTCGAAGATGTAACCATAAGCCTTCTTTCCGTCAGGGTCAGAGATGTGGTAAGCCACATAGTAGTTGCCATTTTCCTCAACTTTGAACTCGAATACGCTCGGATCACGGTCGTAAACTGTGTTGAGCTCGATATCGCCGATAGACTGTGTGAATGTGCCCTGAACCTTCTTGTTGGTTCCAAGCTTCATAGTGAATGAAGTCGTCTTGTCGTTGAAGCAAGATCTGTTAGTAGCAGTGTGAGTCTTCACAACGTATGTCTTGCCGGCCTCGAGAGTGAACAATGGAGAAACGAAATAATCGTTGGCATTGGTGTCCCAGTCTGAGCTGAAGCCAACACATGGGTGGGTCTCACCTACTTGCTGCCAGTTTTCGTCATACTCTGTATAGCCCCAAGAGTTCCAAGACCATGTAGAGCTTACGTTGTCGCTGCGGTCCATAGCTGTCCAGCCTGCTGCGCCTGTCTCCTCAAGGAATGAAGTCTCGTATGGAAGAGCAACCGGTGTTTCCGGCTCACCCTCCGGTGCTTCTGTAACGCTGAATGAATAGATGCTGATAGCGTCGGTCTCCTGGTTTGGAGTATGGTTGAGAGCACGGAATGCGAAGTAGTAGCTGCCATCCTTGTTGATGTCAACAGTCCATTCTGTCTTAGCCTCTTCGCCTTCCATCTTAGGAAGTTTCTCGCCAATCCAAGTAATATTCTTGAAATTGTCCTTATCCTTAGAACCTTCGAAGTAGTCGAGCAGCAAGCTGAGTTTGTTGTCGGCACCTGTAGCACCGTCAAACTTGATTACATAAGACTTACCCTCCTTGAGTTCGAATTTTGGAGAGATCAGCCAGTCGCAAGTTGCAGAACCTGCGTCAGGACCCATGAATGCAGATGGCTTGCCAGCGAAGTCAGAAGCGTTGAACTCCCATGTCTTGCCAGGAACATCGCTGTTGTCGAGAGTAGACCATGTAGCGAACTTGTCGGCAGAGTCGAATGTGATTTCGTAAGGAAGCTCTGCTGTCACGTCCGGTACTACCTTCTCAGCGATAGAGAAGTCGAAGATGTAACCATAAGCCTTGCTTCCGACAGGGTCAGAGATGTTGTAAGCCACATAGTAGTTGCCAGATTCCTCAACAGTGAACTCGAATACGCTCGGATCACGGTCGTAAACTGTGTTGAGCTCGATATCGCCGATAGACTGTGTGAATGTGCCCTGAACCTTCTTGTTGGTTCCAAGCTTCATAGTGAATGAAGTCGTCTTGTCGTTGAAGCAAGATCTGTTAGTAGCAGTGTGAGTCTTCACAACGTATGTCTTGCCGGCCTCGAGAGTGAACAATGGAGAAACGAAATAATCGTTGGCATTGGTGTCCCAGTCTGAGCTGAAGCCAACACATGGGTGGGTCTCACCTACTTGCTGCCAGTTTTCGTCATACTCTGTATAGCCCCAAGAGTTCCAAGACCATGTAGAGCTTACGTTGTCGCTGCGGTCCATAGCTGTCCAGCCTGCTGCACCTGTCTCCTCAAGGAATGAAGTCTCGTATGGAAGAGCAACCGGTGTTTCCGGCTCACCCTCCGGTGCTTCTGCAACGCTGAAAGAATAGATGCTGATAGCGTCGGTCTCCTGGTTTGGAGTCCAGTTGAGAGCACGGAATGCGAAGTAGTATCCGCCATCCTTGTTGATGTCAACAGTCCATTCTGTCTTAGCCTCTTCGCCTTCCATCTTAGGAAGTTTCTCGCCAATCCAGCCGATACCCTTAGTGTTGTCCTTGTTAATTTCCTCTACGAAGTAGTCGAGCAGCAAGCTGAGTTTGTTGTCGGCACCTGTAGCACCGTCAAACTTGATTACATAAGACTTACCCTCCTTGAGTTCGAATTTTGGAGAGATCAGCCAGTCGCAAGTTGCAGAACCTGCGTCAGGACCCATGAATGCAGATGGCTTACCAGCGAAGTCAGAAGCGTTGAACTCCCATGTCTTGCCAGGAACATCGCTGTTGTCGAGAGTAGACCATGTAGCGAACTTGTCGGCAGAATCAAATGTGATATTGTATGGCAGAGCTGTTGTCTCAGGCCCTTCACTGCCACCACCGATGGTAATCTCTGGAGTCTCATCAGTCTCAGCGATATCGAAATAGCTGAGAGCTATCACCTCGTCGGTACCTGTAGTTGTGGTAGCGAGGAATGCCAGATTATAGTCACCGCCCTTTCCAACGGCAAACACGTGGTCTTCAGTAGCAGTAGCATCGTAGACTGCCTGCATCTCGAGGTCTGTAATCTTCTGGAATGTGCTTGCATCCGTCTGTGATGTGCCAAGCATCAATGAGAGTGTGAATGCGCTCGGGTCAGTATTTTTCCATGTACGAGTCTTCACCTTATAGCTTTTGCCAGCCTCAAGTGTGAAAGCAGGAGAAACATAGTAGTCGTTCCATGTGTTTTCCCAGTCGTGCTTGTTTACAACGCCAGGAAAATATTTATCAGAGGTGTTGTCATAGAATTCACCTTCTGCCCATGTAACGCCTGGAACATCACTTGCATCGAGTGCTGCCCATCCTCTCTGGTTGTCGCCCAAATCTACGCTATATGGCAATGCCTTAGGACCTGGTTTGTCTTCCACGATGTCGATACCGTAAACGTAGAAGAAGTCACCGTCATCAGCGTCGAGCATAGAATGAGCATAGAGAGAGAAATAGATTGGTCCGTCCTCTGTTGCCGTATAAGCAACCTTAGCCGTTTTGGCGCGCTCAACACCCTTATAATCGAACCAACCATTACCATATTTACCGAACGAGCTCGCAACGTTTTCACTTATCACTGAGTTTGCCGACATGTCGGTAGCGCTCTTGCCTACCTGCACGCCACACCTTGCATAACCTTTATACTGGGCCTTGATGCTGATGTAATAGGTAGCACCTGCCGTAGCGGTAAACTCTGGAGAAACGAGATAATCAACATGCTTAGAAGCAGCATCTTCTTTCATGATAGCGCACATCTTAGGAGCAGCATCTGCCTGACTGTACGCTCCCGTTCCATACTCCCAAGTAACTCCCTTCGTAGGACTGTCATCCACGGCTGTCCAGCCGGCGAGGTCGCCAGCCGTCGTGAAATCGACAGAATACGGGAAAGAGTTCTGGGCCGTTCCCGTCATCACGCCAACAAGCGCGAAGAAGAGAAGTCCGAATGTTCTTTGTAACGTCTTTCTCATAAATAAAAAGTTTAAAAATTAGTATATGTTTAAGTTATTTTCCAAATATGTCGATATGTCGTGTTTCTTCGTTATACCATAGGGATGTAACAAGGTATGCTCTGATTTCCTTCTGTTTCCGTCTTCCTTTCTATAGGACATGCACCGTTTTTAGTTTTTTATAGAAAAACATGCAGCAATCTGTATAGTACTGGATGCAAAAGTAATAAATATTTTAATATAACAAAAAAATAATAGAAAAAATTATAACAAAAATAACATTTTGTTGTCAATAAGATGTTTTTTCAGAAAGAATGTAGACATTACGCACATCTGTTGGGCTGAAATAATTCAGCGTGTGTTTAACCCAAATCGGTCATTAGGGCTTGCGTGGATTTTGTCTTTTAGAAGATTGGATTTTGTCTGGCTTTTAACCAAAAAATGGGCACGGTGCTTGCCCAACTTGGGTACGCTGCTTACCCAACATGGGCACGGTGCTTACCCCGGATGGGCAGAATTGACGACAGACAGCTGCCCAATAATGGCATATTATAATATCCGTATTCCTGCTTTCAGGCTTCTGCCAATGCATGGGAAAAAAATATCGCCCAAGAAAAAGACCTGAGCGATATTCTTTTTTTTGGATACATCAGCTTATTTCACCACCTTGATGACACGTGGCGCCACCTTGCTGCCCTCGATGCGGACGAGGAAGACGGGAGCCTTGACATCGGAGAGGGAAGTAAGGGCCGACGTAATCTGTCGGGATGAAAGAAGGCGTCCGGCGGTGTTATACACCTTGAGGACTGCACCCACGGCATTCTGGCTGACACGCAGAGTGGCGGTAGTGCGGTCGTATGCCACAAGCGGAGCTGCCTGGAGGGAGTGGATGGCGTTGACATGGAATTCAGAAGACTGCTGCTCACCCATCAGACTGTTGAGATATACCTCAAGCGCCGTGTATCCCTGGGCATTGACCATATTCTGGTCTGCCACTTCAGGATTGAGACCATGCTGGCGCTCCCAGTCGTCGGGAATGCCGTCGCCATCGGTGTCTGTCGGCACGGTGTAGTCGGTGGCATACTGTATGAAGCCTTCACAATCAGCCTCGGTGTCGATGATTCCCTTCTTGGCACCATAGGTGGCACCGCCGTAGAGGTTCACTCCCGTGGTTGCCTCCTCAACGACACGCTTCTCTACGGCGTCGCGACGGATGGTGCCGGCAGTGCGGAGAACGGTCTGATAGGCCTGTTCGCCACTCTCCACATTGTATATCATATACATCTCAGGGTCGTAGGTGCCCACGTTGCCCGCCTTTGAATACTTGTAGTAGTTGTGCTCCGGCACGATGCGCTCATCCACTCTGATGTCGGAGAGCGAATAATGTTCGGCGCTCATCGCCTTCCAGTTGTCGGCGGTGCGGTTGGCGTCGCCCTCTATCACGTTGCCGTTGACATACCATTTTGCCGGTCCCCAGGAGGTGGCGCCACTTCGGGCGTAGCTGGAAGTGACAAGCACGACACCCGACTTGTTGGATGCAGGTCCCGGCTTGTAGTAGTTGCCGATGAAGTTGCATTCGTGGGCTGAGTTCATACCGTTGTATGATGTTATGTCGGCGGTGTTCTCGCCGCCGTAGCATCCGCCGTTGCCGCCGAAGTTGTAGTTCACATTGTTTATATACTCAAGGAAGACAACATAATCCTCGCCTCTGGCACCATTGATACGCGGCGAGCGCGACTTGTTGTCGGCAAGCAGGTTGCGATAATAAGACGCCGGCGAACCGCCCCACTGGGTGCCGTAGCCTCGTTTGCCCTTCTTGTGGCCGGCATTGTAGAGGCCTTCGTGAACGATGGTGTTCTGCACGGTGAGGAAGTGGCAGTCCTGGGTGTTCATGTTCTCTTCCATCGACCATCCCACCACGCAGTGGTCAAAGATGTAGTTGTTGCAGTTTTCCACGCCGAGTGCCTGGTCCTGCAGAATCTGTCCGTTCACATCCTTCTGTCCGCAGCGGAAACGCACGTTGCGGATGATGAAGTTCTGCGATCCGCCCAAGTTTATCTTGTTGTGGGTGATGACGATGCCGTCGCCCGGTGCTGTCTGTCCGGCGAGTGTCCAGTCGGCACGGTTTATGCGGAGCTGGTCGGCAAGACGGATGTCGCCGCTCACGGCGAACACGATGGTGAGAGGTTCGCCGGGATACTGCTGGAACGCCCAGCGCAGGGTGCCCTCCGAACCGTCGTCGGCAAGCGAAGTGACCTTCACCACCCTACCGCCACGGCCTCCTGTGGCATATTTCCCGAATCCTTCTGCCGTAGGGAATGCCGTAATGCGGAGAGCATCGGAAGCGAGGACCGCCTTTGACACGACTCCCTTCCTGGATACCGACGCCACACTGTATCTGGCATCATCGGCAGCATCCTTGGTGAGGGAGCGGTCGGTGGTGAAACGAAGGAAGGCGCCATCCTTATATATAATATATCCGGCAGCGTTGTCGTCGCTCTCCCATGAGATCTCGTTAGGGGTCACGACAAAGTTCATCGGCGCTGCCGCACCACGGAGAATCTTCTCGTAGTCGAACGGTTCATCCTTGTATTTCGCAAAGAGGAACTTAGGGTTCATATATGCCTCCACCTCGGCATCCGTTGCCTGATGTGAGAAGCTGGCACGCGACGACACGTCGGCAAGACTGCCCGTAGCGGCATCGATGCTCTTGTATTCGTATAGCGATGCCTTGTTTTCAGAGCCGCTCCAGTCTTTCCATCCCTTGGCGTTGATAGCCTTGGGGAGCTTGCAGTCGATGAACATCGCTCCGCAGGTTTCCTTCCATGGTCTGCCGAGATAGTATGCGCCGTCGGCAACGCCATCGGCTGCCGTCACCGTGCAGTTGCGGAAGAAGAGACCGGGATAGAACTTGTCGGCACTGAGCTCGGGATACATCACCTTGGTCATCGGCATGCCGCTCTCGGCAGGTGCCGTGATATAGCCGCCTCCCTTGAGGAGGTGGATACGGCAACTGTCAAACCATTCCATTCCTCCGTCGTAGACGAAGTCGGTGGCGCCTTCTATGGTGCAGTTGGTGAAATAGCCGCGTGCTCCCACATTTGCCTTATAGGTGTCCTGATAGCCGCTGAGGATGCAGTTGTTGAAGATATGGGCGTCGCCGTTGGTGAAGAGTGCCTCTGCCTGTCCCACATTGCCGCTGGTGTTGCGGATGGTGAGGTTTTCGGCATAGAAGCGGCTGGCATAGACGTTGAGGGCGGCGCAGTCGTTGTAGGTATTGTCCTCATTGCCTTTTCCGCGGCTTACGCCAGAGGTGAGGATGGTGGTCTGCTTGTCTTCGCCGATGAGAGAGAAGTATTTGTTCTTCGTGCTCTTCCTTCCGGCATAGACGTTCTCCTCATACACTCCCGGACGGATGTATATGATGCCACGCGAACCTTCGGGAATGGCATTGATGGCATCCTGTATCTTGGTGTAGTCGCCGGTGCCGTC
The DNA here is from genome assembly GCF_008680225.1 of Prevotella sp. LMAG:51. NCBI lineage: Bacteria > Pseudomonadati > Bacteroidota > Bacteroidia > Bacteroidales > Prevotellaceae > Prevotella > Prevotella sp. LMAG:51. Next base: position 140,327 of record NZ_NALQ01000003.1, on the reverse strand, counting down.
TTGTGCCACGGTGGATATCACCACGGCGGCATTGTCGTCGGGAGCGACGGTCTCACCGTCTTCACCGCTGCCTCCGCCGAGGTCGGAGAGGGTGCCTACGTCAGATACGGGATGGTCTGTGGCATACTGTGCCTGTTCGGCGGTTATCTCACTACCGAAAATCTGTATCTTGTGAACGCGTGGCGCCTGCATCTGGGCGTAGGGGTTGAGCGAGGTGGTGAAAGGACATTTGCCGTCGGCATCCACCTGCACGGGATTCTTGAGGTCTTCGCCGTCCCACACTCTCCAGCGGAGCGACACGTCGGAGGCGTTGATGACGTTCTCCATGAAATAGCCCTGGTCGGAGAAGACGGTCCATCCCATCTTGTGTTTCTCTGACCCCATCCATACGAGCGGTTTCCATTCGCCGTCGCCAATCTTATAGTCGCATTTTATGCCACGGCCCCAGGAGGTTGACGACCACGACCACTGCACACGGTCTACGTATGGTATATGGTCTATCTCTATCCATCCGTGCTGCGACACCTTGTTGCCGGCGGCATCTGTGATAGCTGCGTCGCGACACATCTGGACGAAGCCTGCCTCGCCATAGTTGGGGTTGCCGGAGGCGTCGTATGTGATGTTGTCTTCGAGATGGAGCGTGTGACCGGCAACGGTCCAGTCGTTGAATGTGGCGGTGCTGTTGCCGGTCTTGTTCTGACCGAGGTAATACTGTCGGCAGAAGGCTGCCGTGGCACCGGCGAAACCGTTGTATGACTTCTTGGTGGCGAAAGTGCAGTTGTGGAAGAGCACAGGATACTGCACGGCTGTGCCGCCGTTGGCTCCCACTTTCAGCACGGCATTGACATAACCGCCCTTGGCAAAGTCGGGACAGTCTACTCCTGTCTCTCCCTTCCAGGTGTCGGGCCATGTGGCGTCGCTGAAATTAATGTCGATGACTTTCGGATAGGTTGATGAGTTGCTCCATTGCGCCACTACCGACGTGGGGTCGAGACTGCCCTCGATGGTAGCATAGGCTGGCTGCAACGCCAATAGCGCCAAAGCGGTGATACCGGCATTTCTGATTTTCTTTAGCATATCGTTTTGTTTATAGTAGTTTTGTTTATAGTAGTTTTGTTTATAGTAGTTTTGTTGAGATTCGGGTCTCCGGAGGGGGAGATGAATATATTAAAATATCCTTCTTTGGCAGTTTTCAGGCTGCCGTATATTACGACACACCCTTTGAATATGTCGCTTTAACCTTTAAATTGCCTTTTCTATATTTACGCCTTTCACAAGCATTCTTTAATCATATCAATACCGAACGCATGTCAGCAATCCTTTGATTTTGTCTATAAGAAGCCTTGTTTTTTCGAAAAAAGGCTTTACGTCCTCTTCTTCCCATTCAAAACAATCGTCATAATCACCCGAATGACGCATATTCTGAAGAATCGATATCGTACGACCATCTTCTCTTGTAAGGATACCTGTCCTGACAAAATGCTCATTAATCTTTGCTATCATGCCTGCATGGGTCTTTACATACATTCCCTTGTCTACCAACAAAGCATTTCCGACATAATACAATGCATAATACAAACGATTTGCAGCTAATGTCCAATGACCACAAGCTGCACAATCTTTTGCCTCAATCAATGTCTTTTCTGCCTTTTCTACTCTATATTTGACAATTTCTTTCTGAGATTCTATATCTAATGCCATAAATCTACGCCCTCTCTTTCTACATTATGGTGAAACATAGTCAACTTACGCTCATCCCATTCTTTTTGGGTATAAACGACAGGATTTATCTCCTCATTGTTCTCATAGCCCAATTCCATGAATGGGCATGCATACTTTTCTATATCAGACACGCTGCGACGGTCTTTATTCAATATAATCAGCAAGTCCCAGTCGGAATCTTCACGTGCGGTATTTCTTGCACGTGACCCAAAAAGGACTACACGGGCATCAACGGGAAGTATCTTACTTGCCGTTTCCCTAATCATTTGTATCGTTATACCATCGTTCGTCATAAACCAAGTATTTTTTGCAAATATAGCATTTTCCCTGACAAGTTCAAAGGAAGGACGAAAAAAACTCCCGCCTGACGAAATGCCTGATGGGAGTTGTTTTTTCATCGATACGCTAATCGGTGTGGACGTTGTCCATATTGAGAGATTGTTACTTAACGATCTTTGCTGATGTGCCGTCGCTATACTTCACGATGTTCACTCCGTCCTGCAAGCTGCTCACCTGTGCGCCAGCCAGTGTGTAGATGGCAGTGATGTTCTTTACTGTTGTAGTCTCTGCCGAGCTGATGCCGTCTACGCTACCACCCTGGGCAACGAACTTGATCTGGTGCAAGCAGAGGTTCTTGTTGCCACCGGCCATCAAAGCATACTGACGGCCAGCCTCTACCTGAGCCTCAACGAAAGCAGGAGCGTTCTCAACGGTTCCGTTCTCACCATCGTTGCGGAAGTTGTTCGTTGCGATCATTGCTCCGAACTCGCCTTCTGCCTTCTCGTCATCGGTAGCGAGCTTGTAGATACCGATCGCACGGCTGTTGTTGCCGGCATAAACACCGAAGCTCAACACACCTGCCTTCTTAGGTGTAACGGCAACGATACCATGGTTGTTTGCCTTAACCTCTGCAATGTCCTGGATGGTAATGCCTTCTTCCCAGTTGTTCTGAGCCAATGTAGAACCGGCATTAACATAACCAGTATAACCAGGATTCTCCTTCTTGATCTGAGAGAGCTTTCCGTTTGCGGTATATACTGGAGTCTTGTCAACGGCAGCTGTGATGACGAGGTCGTCGTTCTCAAACATCACTGTTCCTGCCGGAAGAGCGGCACCGATATTCCAAGCGTCTGCAACCCACTGTGCATCGAAAGCGGCAGTGATCTCATCGTTTGTCATCGTAACGGCATAAGTGTTTGCCTCAACCTGAGAAAGGATGTAAGGAGTTGTAGCCTCCTGTGCGCTGGCTGAAACCATACCCATAAGGGCGATTGCTGAAAGTAGAATTTTCTTCATAATCTTTAATTTTTAAATAGTCCTTTGTTTATATTTAAATAAAAGACGTAGTGCCAATGGTATTGTAACCATGACACTCCGCTTTTTTTTACTATTCAACGAGGAATTCCTCGTCAGCCATTATTTCGTATATGGATTGTATCCAGGGTTCTGACCGAACTCTGACGCATTCTCGAGCTTGTCGAGGAATGTGTTTGGAATCGGGCGTAGGGCATGATACTCCTGCATGCAGTCGTCTTTTGTCATACTCGGGTTGCGGCCGATGATGGTGGAAGCGAACTTGCCCTGTGGAGAGTAAACACGCTTGATGTCGAACCAGCGCAGCCACTCGCCGCAAAGCTCACGGGCACGCTCATCCATAATCCAGTCGATGGTCATCTGTGACGCAGTCACCTGTGCCTCGCTCAGGCTGTGGCCAGCCTTCACTACACGTGCCGTACGGATCTCGTTGTTGATCATGTCGGCAGCGGCACCTGGATTGCCAAGGGCGATATAGCACTCGGCAGCGATGAGAGGCATCTCGGCATAGCGCATTATCGGCACGTCGGCATGGCTTGCCTTCTGGTTTGCCTTCTGGTCCATAAGGAGAATAGTTCCGTTCTCATCACCATCCCAGATACGGTATTTTCTGAAGCGTGGGAATGAAGCGGCGATATACTGCGAAGTCTTGGAGTCGTAGTTGGCAGCATCGGTCTTGTAGTTGCGCAGAGGTGCACCGCCATAAGCGTTCACGTTGCCTGTGTCGTACAGCTCGTCGATGTCTACAGTGGCATAGTTGCGGCTTGTCTCGTCGTCGATGTGCTTGCGGGTGAAATAGAGCAGAGTGTCGTTCACTGCTGATTTCTTGTCCTTGAGCTCTGGCTGGTTATACTTGTTGGCCTCAGCCTCTTTCCACTTGTAAGGATACTTCGACGGGTTCATGAAGGCTTCCTGGAAGTCGGCATCGTAGCGAGCGTCCCAATCCTCCCAGAGGTTCATGAAATAATATGTAGGCATGAGGAGTGTTGACTCTGCCGGATAGTCGAACGATGTCTGTGTGTTCTGGATACCGGCGTTGCCCACGAGCTTCGGAGAGAAGTATGAGTGCAGACGGTTTGGCTTGGAGTCGGCATTCAGTGAAGATACTGATGAGAACGTAGCCACCCACAGATACTCGGTGTTCGTCTTGTTGTTCTTTGCCTGCCATATCTCGTCGTAAGTGTCATAGATTCTGATTCCGAGAGCTGCCTTGTTGTTTATCACGTCGAGGGCTGCATCGAGGGCCTGCTGATAGAAAGCCTTCTGAGCGTCGCTTCCTGCCTCCTCATACTGTGCACGGGTCAGAAGAACACGTGCGAGGAGTGCCTTGGCTGCCTTCTTGGTAGAACGGCCTACGTTGCCCTCATAAGGAGTGACAGGCAGGTTCTCTGCAGCGAACTTGGCATCGGGGATGATCACTTCGTCGTAGATTGTCTTGCGGTCGGTGCGCTTGGCTGTGAACTCCGGGTCCTTGGTTTCCTTGGTCTTGAGCTCTATGTCGCCGAAGAACTCAGTGAGCCACCAGTAGCAGTAGGAGCGCATGAACTTTGCCTCGCCCTCGAAGTCGCTTCTCTTGTCTGCCGACAGTTCCTTGCAGTCGTCGAGCCTGCCGATGATGGTGTTGCAGACGTTGATGTTGTCGTAGACACGGTTCCACACGTTGGCAAACTGTCCGCGGTCGCCCTGCAGGTCTACGCAGCGTGTGAGCTGCTTACCGTAGTCGTAGTTTGATCCGATGTTCTGCCAGATGTCGGCCGATCCCTCCATATAGAGGCAAGGGTCCTCACGTCCGTAGAATTTCCAACGGAAGTTGTAATACATCTGGTTCACGAGGTTCTCCATACCTTTCTCGGTAACGAAGACCGCGTCGGCACCCTCATTGCTTGGATTATATTCGTCGAGCGAGCATGAGGTGAATCCCATCGTCGTTCCACCGAGCAGTGCCGCGATAATATATTTATTGAAATTCTTCATTTTGTTTCCTTTATTGACGGTGATTAGAAGTTTACGTTAAGACCAACGGTTACGCTGCGCTGGTTGCCCTCTGGATCGAAGTGCTTCTGCCAGTCATTCTTCACGAAGTAGAGAGGATCGTTGATTGTGGCATAGATGCGCACGTTATTTACGCCCATTGCCTTCAATGCTGTGCGTGGCAATGTGTAGCCGAGTGAGATTCTCTTCAGCTTGATGAATGAGTTGTCGCAGTAAGAGAGGCTCTGGTAGCCAACGTAGTCAAAGAGCTTGCGGCCCTTGTAGAGTGCCGGCAGAGAGCCGCCCTCGTTTGTGCCTGCCACCCAGTAGTCGAAGTTAGAGTAGATGCCACCGGTAGAAGGGTCGTAGTTTGCCACCTTGCTCTCGCCCCACTGTCCCCAGCGAGCATAGAAATAGATTGAGAGGTCCCAGTTCTTGTAGCGGAAGTCGTTGTTGAATCCAGCAAACCAGTCTGGTGATGTGGAACCTACATAAGCGATATCCTTGTTCTGGTCGATCACGTGGTCGCCGTCGAGGTCGGCAACCTTGATGTCACCAGCCTGGAAGCGCTGTGTCTTGGCTGCGTCTTTGTAGTATGCTGTCTCGTCGGTCCAGGCGTTCACCTCGTCGGTGGTCCAGATGCCGAGATACTTGAATGTCTTGTATGAGTGGATAGGATGACCTACCATATAGGTCTGTGTCTCCTTCTCTGTACCTGTCTGCAGTTCCTTCAGATTGTCGTAGAGCTCGTCGATCTTCTCGCGGTTGGCTGAGAATGTGAGTGTAGAACCCCATGTGAAGTCCTTTGTCACTATGTTGCGGCTGTTGATAGAGAATTCCACACCGTGGTTCTTCACTGAACCGATGTTCACCATAGTGGCATACTTACCGTCCTGTCCTGCTGATGTAGGCAGTGAGCGCTGCAGAAGGAGGTCGGTGGTCTTCTGTGAATACCAGTCGAAGGTGATGTTCAAGCGGCTGTTGAGGAGCACTGCGTCGAAACCGAGGTCGAAGGATGCTGAACGCTCCCACTTCGTGGTCTTGTTGGCAATCTTGTAGTAACCGTTGTCAACCACACCGAGCAAGTAGCGGTTAGCCTGTGTATCCTGGAATCCGAAGCTCCAGTCGGCGAAGGTAACACCGCTCCATGTAGCGTATGCGTTTACACTCTGGCTACCTGACACACCGTATGTGGCACGGAGCTTCAGGTCGTCGAGCCATGACTTGGTCTGCTTCATCCAAGGCTCGTCGGAGATACGCCATGCAAAGGCTGCTGATGGGAACCACTCCCACTGATGACCCGGAGCGAGTTTTGAAGAACCGTCACGACGGAGGGATGCCTGGAAAAGGTAACGGCCTTTCCAGTCGTACATCACACGGCCGGCATAAGAGAAGTTCTGTGCCTGCTGATAATAGCTTGAGTGTGAGAGTGCGCCCTCACCACCGTCGTTGCTGCCCATGTTCCACCACAGGTTGCTTGCCAGTGTCTGGCCATTGGATGTAGCGCTCAGATTGTCGGCTACCTTCTTTCCCCATGTGGTGAGGAATGTCAGTGAGAGGTGATGGTCTTCCGGAAGGAGCTTCTTGAAGTTGTATGTCAACACATTGTTCCACTCCACGTATGTAGAAGAACCCTTCGACATGTTAGACTGGCTTCTTGTCTTGCCGCTCTCGATAAGCGTAGAGTGGTTCTCGGCAATGAAGTCGCCTGAAGAGGAGTTGGTGATGTGGGTGTTGAGTGTCGAGCGCAATGAGAGACCCTCAATCGGGTGGATATCCAAGTATCCGTTTGCCACTACGTTTGTAGCGTAGGTCTCTCTCTTGTATCTGTCGCCGTCAATACGGTCGATCAGCGGGTTAACATAGTCGTCGGCTGCCAGCGGATATGTCACGAGTTCGTTGCCGATGCTGTACTCGCCGGTTTCATTGTTGTATACGCCATAAGGTGAACCCAGCTCAAGACCGGTGTTCTTTGCCTTCATGTATGGTGAATACTCTGAACGGGTATGGGCAAGCTGGAATGTCACTCCTGCACTGATCCACTTGTGGAAATTGTGGTCGATGTTGGCACGCAGGGTGTAACGGTCGGTACCGCCGCTCTTCTTCCACTTGTCGCCGTCGTTGGCATAGCCCACAGAGAAACGGGCTGCCGTCTTCTCTGTTCCTCCAGAGAGGGTCACGGTGTGCTTGGTGCTCCATGTGGTCTTCTTCTGCATGAGGTCTTCATAGTTTGTCCATGCGCCTGCCTTATAGGCTGCGTATGCCTCGTTGCTTGAGAAGAGCGACTGGTCGTCGGCCTCGCTGCTCCAGAGTCCGGCGTTCTGCGCTGCCAGGCGACGGGTGTTGTAGTAGTCGCTTGGCGAACGGTAGTCGGCGCGGTCGGGACGGAAGGCTGCCGTGACGTAACCGTCGTAAGACACTGACATCTTGCCGGCTTCCGGCTTCTTGGTGGTGATGATGATTACACCGTTGGCTCCCTGCGAACCGTAGATGGCTGTTGAGGAGGCGTCTTTCAACACGTCGATAGACTCGATGTCGTTAGGGTTGAGGTCGCTCATGCTGCCGCCCTGCACACCGTCGATGATCACAAGCGGAGAGTTGCCGCCGCTGATTGAACGGTTACCACGGATGCGGAGTTCGCTGCCGTTGATGTCGAGACCTGAGATACGGCCCTGCATGGCTGAAGCAACACTGGTGGTAGGGGTCTGAAGGATGACGTCTGACTTCACTGAGGCTACCGAACCGGTGAGGTCGCGCTTCTTAACGGTACCGAAACCGATAACGACAACGTCGTCGAGCTGGTTTGACTCGGGAACCATCTTGAGCGACAATGGGGTGCCGACGGTGGCCTGCACCTTCTGGGTCTTGTATCCAACGTATGAAATTTCAAGAGTCACCTTTCCCGAAACGTTGTTCAAGGTGAAATTACCGTCGAGGTCTGTAACAGTACCGTTCTTTGTCTGTCCCATAGGGATAACGGTAACACCAATCATTGGCAGTCCTGTCTCGTCAACAATATTACCTTTCACTACCCCACTTTGCTGAACAGCTTGTGGAGAAGGGGCAACGTTTCCGTTGCCTGCGGCATTGGCTGCCACAGGACAAAGCATTGCAGAGGACAGAGCAAGCGTGATGGACATCTTTTTCAAGTTGGCACTTGAATTATACATCTTTCTTGTCTTCATAAAAATAGATTTTAAAATAATTGTATTCTTCCTTATAGTTGAGAAACGGACAGACAAGGTGTTTGTAACCATTATTAATAAAAATTCTTTTGTTTTTAACATAAACCGGTCGTTATTTTCTACTTGCATCTTGCGTTTCCTACCCAAAATTCCAATAACGACACCACATTACACCCCTCCCGACACAATAAACCACTACCCATCTGCGTTTTCTCTTAGAACAAAACATAAAGACATGCCAAATATAATAAGGAGAATCATTTTCATGCTGACGCTCATCCTGTCGGCATCATTACAGACTAAAGCCCAATACGACTTCATACGCCCCGTGAAAGACGCCATACCCGGTGGCTACAACTTCTGGGTTTACACCCCAACGGAATATTACTACACTCTCAACGAGACTCCGGTGATAATATTCCTGCACGGACAGAGCCTCTGCGGAAGAGACCTGAACAGGGTTAGACGCTACGGACCACTCGACGCCATAGTGAAGGGCAGGCAGGTAGACGCTCTGGTGGTGGTGCCGCAAAACCCCGGCGGAGCGTGGAACCCGAAGAAGATAAACGACGTGCTGGAATGGACGAAACAGAACTATGCCTGCGACTCCACCCGTGTGTATGTCATCGGAATGAGTCTCGGCGGATATGGCACCCTCGACTTCGCCTGCACATATCCCGACAAAGTGGCGGCGGCTCTGGCTATGTGTGGCGGCTGTTCGAAGAAAGACCGCACGCCGCTCGGCAAGCTGCCCCTCTGGATAATCCACGGCACTGCCGACAGGGCGGTATCCATAAGCCAGTCTAAATCGGTGGTCAACGACCTCGAGAAGTCCGGCAACGACTCCCGTCTGCGCTACACCTGGCTGCAGGGCGCCAACCACGGTGCTCCGGCACGCTTCTTCTATATGCGCAAGACCTACGACTGGCTCTTCTCCCACTCCCTGCTCGCCCCCGACCGCCCCGTAAACAAGGAGATAACCCTCGACATGTCCGACCTCCCCAAAGCCTACTGCGACATGGACTTCGGCAAGGCTGACCCCGAAACGGTGTATGAAACGACTATAAAGTGATTCAGCTTGAATCGGGTTGATGGGCGAGGTGGAGTTTAGTCAAACAAATTTTGATGACCATTTGAAGTTCAGCCCCAAAGCCTTAATTGAAACAAAAAAAACGGATTGTCCGAAGCCAACAACGCTCCAGACAATCCGTTTTTTCATGCCAATGCAAATGGTTACCGTCCCATGCAGCCGCGAGGTGCCGAAGGACGGTTTGGCACCACCTCACCGGCATGTTTCCGGCTGAATTCCAGATTGATATCGGCAAGTTCACGACGACCGAAGATATAGTCGTCATACATGTCATCCATATCCACTCCATCGCAATCACCGTCGCAGAAGTTAAGCGACTCCTTCACGATTGCCATTCGTTCATCCACCGTAGTGTCTTTGATAAGAAGGCTTTTCTTTGTCATATTTTTATCTTGATTTTATTGTTTTTATCTCTGTTTGTCCTGCTTTTCCCCGAATCTGCCATCAGAGCCTGCTCGGATTTTAACTCTTTAGAATATAATCCTTGTTTATCCCGTTAGCCCAGAATCGTTCATCAGAGCTTGACTGGATTTTGGGGGATTTTCAGATAAGCAACACGCCAATCTTATTAACAGATATCACAAGCCAAAGCTTCTCTTCGCCTGTCGCAAAGTGTTTTCGCCAACAGTATAGGCATAGCAGGCTGACGGAATAAAATGCAGTGTGCCGAAATCCATATCCTTCCTGCCTCTCTGCCCTATAGTTGTGACCAAGGCCTGAGACAAATGATTCTTTTCCATGAAATACTTCAACGAAGACAATTCTGAGGGTCTGTCGAAGAAACGGTCAGTCCATTTCACTTCCACCGCCCAACTTGGCTTCTGCAAGGCATCATTAATACCTACCAGATCCACCTCTCCCTGAGTGCGGCCTATTTTCCAGTTTGCATATGCGATACGCTCATCGCGCGGTATCCACTGTGAATAAACAGCCGTCTCTATCATGTCACCGATATTTCCATCTGTCATCTTCACCGGCTCAAATAAAGCACACCTCAAAGAGGGGTTCGTCAGATAAATCTTGAACGTGGTCTGGCGCTGAAACCTCCTTGCCGTATCATCGGTCTTATTCACCACTTTTATCAAGAAAGCAGCCTCCAGATATTGTATATACCTACGAATGGTTTCCTTCTTAACCCCTGATTCTTTCGACATTCCATCATACGAGAACTCCATCCCACTATGATAAGCTATCATAGTAAACAAGGAATTAAGTTCTTGCACATCGGAAATACCGTAAAGACTCGGCAAATCGCACAACAAGACCTTGTCAACAATGTCATGACGCACAAACTGGCTGGGATCTTTCTGAATACGAGCTGAGAAAGCCACCTCTGGATAACCTCCAAAATTGATATAATCCAGAAAAAGCTCATTCAATTGGCCCATGTCAATGGAATCATATACAGCACTCTCTATGCCGCCCCACTCCACTTTGGATTCACGCATGATAATATCATAGCCGCGCAGATGGATATACTCAAAGAAAAGCAATGGCGGCAGATTGAAATCAGTAAACCTCCCGGCTCCGCTCTCATTGCTGCTCTTCTTGAGTGCTGTAGCTGCAGAACCAGATGCCACAAATTTCACATTGTGGTATGTATCCACCAAAGACTTAAGATTTATCTCCCAGTCTTTCAAATATTGTATCTCGTCAAAAAAGACAAAAAACTGCTCCTTGCCCTTCTCCTTGCCAAGAATCTGACATGCCAGATTAAACAATTGCTCCAAAAGAATATTGTTATATATCGGAGTCTCCACCGACACATAAATGATATTCTGCGGTGAGACCCCTTCGTCTATCAGCTTTTTTATCGAATGATAGATCATCACGGTCTTGCCTACTCGCCGAGGTCCCATCAATATAATAGCACGTTGAATGTCGACATCCTTCACCAAGGGATAAAAGATATCAAGATATAGTCTGGGACTCATCTTTCCATAAAAAGATGGAACCTTTCCTTCTGTCCACCAGGGATTGTCAACTTTCAATCTCCCCAATATCTGCTTCTCCAAAATTGCCGTATACTCCATAACAATCGCATTTTAGGCTACAAATATAGCCTATTTTCTCCTAATCTGCAAATTTTGTAGAAATAAGCTCATAAAAACAAGCTTATTTTGCAAAATCAGCCCTTTTCAGCCCTTTTTCAATGCATAATATGAAGCAAAGAGCCCCAAATCCGTGCCTCCCAGAATTAAATTACACCTCCAACTACCTGATTATCAACGCCTAAACACCTGTTTGCAGAATAAGCCTGTTTAAACAGGCTTATTTTACAGACGGGAAGATTAGCATGTGATGAGGGAGACGTCACGAACGAGCGTCTCCGTTATGTACTGAATATGCACAAATCAGCTATTTCAGAGCTGCTGAAGTTGATGGTAAAAAATGATCTGTTAGAGGCTTACGGATATGGACGTGGTATGCGCTATCGTTTGCCTGCAAAAAGCACTAATATGTTTGGATTAGACCTATCAATCTCTGGTGATAACACAATATGTCAAGTTACTAGTAGCGCCAACAACAGTGCAAGCTCGGATGCTAACAGTGCAAGTCCAAAAAAGAAGAGAATGCCTAAGGAAGAGCTAAAATCTCACTTCTTTCGTAAAAAAACTATTTGAAGCGTCCGTGAGACCTCCTCGGATAAGGGCATTGTCTTTCCATCTACCCACTTCATTTACACCGACCGTTCCGAATAGCTATAGGACTTTGATTTGTTTGGCAATCTCATCCATGGTCATATGCCTTATATGAAGTTTCTGTACGCTAGGCCAGATGTTTGCCGCCTGCTTCTTTCAGATTCCACCTCGCAGTGGACACCCTTGCTATTGGCTATATAATTCCCGCTATTAGGGCTTGTTAGGGACTTGCACCCATTAGAATAAGCTCATGCCGAGCATACCAATGAGAGGCGATTTGTAGCGTTGGTTACTGCAAATCGCCTCAAATTATAGAAATGCGATGCCAAAAATAAAGATTTCCAGTTATTTATTCTTTCGTCTGAATAAGATTTCCTACTTTTGTAGTCAATAATTGACAATTCTATCAAAAGAAAGTCTATTGGTTTAATCTAACCTCTGAGCAATAACATTGGAGGATAATACCAAACAGCATTTAATGGATGACGCTTTGCAACTTAATAGTATAATGTCACACAGATTATAAGTTTATATTGAAATAACTAAATTGCTACATTGGTATGTATTGTAAATATTGTGGTAAGTCTATAGATAAGGACTCTTCGTTTTGTCGCTATTGCGGTAAACCTTTACATGCAAATCTCGATATAACGGATAACATTTCCGCTTTTAAAGAGAAGTGTACTCCCAAAACTAAAGATATAATGGTAGAGGACACAAACAAAGTTCAGATGAGAGTTACTCAAAAGAAGAAATGTGTTATTTTCTTCTTCATTTTATTGTTGTTGCTTTTAATCTGGGGCTTGTGGGGAATATTTGGTAGAAAAAAAATAGCAGACATATCAATCAACCAAGTTTCACAAGAGTTGACAGCAGCCACTAAAAAATATGATAGACTCTATGAATTTCATGAGGGGCTTGCTAGAGTTTGCAAGGGGAAAAAATATGGTTTTATCGATAAATTAGGCAATGAAATAATCTCTTGCAAATACGATGATGCGAAAGATTATGACAAAGGCATTTCCGTAGTAACACTTGGAGATAAAAAAGGTGCTATTAATCGGCAAGGAAACATGGTTATTCCATGTAAATATGATAATATAAATCTTTGTAAAGATGACAGTCTGGCTGCTGCATTTATTAATGAAACGTCAGGTTTTATAGACTTAGAAGGTAATGTTGTCGTTCCATTTGATTATGAATATTGTGGGACATTTAGTGAAGGGTTGGCAGATGTCCGTAAAAATGGTCTGATTGGTTTTGTGGACAAGAATGGCAAACTTGTAATTCCCTGTAAATATGAGAATCTTTATAATGATTGTGGCTTTAGCGAAGGACTTGTGGGAGTAAGTATTGATGGAGGGGAAGATGGTGTTGTTGATGATAAATGGGGGTATATAGACAAAACTGGCAAAATTGTAATTCCATTCCAAACAGGTCTAACAGGTTTCCCATTTTCATCAGGATTATCAATGAGATATAGAGGCGGATTGACATTTTCACATGACAAGAATGGTTTTCCCGTTATGCACAAAACTGCATTTGAAGGAGCATTTATTTATAAAAATGGAAAACAGGCAACTGATTTTTTTGAGACACAAAACATCGAAGGTTTCAGAAAGGGATATTGTACCATTAAAGACAAAAACGGTTGGGAAGGATTGGTGAATACTCGAGGAGAATTCACAATTCCTTGCAAATATTCATTTATAGCAAATGGATTTGATGATAAATATGTTCTTATTGGAATTAACAATAAATATGGATTTGCGGACAAAGCTACAGGGCAGATAGTTATACCTCCTATTTATGAAATTGATTATAGCGGTTGGTCTTTTAATGAAGGTTTGATACCTGTGAAAAAAGATGGAAAATACGGATACATCAATGAACATAACCAAATTGTTATTCCATTTAATTACGATGATGCGTTTGAGTTTTCTGAAGGTTTTGCAGTAGTACAACGTTATGGAAAATATGGATATGTTGACAGATTCGGACACGATACTTTTAATTAAAATCAAGACAAATGCTTTATACAAGAACAGAACTAAAGGAAATGAACACTTTTGAAAAGTGCAAGATTCCATTGGAACGTTATATGCATAAGTTTGTATGTGAACGTAAAAATATAAAACGACTCAAATGGCATGAAAAGAATTTTCTGTTTGACAACATGAGAATTTTACGTGATGATAATAATAATAAAGTATTTGATATTTTTAGCATAAAAGAGGCAAAAGATTACGCTTTTAATTTATTGATTCTAATATACGCTACGGGGAAAGACGGAATCATAGACTTTTCGAAAAATGTTTATGATTATGATGGTTATATATTGGATGAAGAGAGAAAACGGCATAAAACTCTTTTTGAGGAATTAATGTTGGATTGGAGTGAGCAGTTGAACAGTGGAAAAGGATTATATATAACAATATTAAAGCCTTTATTTAACCGCAAATGGAAGGAAGTTAACAATTTGACCGAAAATCCGATTGTTATTAGTGGAAAAACGACCTATATGAAAGCGGTCTTTTTCCATATAATGTATAAGGTACGATTGTATTTTGACGAGAAGCCCCAAAAGGAAAAATACGACAAAATAGTAATTAATAACATAAATGTGTTTGCGGACATATATACATACTGCCATGTACTCACAAGGCATTATTATCCTCTTATGAATAGCAAGGTAGGAGGAACCTTGAATGAAAACATTCCTTTTGTAGATGTGAACAATCTTCCAAAATCACTACTATCCTTAGTAGTTGCATATAATAAAATTAATCCCATAACAATAAAGACAGAATATTTGTTGTTTGAATTTCAGCAAGTTAAATATATTATGTGGTTAAAATATGGGCAAACTAATTATTGTATAGAAAACAGTCTCATAGTACGTTCTTTTTATAAATGTGAAGAGAAAAGAGACTTAGAAAAGTTTTCAAAACAACAAATTCTCTGTTTGTGATGGATTCTTCATATATAATATGAACGAGTAGAAAAACATACAAGAATCTACAACCGTAAATAACAAAATCTTGGATTAAATATAACCATATGAATTATGGCACTCGCAATAAACATAAACGATCTGCTTAACAAGCAGAAGATTGAATCCAACCGCATTGAGTTTAAGAAAGGTTGGAACCCAGGAAGCATATATCACAGTATATGTGCTTTCGCCAATGACTTTGATGACCTTGGTGGTGGATATATCATTGTAGGTGTAGATACCGATGATAAGACTGGCATGGCAATACGACCTGTAGAAGGCGTGCCAATGGAAAATATAGATAACATTTTGCAAGAGATGGTGGGCTACAACAACAAAATGACTCCATACTACTTACCCCGAACTTCTGTAGAGGAAGTAGATGGGAAGCAGTTGATTGTTATATGGTGTCCTGCTGGTAGTTATCGCCCTTATTCTGTACCTGTAAATGTAACGGCGAAAGGAACCAAAGAATACTTCTACATCCGCAGTGGTACAAGTAGCATTGAAGCAAGAGGCGAAGCGCTCGTTGAATTACGAGAGTTGGCTAATCGTGTGCCTTTTGATGAACGAGGCAATAGCGACATCCAGTTGGAAGATATTTCTCTGGTGCTTCTTCGTGATTATCTTGTCAAAGTGGGTAGCAAACTGGCTGATGATGTGATAACGACTCCGCTTCCTACCATACTTGACCAAATGGAACTGTACACAGGACCAAAAGAAAACCGTTTGCTTCGCAATGTGGTAGCCATGATGTTCTGCGAGAATCCAAGCAAGTTCTTCCCTTACACTCAGATTGATGTAGTGACATTCCCTAACGGAAAGATGAATGATCCAAACAATTTCACAGAAGTTACATTCAAAGGCAGTGTTCCGCAGATGATAAAACAGACAATGGATTACATCAAGAGCAATGTACTCAAAGAGCATGTGCGTAAGATTTCCGGTAGGCAGGAGGCAGAACGTTTTTGGAACTATCCATACGATGCTATTGAGGAAGCAGTTGTAAACTCTGTATATCACAGAGATTTCTTGCAGCATGAACCAATAGAGATTACCATTGAACCAAGCGGAATCTCTATACTCAATTGTCCTGGACCTGACAGAAGCATCTCCAAGGAGGATATAGAAAAGGGCGATATGCTAAAAAGCCGTCGCTATCGCAACCGTCGTTTGGGTGATTTCTTAAAAGAACTTGACCTTACAGAGGGTCGCTCAACTGGTGTTCCAACAATACAAACAAAGTTAGCAGAGAATGGTTCACCACGTGCCATCTTTGAAACTACAGATGACCGCTTGACGTTCTTGGTTACTATTCCTGTTCATGAAGGATGTCGTGAAAGTTCAGAAACGAATAGCAACAGTTCGGAAACAGACATACTTGGTTCGGAAAGAAGTTCGGAAACAAAAACGAAAAGTTCGGAAAGAAGTTCGGAAACAAAGGACTTGATTATAGATATTATAAAACAAGACCCACATATAACAGCCGCTGAAATCGCAATGCAATTGAATATGTCTTCACGAGGAGTTGAGAAGCAAATACGTAAACTTCGTGAATTAGGCAAAATTAAACGAACAGGTGGTAGATATGGAGGCTATTGGGAAATCGTAATATTAGACAAAGAATAAAACGGATATGTTATTAGGAAACAAGATAAGGTCTCTTAGAGACGAACAAGGAATATTGCAGCGTCAAGTGGCTGCATACTTAGAAATAGACACACCCATGTTCAGCAAGATTGAACGCGGGGACAGACGAGCAAAAAGATGCCAAGTAATTCAAATGGCAACATACTTCAAAGTGGACGAAAAGGAAATGCTAACTCTTTGGCTTGCTGATAAAATTCTAAGCGATTTGGAGGATGAAGATGAATTGAAACTTCCTGCCATTGAAACAGCAAAAGCGGAGTTAATGGATGTTAATCGCTAATTTGCATCAAGCAATTCATTTTCTGATGTAAACAGCGCAAGACTGATTTCTTGCAGACAATGGGAACTTTATGGTATCATTTACGCTTGATTCCGTAAAGTTTCTTTTGATTTACAGACACTTACAAAACACATACTGGTTCAAGCGTGGGAACCGCTCGTCGTCTGTCCCACTCTCTGAGGCCTTCGCATTGCCCGATACTGTAGAACAGACAACGCTAGAGCCCACGCCGATATGATATATATATGCCGCCACATGGAGTAGTTGAAACCTATATGCAAAAAAATACACATAGGTACAATACTCCACTGGCCGTGATATAATCACACCCGTAGACATCTACCGTTGCTCGGTTCGTTGACAGTATCTAAAGTTTGCGAAGTTTCAGAGAGTCAAGAACAAAGCGTCAAGTAAACGCCTTCTATATGTCGTGTCCCCATCCCTTCCCCAATCGGCATCAATCGCTGTTGCCGGACATCTGAATGACACGAAACGTCATGACGACGATGGTATCGGCGTGGAAACGCTACAAAATTATTAAATTCATTTAAACAAAACAAACATTTTCATAAATTATGTAACATTTTCTTATAAAAAAGTGAGTGCAAATATAGAATAGTCGTGTTGCTATATGATTTATAGCGATAATGAAAGGAGATAAATCTCTTATTCTACGGGATGCTGTTCACACGTGAATGCAGGAAGAGTTGTTTTGAAACGGATATTGGCATTAGAGAATGTGGAATATAATCCGACCGGAAATCCGACCGGAAATCCGACCGATTTAGCTCTAATCGGTCATAATATCCAATTCACCCACTTTTTTCAAAAAAACCGTCAGCCATCTGGTCGCCAATGCGGAAGTATCTGTAATTCAGACGCTTCCGCATTTTTTGCATGGTGAAAACCATCGGGTGATTGTCTGGATGGTTGGGAATAAGAAGAAATAATCGTATGGAAGGGGATGGAATATGACATGAGGGGAAAATGGACTTTATTTTATAGGCATACGGACTGGAAAGCGGACACGGGATGGAGCGAAGCGCGCACGACTGCATCACTGTCTCGCCAAGCTCTGATCAATCATCAGGGCTGAACAAAGGACCGGGATAATATAATTATAAACTTTAAAAAAGCATTGAGTATGCATTATGAAATCAAGTATTCGGATTTCGTGAAGGGAGAATTCACGACACCGTACAATTGGGTTCATTGTTTGAACGAAAACTGCGAGATAAAGAAGAGATGCACGAGATGGCATGTCATCAGAAAGATGAAACAGAAGGACCTGTGTGGGAAATGTATCCTGCCGACCACGAATCCGGTGGAAGGATGCAAACTGTTTCATAAGATGAAGAAGATAAAGGTGGCATGGGGATTCAAGAAGGCTCTCGGCAATGTGAAGGCATGCGACTATAAGGCCATACGCCACGACATCATCAAGACAATGAGCAACAGAAGGGACTTTTCGAGATACGACTCGGGGGCGTGGAAACTGACGGAAAACCAGCAGGAGAAGATAAAGAGGATTTTCGCCGACTATGGGTATGACGACGTGGAGTTTGACTTCTACGAAGAGATGGTCAGCTTTTTAAATAAATAATGGGCACGAAACGGACAGGAAAGATGCCCAACCGGGGCAAGCTGCTTGCCCCTATTGAGAAAGCACCTTGCCCATGTTGGGCAAGCACCGTGCCCAATTCTGAACCAAAACAGACTAAAATTCCAAATCGGCCATTTGGCTAAAAAAACAGACAATACCATGAAAACAAAAAGCATAAGAACAAACAAAAGGGGAAGGTTGAGGATATCTGCCAAGACCTCGGAGAAGTGGTTTGAGAGAATGAACAGGACTCAAACGAGTGAGGAAACGGAAGTGACGAACACGGAGAATGAGACCGGGGAGAGGATTCCGACGAGGTGCTCACATGTGGTGAGGATGGTGGAGCATATCAGGCGGAGGTATGTGTTGAGATACAACACGGTGACTGAATGCACGGAGTATATGAAAAGGGACGGCAACGGCACGTTCCTGATGCTCGACATGAGGGCGCTGAAGAGAATCACGCTGGAGGTGCAGTTGGCGGGCATCGCCGTGGGGTTCAATGACGTGAGAAACTATGTGGGGTCTGACTTCATCGGCTGCTTCGACCCCATCGGCGACTTCCTCGCCAAATGTGAGGGCCGCTGGGACGGCAGCGACCATATCGGCAGACTCGCCGACACGGTGCCGACGGAGGACCCGGAGTGGAGGGAGAGATTCCACACGTGGTTCCTGGGGATGGTGGCGCAATGGACGGGCAAGACGGGGGAGCTGTATGGCAACAGCAACGTGCCGCTGCTCATCTCCGACCAGGGTTTCAACAAGAGCACGTTCTGCCGCCGGCTGCTGCCGCCGGAACTGAAATGGGGATATTGCGACAGTCTGCAGCTGGCAGAGAAGAAGCAGGTGTTGAGGGCGATGTCGGAACTGCTGCTCATCAATCTGGACGAGTTCAACCAAATTTCGCCGAAGCTGCAGGAGGGATTTCTGAAGAATGTGGTGCAGCTGCCGGCGGTGAAGATGAAGCGCCCGTGGGGAACCGCCATCGAGGAACTGCCGCGCCGGGCATCGTTCATCGCCACGAGCAACATGCAGAATGTGCTGAGCGACCCGTCGGGGAGCCGCCGCTTCATCTGTGTGGATTTCAACCGGCCCATCGACGTGTCGACGCCAATAGACTACACCCAGCTCTATGCCCAGGCGCTGAGCGAGATAGAGAGCGGGCGCCGCTGGTATTTCGACAAACTGGAAACGGAGCTGCTGACGATGAGCAACGACAGGTTTCAGCGCACTATGGCGGCGGAGGATTTCTTCAAAGAGTATTTCCGCATCGGCAAGGAGAACGGCAGGGGTGAGTATATGACCACGGTGGCGATATTTCAGCATCTGCGCCAGAAGGCGGGTGCGGCGGCAATGGCTTCTACCAATCTCACGACACTCAGCCGCCGGCTGAAGGCGCTGCCCGGAATGACGTCGAGGAGGACATGGCGAGGCAACGAGTTCCTCGTGGAACTGGTGGACAAATGACATTCCACCCTTGAGGATGACGAATTGTCCAGACAATCCAAAGCAACTGTCAGGTCGATAATCATCAGATTATCAATGCGTTAGAGCAAAAACCAGACAATCTGACAGTTTCTGGAGAAATCAAGTTTTTCATATATTCCAACAGACTATCCTGCGAAGTCTATCTTATGCAGGATGCCGGTGAGATAGGCTATCGCCATGCCATAATTGGTGATGGGCACACCTTGCGACTGTGAGGAACGGATGCGGTCTAACACATAACGGCGATTGAACATGCAGGCGCCGCAATGGATAACGAGATCGTATGGCGAGAGGTCTTCGGGGAAATCACGGCCATTGACGAAACTGACCTGAAGGCCCTCGCCCACCCTCTTGCGCAACAGACGCGGCAGTTTCACCCTGCCGATATCCTCGCCCGCCGGCACATGGGCACAGGCTTCGGCTATCAGCACATGAGAACGGTCTGTAAGCTGGGCTATGCTCTCCGCTCCCTGTTTCAACGCCACGGCATCGCCCTTGTAGGCGGCGAAGAGCACGGAGAAGGATGTCAGCCGACTGTCGGCTGGCTTCTGTCCGTACACCTGCGGAAAGACCTGCGAATCGGTGATTATCAGGTGTGGACTCTCCCGGAACGAGGCGAGAGCAGCAGCCAGCTTGTCGGGAGTGCAGCAGGAAACAATGCACCGTTTGTCGAGCAGTTCACGGATGGTCTGCACCTGTGGGAGGATAAGGCGTCCCTTCGGCGCCTCCTTGTCCTGTGGCATCACGAGCAACACCCTGTCGCCCTCAGCGGCAAGACTGCCCGTGATGGTCTCCTTGCCGAAATCGGGCGGCAGGAGCTGGAGCAGCAGCTGCATCATCCTGGAGAACCCGCTGCGGCGCAAGGCGCTGACAGCCACGGCGGGCACATCCAGTTCGCCGGACAGACGGTCGGCTGCCTGTTCTGCATCCTCCATGGTGTCTGCCTTGCCCAGGGCAAGGAGCCAGGGGGTCTTCTTGAGCTTGAGCCAAGAAGCCCACTCCCGTTCTTCCGGCGTGAGCACTGGTCCGACAGCCACCAGAATTACGATGTCGGCCTGCTTCACGGCAGTCTGCATCTTGCCAACGCGCAGATGTCCCAGCTGCTGGTCGGTGTCGTCAAATCCCGGTGTGTCGATAATCACACAAGCCCCCAGTCCGGGGAGTTCGGCAGCCTTCCTCACGGCGTCGGTGGTAGTTCCGGCAACGCTGGACACGATAGAAACGTCCTGTCCCAACCATGCGTTGAGCAGTGACGACTTGCCGGCATTTCTCTTCCCTATGAGGGCTATATGCAAGCGGGAAACCTGTGGTGTATTCTCCATATCTGTGTCAGAATCTGAAATCTCTCTTTCCTTGTTTTATCTCTTCCAGCCGCTTCGTGGCAATCGCCTTTATCTTCGGGTTCGGGATATGCTCCAACGCCTTGGCAATCTCCTGCTGTCCCTTCGCCCGGGTCTCTGGCGAGGCATAGTCTTCGAGATACTCCTGCAGCGTCATCAGGGCATTCGGTCCGCAGCAGTTTGCTATCTGTCCGGCCTTGAGCAGCGACATGAAGCGGTCGCCGGTGCGTCCTTCGCGATAGCAGGCGGTGCAGAAGCTCGGGATATGTCCCAGATCGAGCAGCCAGCCCACCACCTCGTCCAACGAGCGATGGTCGCTGACGTCAAACTGCTCGGTATGCTCCGGCTTTGAGTCGGCATAGCCTCCCACGCTGGTGCGCGAACCGCCGCTGATCTGCGACACGCCAAGCTCCAGCACACGGCGGCGCACGGCCTCTGACTCACGGGTGGAGATGATCATGCCGGTGTATGGAACGGCGATGCGGATGACGGCGACGATGCGCTCGAACATCTCGTCGGAAATGGCGTCGGGGAAGTCCTCTGTTGAGATATCGTCTGCCGGACAGATTCGGGGCACGCTGATGGTGTGTGGACCTACTCCGAACTTTGTCTCCAGATGCTCGGCGTGCATCATGAGGCCCACGAAATCGTAGCGATAGAGGTTGAGACCGAAGAGAACGCCGATGCCCACATCGTCGATGCCGCCCTCCATGGCGCGGTCCATAGCCTCGGTGTGGTAGGCATAGTTGCTCTTGGGACCTCTGGGGTGGAGTTCCTCGTAGTGCTTCTTGTGGTATGTCTCCTGAAAGAGGATATACGTGCCGATGCCGGCGTCTTTCAGGCGGCGGTAGTTCTCCACCGTGGTGGCGGCGATATTCACATTGACGCGGCGGATGGCTCCATTCTTGTGATGGATGCCGTATATGGTCCGGATAGACTCCAGGATGTATTCTATAGGATTATTGCGCGGGTCTTCGCCGGCTTCGAGCGCCAGACGCTTGTGACCCATATCCTGCAGGGCTACGACCTCCCGCTTGATTTCCTCCTGGGTGAGCTTGCGGCGAGGTATGGTCTTGTTCTTGGCGTGGTACGGACAATATACGCAGCCGTTCACGCAATAGTTGGAGAGATAGAGCGGTGCGAACATCACGATGCGGTTGCCGTAGAAGCGCTGCTTTATCTCTTTTGCCAGATGGAAGATGCGGTCTACCAGATCGGGGACGTCGCACTCCAGGAGCACGGCAGCCTCACGGTGGGTCAGTCCGCCACATTTCGCCGCCTTCTCAAGCAGATTCTCTATCAGCTCCCGATCGTTCTTATGCTCCGATGCGTATTGCAGCGTATCGAGAATCTCCTGATGGTTGATAAACTCTTCTGCCTCACCGGAGGCAGGATTAAAGATCTTGTCCATGTCATTATTCATTTAAAATCACCACGAGCCGTAGATATACGATACCCGATTTTATCCAATTCTTGTTTCAGCAGGGCCAGCCCTTCGGCTGCCTCCGTGCCCATCGCCGCCTTGTTGTCGTAGAGCGCATAGCTGGAGCGGTATGCCGCCGGCGAGAGGTTTGGCATCACCACATTGGCTCCTGCCAGTATACCCCGGGCCTTGCCGTCGGGCAGGAGTGTGGAGAGCGCCGTAGTGGCTGGTATCAGCACCGACGGGAACATCAGGCGGAAGATGGAGAGCAGGCGCAGGGTGAGGTCGGCACTTCCCGGACGGCAATCCCTGAAGGGGGTGTCATGCTGGGGTATGAAGGGTCCGATGCCTATCATCTGCGGCTGGAAACGCCGGATGAAGCAGATGTCCTCCACCAGATGGTCCAGAGTCTGTCCGGGGCTGCCCACCATGATGCCGGTGCCGGTCTGATAGCCGGTTTCTTTGAGCCATTGCAGACATTGCAGCCGGTGTTCTCTTGACATAGACTCCGGATGGAGCCTGCGGTAATGGTCGGCATTATATGTTTCATGCCTCAGCAGATAGCGGTTGGCGCCGGCACGGAACAGTCCCTCGTATTCGCTCCTCGTCATCTCGCCCAGCGAGAGCGTGATGGCACAGTCGGGATAGGCGAGGCGTATCTCGCTGACCACGTCTTCCCACATAGCATAAGAGCCAGACTTCTCGCCACCTTGCAATACAAAAGTGCGGAAGCCCAGCTTATAGCCTTCCCGGCAAGAGGTCAGGATTTGTTCTTTTGTCAGTTCGTAACGCGCCACCGACATGTTGGCTGCCCGTATGCCGCAATAGTAGCAATTGTTGCGGCAGCGGTTGCCCACCTCTATCAGTCCGCGTATATAGATGTCATGACCAAACTGCCTGAGAGCCACCTCCCGCGCCTGCCGATGCAGATATTCCACGGCATCGGTGTCTGTCGTTGCCAGCAGCTGCCGGTATTCGTCTGGCGCGAGAGCATGGTCTCTGCGTAGTTTGTCAATCCATATCATCATAGGTCTTTGTCTCCTTGCCCAATTCCTTGTCGAACTGGCGCTTTCCGGCTTTCAGCTCATTGTGGACGCAAGGTCCGGTGATACATCCGCCCTCGCATGCCATGACCTCGATGAACTTGGCAGGAGCCTTTCCTGACTTGCCGTAAGCCCGCAGCATGGCGATGTTCTTCTTTGTCAGGTTGGAAACCTGGATTGCCTGCAATGACTCGGCTTTCTCCTTGAGATATGCCTTCACGGCGCCTGTCACGCCACCCAACTCTCCGAAAGCATGTGCCTCGCGCACCGACTGCACCGCCATGCTATATGGAGTGGTTGTGCCCATGTCGATGCCCAGTCCGTCGATCACGGAAGAGATTTCCTCGAATGTGAGAACGAAGTCCACAGCTTCGTCGCTCTGGGCTTCCTTGCGCTTGGCAACGCACGGACCGATGAACACTACATCGGCGTCTGGATGCTGCTGCTTTGCCAGACGGGCGGCGTAATACATCGGCGAACGGGTGTCGGAAACGTATTTCGCCATGTCGGGAGCGTGTTTCTTCACCATCTCCTTGTATGAAGGACAGCAAGAGGTGGTCATGAAGGGCTGACCTTCTTCGAGTCTTTCCAGCAGCTCGTGGCCCTCACGCTCTACGGTCTCCATGGCGCCCTGTGCCACCTCGATGACGTCGGCAAAGCCCATCTCGCGGAGTGCGCCGTAGACCTGGTCTTTCTCTGCCTTGAACTGGCCGAGGATTGCAGGGGCAACGATGGCCACGAGCTTCTTCTTGCTACGGATTCTATAGAGCACGTCGAATACCTGGGATACCTCCATAATGGCGCCAAACGGACATGCGTTGAGACATTTTCCGCAGTATATACACTTGCTCTCGTCGATATGCTCTATGCCACGCTCGTCTTTGCTGATTGCCTTTACCGGGCATGACTCCTCGCAAGGAACGGGTATGTATACGATGGCATGGTATGGACAGCTGTCGTGGCAGATACCACAGCTGATACAAGCGTCGTGGTCGATGAATGCCTGTCCGTTCTTCTTCAGATGGACGGCCTTCTTGGGACAGTTGGTCATACAATGGCGGGCGATACATCCTCGGCACAGATTGGTGATTTCATAATTGATCTGAACGCAGGATGAACAAGCCTCGTCGATAACGGTAAGGATATCTTCTCTTGGAGCACCGCTGCCGGCTCTCTTCATGGCGCGGAAAGCAAATTCTGAGAGAGGTGTCAGCTCGTCGGTTTCGTCTTCCATCGTCATGCCCAACAACGGAAGTGACTTATATCTCCATACTGCTCTCTCTTTGTGTACACAGCAACGTCCTTCGTGTTTTGAACGGCGGGGACTCAATTGGATAGGCAGACGGTCAATGCGGTCTACTAATTCGTCATTTTTCCATAGCTTCACAAGTTCGGTCAACAGCTTGTGACGGACAATCATGACATTGTTCGTAAATGGCATATTCTTATTTCAGATTTATAGGTTAAACAACAGCCAGAACAGTCTGGCGCAAAACTTTGGGCAAAGTTATAAGAAAGCTTTGAGAGAGGCAAAGGAAATTCATTTTTTTTGATAGAAGAGGAGCCAAATACCGGTAATGACGCCTGTTTTAGCCTTAATCGGCCATCAGGCCCGCCTGGATTGTGATTTTGGGAAGAGTGGATTTCATCCGAGGATTAAGGAGTAATAGCGGGATACTGAGAATCAGAAACGAGCAAAAGACACCTTAAAAAAACAAAAGACTGCAAGTATGCCATATATACAATCCATTGCTGAACTGAATGAAATTATAAAGAAATGAGGTGCCATCATATACAACATGCTGAATAAATTCATACCTTTGTATCTGTTAACATTGATACACCACAAGAAAGATGACCGATCGGATGCCCACCTCTTCATTGGACTGCTCGCATACTGGATAGTCAATACAATCCGCTACAAACTCAAACAGACAGGTGAGACATGCTACTGGACAGAGATAGTACGAAGGTTGTCAACGCAGAAGGCAGGCACCACGGAGGCCCTGAATGCTCTTGGCGAGAAAGTCCAAATGAGGCTTTGCAGCGAACCGAATAAGTCTGCAAATGATATTTATGAACGACTGAAGTATAAGAAAATGCCATTCAGAAAAATCAAAATCCAGAAAAGTTTGTAGTACACAGTCGCACAAATGAAAAGCGTAAAACGCTGAACACCAAGAAATACATTTTATAAGGGGTCAAACTTGGGTTAAGAATAGGACGAAACAAGTTATCACAATACTAGATTGTAGCACCCTCAACCTTACAGCAAAGATATTGTTGACAACAGGAAGAATTTTCCGTCTGACCTACAATGCAGTGAATATCATCGTATGATGCATGCTCTTGTTTATCACTTAGACAGTAATACTTAACTATTATATATATATTTATGTTGAAGCACAGCTCCTCACTGAGGGGAACAGCATAAATATCTGGGATAAGCGCACCAAAAAAAAATCCGCCCCGAGATGGGACGGATTAATTCCTATGAGATATATTCGGAGAATTATTCTGCCTTAGCTTCCTCAGCCTTTGCCTCCTCTGCTGCAGGTGCCTCTACTGGAGACTCTGCCTTTGGAGCAGCCTTGCGGCTACGACGAGTCTTCTTGGCAGCTGCCTTTGGAGTCTTGGCCATGTTCTCATCATAGTCTACCAGCTCGATGAATGCCATCTCTGCTGCGTCACCCTTACGGATGCCCAACTTGATGATACGTGTGTATCCTCCTGGACGATCAGCCACTTTAGTAGAAATCTCTTTGAACAACTCAGTAACAGCGTACTTGTCCTGAAGATAACGGAAAACTACACGGCGTGAAGTTGTTGTGTCGTTCTTTGAACGTGTGATAAGAGGTTCTACGAACTTCTTCAAGGCCTTAGCCTTTGCGAGGGTCGTAGTGATTCTTTTGTGCTTGATCAGGGAGATAGCCATGTTTGTCAACATTGCCTTGCGATGGTCAGCAGTACGACCCAGATGGTTGAATTTTTTATTATGTCTCATTTTTTGTTTCTTGTTTTAAGGAGTTTCGCAACGGCAGGAGGAGCCGGATGGCTCCTTCGCCTGTATGCGGATATTATTCCTTATCTAATTTGTACTTAGAAATATCGGTTCCAAACGACAGATTCAGACTCTCGAGCAAATCATCAAGCTCTGAAAGCGATTTCTTACCGAAGTTGCGGAACTTCAAGAGGTCTGTCTTGTTGTACTGTACGAGATCGCCGAGTGTCTCTACGTCGGCTGCCTTCAGACAGTTGAGGGCACGAACGCTGAGGTTCATGTCTACAAGGCGTGCCTTGAGGAGCTGGCGCATGTGGAGAACTTCCTCGTCGAACTCCTGGTTTGTCTCAACGTCAGTGTTCTCGAGAGTGATCTTCTCGTCAGAGAACAGCATGAAGTGATAAATCAGGATCTTGGCAGCCTCTTTAAGTGCGTCTTTCGGGTGAATGGAACCATCCGTAGTGACTTCAAGGAGGAGCTTGTCGTAGTCGGTCTTCTGCTCAACACGATATGGCTCAACGGCATATTTCACGTTACGGATTGGGGTGTAAATTGAATCGATTGGAATTACGTTGACATCGGTGCAGAACTCACGGTTCTCATCAGCCGGAACGTAGCCACGGCCTTTGTTGATAGTAAGGTCTATCTGCATTGATGCTTTTGCGTCTAAATGACAAATCACCAAATCAGGGTTTAACACTTCAAATCCAGTCAGATACTTACCGATATCACCAGCCTTGAATTCTGTGGAATTCTCAACGGTGACACTAACTTTCTCGTTCTCGAATTCTTCTACTACTTGCTTGAATCTTACTTGCTTCAAATTCAAGATAATGTTAGTTACATCCTCCTTAACTCCAGGAACTGAGGAGAACTCATGCTCAACACCAGCTATGCGGATGGTGTTGATGGCATAACCCTCAAGGGAGGAAAGCAGAATGCGGCGCAACGCGTTGCCTATGGTAACACCGAAGCCTGGCTCAAGAGGACGGAACTCGAACTTGCCGAATTTGTCATTGGCCTCCAACATTACAACTTTGTCGGGTTTTTGAAATGCTAATATCGCCATTAATTTAATGATTATTTAGAGTACAACTCAACGATTAACTGTTCCTTGATATTCTCAGGAATATCAGCACGCTCTGGCTTGTGCAAGAACTTGCCGCTCTTTGTGTTCTCGTCCCACTCGATCCATGGGTACTTGCTGTGGTTGAAGCCAGCGAGCGCTGTCTCGATAACCTCGAGAGACTTAGCCTTCTCGCGAACACCAACAACCATACCTGGCTTAACGGCAAATGAAGGTATGTTAACAACCTTGCCATCAACTACGATATGCTTGTGGCTAACGAGCTGGCGGGCAGCTGCACGTGTAGGAGCTATACCAAGACGGAATACTACGTTGTCAAGACGGCTCTCAAGGTTCTGGAGCAGCACCTCACCGGTGATACCTTCAGCCTTTGCAGCCTTCTCAAACATATTACGGAACTGGCGCTCAAGTACACCATAGGTGTATTTAGCCTTTTGCTTCTCTGCCAACATGACACCGTACTCAGACATCTTTCTGCGACGATTGTTGCCATGCTGTCCAGGAGGGAAGTTTCTCCTAGACAAAACTTTGTCTGCGCCGAAGATTGGCTCACCAAAACGACGCGCAATTTTTGATTTCGGACCTGTATATCTAGCCATAATATTAAAAAAATCTTTGTTGATGCCCTGCATCGCCAGAAAAAACTACTTGCGATGCAAGGCAGATTGGGTATTCTTCTTGATTAAACTCTTCTACGCTTTGGAGGACGACATCCGTTGTGTGGCAATGGAGTAACGTCTACGATCTCTGTAACCTCGATGCCGGCACCGTGGATAGCACGGATAGCTGACTCACGACCGTTACCTGGACCCTTAACGTATGCCTTCACCTTGCGAAGACCGAGGTCGAAAGCGACCTTGGCGCAATCCTCTGCTGCCATCTGAGCAGCGTAAGGAGTGTTCTTCTTAGAACCACGGAAGCCCATCTTACCAGCTGAAGACCAAGAGATGATCTGACCCTCGCTGTTGGCCAATGACACGATAATGTTGTTAAAGGAGCTATGAACATGCAACTGTCCGAGAGCGTCAACCTTAACATTTCTTTTCTTTGCGACTGTTTTCTTTGCCATAACTCTAATTATTATTTAGTAGCCTTTTTCTTATTTGCAACAGTCTTCTTCTTTCCCTTACGTGTACGAGCATTGTTCTTTGTGCTCTGACCACGTACTGGAAGACCGTTACGATGACGAACTCCACGATAGCAACCAATGTCCATCAGTCGCTTGATATTCAACTGGATCTCTGAACGGAGATCACCTTCTACTTTGAATTCAGCGCCGATAATTTCACGGATCTTGGCTGCCTGGTCGTCAGACCACTCGTTGACTTTCAAGTCACGGCTAACACCAGCCTTGTCCAATATCTTTGCTGAACTACTTCGACCTATACCGTAGATATAAGTCAATGCGATTTCGCCACGCTTATTCTGGGGCAAATCTACTCCAACAATTCTTATTGCCATTTTGTGTTAAATGATAAAATAAATAAATTTGTTTGTTAATAAAGCGACACGACTGACTTCACAATCAGGGTGCCAACCCTTTTTTAACCCTGACGCAACTTGTACTTAGGGTTCTTCTTGTTGATAACGAACAGACGACCTTTACGACGAACGATCTTGCAGTCGGGTGTACGTTTCTTCAATGATGCTCTTGTCTTCATATATCTCTATAGTTTATTTGTATCTAAATACTATTCTGCCTTTGGTCAAATCGTATGGACTCATCTCCACCTTTACCTTGTCACCAGGAAGAATCTTGATGTAGTGCATCCTCATCTTTCCTGAGATGTGGGCTGTGATAGGACAACCATTCTCCAACTCAACGCGGAACATGGCGTTAGAGAGTGCCTCTACGATTGTTCCATCTTGCTCAATTGCGGCTTGCTTTGCCATAACTTAATAATTTGCTTCTAATTTTTCTATTTCACTAAACGAAGATAAAACTTCTGCCTTACCGTTTCTCACTGCCAAGGTATGCTCGAAGTGAGCAGCCGGCTTTCCGTCGCGAGTGCATATCGACCAATGGTCGGGCAACATCGCAATCTTGCGGTCTCCCATCGTAATCATAGGCTCAATGGCAAGACACATTCCTGACTTCAGCAGGATGCCGTTACCTCTCCGGCCATAGTTGGGTACATGGGGGTCTTCGTGCATCTCTCTTCCTATGCCATGGCCCGTCAACTCCCTTACGACTCCATAACCTTTTTTCTCGCAATGGTCTTGAACAGCAGAACCGATGTCGCCAAGATGACGACCGGCTACCGCATTCTCGATTCCTTTGTATAAAGCTTCTTTTGTCGTGGACAACAGTTGCTTTATCTCATCGGAAACCTCACCTACACAGAACGTGTAGCAAGAGTCACCATTGAAGCCATCCAGCAATGTTCCACAATCGATGGAGATGATGTCGCCATCTTTGAGAACAGTATCTTCACTTGGTATTCCATGAACCACAATGTCATTCACGGAAGTGCAGATACTAGCCGGAAACGGGTCGCCATAGGGATTCGGGAAATTCTTGAACGTCGGGATTGCTCCGTGGTCGCGAATGAATTCCTCAGCAACCTTGTCAAGGTATAGAGTAGTTACTCCGGGCTTTATACGTTTAGCCAATTCAGTCAGTGTCTGGGACACCAACTGATTGGCTTTACGCATTAACTCAATTTCATCTTCAGTCTTCAGAAAAACTTTCATCTGCACAGTGCTTAGTAAGCGGAAACGCCAGCGTTACGACCGCGAACATGTCCTGAGTTGAGAAGACCATCGTA
The DNA here is from genome assembly GCF_008680225.1 of Prevotella sp. LMAG:51. NCBI lineage: Bacteria > Pseudomonadati > Bacteroidota > Bacteroidia > Bacteroidales > Prevotellaceae > Prevotella > Prevotella sp. LMAG:51. The sequence goes on along the minus strand of NZ_NALQ01000003.1, from coordinate 109,725 downwards.
ATGTCTCATCATCATGTGGCTCTCGATCTGCTGCAGTGTATCGATAACGACACCTACGAGAATCAGAAGAGAAGTACCACCGAAGAACTGTGCAAATCCATCCTGCACGTTGAGCAACGCTGCCAGTGAAGGCATGATTGCAATGAAGGCGATGAACAAAGAACCAGGGAATGTGATACGGCTCATCACCGTCTCAATGTAATCCGCTGTTTCCTTACCAGGCCTAACGCCAGGAATGAAACCATTATTACGTTTCATATCCTCTGCCATCTGAGTAGGATTCAATGTAATGGCTGTATAGAAATATGTGAAGGCAATGATAAGCACTGCGAACACGATATTGTACAGCAAACTACGGTGATCCATCAGAGAACGGATGATTTCGTTAGAGGCATCAGTAGAATACTGAACCACTGCGAGAGGAATGAACATCAAAGCCTGAGCAAAGATGATAGGCATAACGTTTGCAGCGAAAAGCTTCAAAGGAATATACTGACGAGCGCCACCATATTGCTTGTTGCCGACAATACGCTTAGCATACTGTACAGGAACTTTTCGAGTGCCCTGGGTGAGGAGCAATGCAGCACAAACCACAAGATAGAGGATGAGAAGCTCAATGATGAACATTACCAGACCACCGTTTGTGATGGCGGTAAAGCGAGAACTTGTCTCCTGAATGAAAGCCTGTGGAAGACGGGCAATGATACCGATCATAATGATAAGTGAAACACCATTGCCGACGCCCTTGTCAGTGATGCGCTCACCGAGCCAGAGAACAAACATACTACCAGCTGCAAGGATGATAGTGGCTGTGAGGATGAAAGATCCCCAGTCGAGACCAGGAGCCAAAGCTCCGTAAGCCTGCGCCTTGAGGTTCATCAGATAAGAAGGAGCCTGGAACACGAGTATGAACACAGTCAATACTCGTGTGTACCAGTTGATCTTCTTGCGGCCACTCTCGCCCTCACGCTGCATCTTCTGGAAGTAAGGCACAGCGACAGCAAGCAGCTGCATAACGATAGAAGCTGAGATGTAAGGCATTATTCCCAATGCGAAAATAGAAGCATGAGAAAACGCACCACCGGAGAACATATCCAACAGTGACATCAAACCGCCACTTGTCTGATTCTGCAGTTTTTCCAACATTGCAGGGTTAATACCAGGAAGCACTACGAAAGAGCCGAAACGATAAATCGCCACGAACAGGATCGTGATGAGGATGCGCTGACGCAGATCCTCAATCTTCCAACAGTTCTTCAGTGTCTCAATAAACTTTTTCATTTACTTAGATTATAGTTGTGTTACCACCAACTGCCTTGATTGCCTCTTCAGCAGTCTTAGAGAAAGCGTTTGCCTCTACATCGAGCTTAGCCTTCAACTCGCCGTTTCCAAGAATCTTAACGAGTACTCTACCCTTTACTACTCCGAACTCCTTGAGCTCAGCAAGACCGATCTTAGTGAGGTTCTTGCTCTCTGCCAAAGTCTGAAGAGTAGAAAGGTTTACAGAAAAGTATTCCTTGTGGTTGATGTTCTTGAAACCAGACTTAGGAACACGACGCTGCAAAGGCATCTGACCACCTTCGAAGCCAATCTTTCTCTTATAACCAGAACGAGCCTTGGCACCCTTGTGTCCACGAGTAGAAGTACCACCGAGTCCAGAACCTGTACCACGGCCGATACGACGACGTGAATGTGTAGAGCCTTCAGCTGGCTGTAAATTATGTAATTTCATAATTGTTCTTTTTTTAATGTTACGAGTAATTAATCAACAACACTTACCAAGTGGTGTACCTTTCTAATCATTCCGCGGATAGTAGGATTATCTTCATGCTCTACAACCTGTGAAATCTTTGTCAAGCCCAGCGCCTGAAGAGTGCGCTTCTGGTCAACTGGAGCACCGATCTTACTCTTAATCTGTTTGATCTTTATTGTTGCCATAAAAATTCTCCTTTATTAACCGTTAAATACTTTATCAAGTGAAATACCACGAGTCTGTGCCACTGTGTATGCATCGCGCAGCTGGCTCAATGCAACGATAGTAGCCTTTACGAGGTTGTGTGGGTTGGAAGAGCCCTTTGACTTAGCCAAAACGTCCTTGATACCAACACTCTCCAATACAGCACGCATAGCACCACCTGCTACAAGTCCGGTACCGGCTGCTGCGGGGCGAAGGAATACCTTTGCACCACCGAAGCTAGCCTCGATCTCGTGAGGGATAGTACCCTTGAGAAGAGAAACCTTTACAAGGTTCTTCTTTGCAGACTCTACACCCTTTGCTATGGCAGCAGTAACTTCACCTGCTTTGCCAAGACCCCAACCGATGACACCGTTTCCATCGCCAACAACGACAATTGCAGCGAAGGTGAAAGTACGGCCACCCTTGGTAACCTTGGTAACACGGTTAATAGCAACCAATCTGTCTTTTAACTCAACGTCACTATTTATTTTTACTTTATTCATTGCCATAATCGATTAAAAAATTAGACCGCCTTTACGTGCTGCATCAGCCAACTCCTTAACTCGTCCGTGGTAGAGATAACCGTTACGGTCGAAAACCACCTTAGAGATGCCAGCCTCGATAGCCTTCTTGGCTACGAGCTCGCCAACCTTGGCAGCCTGCTCCTTCTTAGGCATAGCCTCAAGTCCGAGTGATGAAGCAGAGACAAGTGTAGTGCCTGTCAGGTCGTTGATAATCTGAACGTAAATTTGCTTATTGCTACGGAAAACACTCATACGTGGACGCTCGGTTGTACCGTTGACACGCTTACGTATTCTGTATTTTATCTTAATTCGTCTTTCTACTTTCTTAGTTGTCATAATCGAAAATTATTAAAGTTACTTAGCTGCAGCTGTCTTACCAGACTTTCTGCGGATAACCTCACCCTTGAACAAGATACCTTTTCCTTTATAAGGCTCAGGCATACGGAAAGAACGAATTTTTGCACAGATAAGTCCCAGTAACTCCTTGTCACAAGACTCAAGAATTATGATAGGATTCTGATTTCTTTCAGACTTAGTCTCAACCTTAACTTCCTTAGGAAGCTGAATGAAAATTGGGTGTGTATAACCAAGAGAGAACTCGATGAGGTTTCCCTGGTTTGAAACACGATAACCAACACCTACAAGCTCCAAGACCTTCTGATAACCTTCGCTTACACCAACAACCATATTGTGGATCAAAGCACGGTAAAGTCCGTGGAAAGCATTTTTCTGCTTATAGTTAACAGGGCTGTTCTCGTCAACAGAAAGAACAACATGTCCATCCTCTATCTTAACGATGATTGAGCTGTCAACCTTCTGTGAAAGCTCACCCTTAGGACCCTTTACACTTACAACGCCGTTGTTAAGAGCTACTGTAACTCCAGCTGGAATACTAATTGGTAATTTACCTATTCTTGACATATTCAATCCTCCAATTAATATACGTAGCAAAGAACCTCACCACCGATCTTCAGGTCGGCAGCCTCTTTGTTAGTCATTACACCTTTGGATGTAGATAATATTGCAATACCTAATCCGTTGATAACTCTCGGCATTTCCTTGTAACCAGCGTACTTACGAAGACCTGGGGTGGAAACTCTCTTAAGGCACTTGATTGCGTTTGCCTTAGTCTGTGGGTCATACTTCAAGGCAACCTTGATAGAACCCTGAGGACCATCCTCTACGAACTTGTAGTTAAGGATGTATCCCTTCTCGAAGAGGATTTTAGTGATTTCCTTCTTCAAGTTAGAAGCTGGAACTTCTACAACACGGTGATGAGCCATGATTGCATTTCTCAACCTCGTTAGATAATCTGCTATTGGATCTGTCATTATATAAAATGTTTAATTAATCGGGCCTACCCCGACAATATTAAAAAATTGAAACTGCTTATTACCAGCTTGCCTTCTTAACTCCAGGGATGAGTCCTGCAGAAGCCATCTCACGGAACTGAATACGAGAGAGACCGAACTGACGGATATAACCCTTTGGACGACCTGTGATCTTGCAACGGTTGTGCAAGCGGATTGGGTTTGCATTCTTTGGAATAGACTGCAACTTACGAGCTGCCTCGTATGCCTCTACAGGATCGTTAGAAGTTGCGATAACCTTCTTCAACGCTGCGCGTTTCTCGGCATAACGTGCCACCAGTTTGGCACGTTTTACCTCGCGAGCTTTCATTGACTCTTTTGCCATATCTTATTTATCGTTTTTAGCGTTCTTGAAAGGAAGGCCGAAAGCCTTCAACAAAGCATAACCCTCTTCATCCGTGTTGGCAGATGTCACGAAAGTGATGTTCATACCCTGGATGCGGTCGATAGAGTCGATGTTGATCTCCGGGAAGATGATCTGCTCTGTAACACCAAGTGTGTAGTTACCACGGCCGTCGAACTTGCTCTCGATACCCTTGAAGTCTCGGATACGAGGAAGGGCGATGCGCACGAGTTTCTCGAGGAACTCATACATGCGCTCACGACGCAATGTCACCATAACACCGATAGGCATCTTCTTACGAAGCTTGAAGTTAGCGATATCCTTCTTAGAATATGTTGCTACTGCCTTCTGACCAGTGATAGCAGTGATTTCGTTGATAGCGACATCAATGATCTTCTTGTCCTGTGTCGCATCTCCGAGACCCTGGTTTACAACGATTTTCTTGAGGGCAGGAATCTGCATCTTAGAAGAATAGTTGAACTGTTTCTGGAGTGCAGGAGCGATTGTCTCTGCGTAAACGGTTTTTAATTCAGCTGTATTCATTATTTGATTTCCTCCCCTGACTTTTTAGCGATGCGGACCTTCTTGCCCTCATCGTTCATCTTAATTGCAATACGAGTAGCCTTGCCACTCTTAGGATCTATCAAACTCAAGTTAGAGATATGTATAGAAGCTTCCTGCTTTACAATACCTCCCTGAGGGTTCTTAGCACTTGGCTTTGTGCTCTTAGAGACCATATTCACGCCCTCTACGATAGCACGCTGCTTGTCAACCAGTACCTTCAGCACCTTACCAGTCTTGCCCTTGTCCTCACCGGCCAGAACGATGACTGTATCGTTTTTCTTAATATGTAACTTATTCATTAATCTCTTACTTTAAATATTAAAGAACCTCAGGTGCCAAAGAAACGACTTTCATGTTGACTGCACGCAATTCGCGGGCAACAGGGCCGAAGATACGGCTACCGCGGATTTCACCAGCATTGTTCAACAAAACACAAGCATTGTCATCGAAACGGATGTAAGAACCATCAGCACGACGAATCTCCTTCTTTGTGCGAACAATCAAAGCCTTAGATACTGCACCTTTTTTCAAATCACTTGACGGGATGACGTTCTTTACAGAAACTACGATCACGTCACCAACACTTGCATAACGGCGGCGTGTTCCACCAAGCACACGGATGCACAAAGCCTCACGGGCACCGCTGTTATCACATACAGTAAGTCTTGATTCTGCTTGTATCATATTTACTTAGCTTTTTCAATTATTTGAACTAATCTCCATCTCTTTGTCTTACTCAAAGGACGAGTTTCCATAATGAGGACTGTATCACCTACGTTAGCCTCATTCTTTTCATCATGAGCGTGGTATTTCTTTGTCTTCTGGACAAACTTACCATATATAGGGTGCATCTCCTTGAACTTAGAGGCAATAACAATGGTTTTATCCATCTTGTTACTGATAACGACACCCGTTCTTGTCTTTCTTAAATTTCTTGTTTCCATCTGGACCATTGTTATTTGTTAAGTTCTCTCTCGCGGAGTACTGTCTTCATGCGTGCGATGTCACGACGTGCCAACTTAATCTGAGATGGATTCTCTAGAGGAGTGATCGCATGATTAAGTTTCATCTGATTGTACTTTGCAACCTCTGACTCTATTCTCTCTACCAAGTCCTTGGTTTCGAGTTCTTTTACTTCTTTAATCTTCATAATTAAGCGTTTTTATCGAAATCACGTCTAACAATAAATTTAGTCTTAACAGGCAATTTCTGCGCTGCGAGACGAAGAGCCTCCTTTGCTATGTCAAAAGAAACGCCTTCAACCTCGAAAAGAACGCGTCCTGGAGTAACAGGGGCTACCCATCCTGCTGGATCTCCCTTACCTTTACCCATTCGGACGTCAGCAGGCTTGCGAGTGATTGGTTTGTCCGGGAAAATGCGGATCCATACCTGACCCTCACGCTGCATATAACGATTGGCTGCGGTACGGGCAGCCTCTATCTGGCGGCTATCCAACCATTTTGCCTCAAGTGTCTTGATACCGAATGATCCGAAAGCCAGCTGTGTACCTCTGTGAGCGTTGCCTTTATTACCACGTCCATCTTGAGGTCTTCTGTATTTTACTCTTTTAGGCTGTAACATGTTTGTTTCTAACTTTAACGGTTATTGTTTCTCTTACGGTTACCTCTTGGCTTGCCACCCTGACGTCCGCCATTAGACTTCTCCTGTGTGAAGTTAGGTGTGAGATCTACCTTGCCGTAAATCTCGCCGCGGCAAATCCAAACCTTGATACCAAGCAGACCAACCTTTGTGAGTGCCTCTGCCTGACAGTAGTCGATGTCAGCGCGGAATGTATGCAGAGGAGTACGTCCCTCCTTGTACATTTCCTTACGTGCCATCTCGGCACCGTTCAGACGGCCAGTGATCTGTACCTTGATACCCTCAGCACCTGCACGCATAGTGTTTGCAACAGCCATTTTGATAGCACGACGGTAAGCGATCTTACCCTCAACTTGTCTTGCTATGTTATTAGCAACGATTGATGCGTCAAGCTCAGGCTTCTTAACCTCGAAAATATTAATCTGAATCTCCTTGTCGTAGAGTTTCTTCAACTCTTCCTTCAACTTGTCAACGTCTTGACCACCCTTACCAATGACGAGACCCGGACGGGCTGTGCATATAGTGATGGTAACAAGCTTCAAAGTACGCTCGATGACGATGCGGGAAACGCTAGCCTTAGCCAGACGCTCGTTAAGATACTTACGGATTTTGGTATCCTCTACCAAATTATCGCCGAAGTTCTTACCACCGAACCAATTTGACTCCCAACCTCTAATGATACCAAGACGGTTGCTTATTGGATTTACTTTCTGTCCCATTCTACTATATTATTTTTCATCATTAGTTTTGGCATCAACAAACAGAGTGATGTGGTTGCTACGCTTGCGGATTCTGTAACCACGACCCTGTGGTGCCGGTCTCATACGTTTCATTGTAACGCCCTCGTCAACGAAGACCTTAGAGATATAAAGTTCACCGTCTTCAGCCTTACGGTCATTTTTTGTTTCCCAGTTTGCGATAGCAGAGCGCAACAACTTCTCTACGTCTGCAGCAGCAGCCTTGTTAGAGAATTTGAGAACTCCAAGGGCGCGGTTAACCTCCATGCCACGAACCATGTCAACTACATAGCGCATTTTGCGTGGAGAAGAAGGAACGCCATTGAGCTTCGCAAAGTACATTGTTTTCAAGGCCTCTTTTCTTTTCTCAGCCGATATTTTTTTTCTTGCTCCCATTTTAATTTCTTTTTACAATGGTTTGCCTGTTATTTCTTATTACCAGCATGTCCGCCGAAACGACGTGTTGGTGAGAACTCACCAAGCTTGTGGCCGACCATGTTTTCGGTAATGTAAACAGGAATAAATTTATTTCCGTTATGAACTGCAACAGTGTGACCCACAAAATCAGGGGAAATCATTGATGCTCTAGCCCATGTTTTAACGACACTCTTCTTTCCGCTTTCATTCATAGCGAGAATTTTCTTCTCGAGCGATACGTTAATGTACGGACCTTTTTTTAATGAACGACTCATAATTTACTCTAATTAACTTGATTATTTCTTAGCTCTTTCAATAATATACTTGTTAGAATGCTTCTTTGGAGCTCTTGTCTTGAGTCCCTTAGCATACAAGCCCTTACGTGAACGTGGATGACCTCCAGACTGACGTCCTTCACCACCACCCATTGGGTGATCAACTGGGTTCATTACAACACCACGGTTGTGTGGACGACGACCAAGCCAACGTGAGCGACCTGCCTTACCAGACGACTCAAGAGCGTGGTCCGAGTTACCTACGCTACCTACAGTAGCTCTACAAGCACTAAGAATCTGACGAGTCTCGCCAGAAGGGAGTTTGATAACACAATAACTGCCTTCACGAGAAGTCAACTGAGCAAAATTACCAGCCGAACGAACGAGCAGGGCACCCTGTCCAGGACGCAATTCAATGTTGTGAATTACTGTACCTACTGGAATGTTAGCGAGCGGGAGAGTGTTTCCAATCTCAGGCGCTGCATCCTTACCAGACATCAGGGTAGTACCTACCTGCAGTCCATTGGGAGCAATAATGTAACGTTTTTCTCCATCTGCGTAGAACAAGAGAGCGATACGAGCCGAGCGGTTTGGATCATACTCAATTGTCTTAACTACAGCTGGAACACCATCTTTCTCTCGTTTGAAGTCGATCATACGGAACTTCTTCTTGTGACCGCCGCCACGATAGCGGACAGTCATCTTACCGGTGTTGTTTCGACCGCCGGTAGAACGTTTACCGTAAACGAGAGACTTCTCTGGCACGGATGCAGTAATCTCCTCGAACGTGCCAATAACCTTGTGTCTTTGACCCGGTGTAACCGGTTTAAATTTACGTACTGCCATTTTTTATTTTAGATATTGCTGTAAAAATCAATTGTATCGCCCTCTTTCAGAGTAACGATTGCCTTCTTATACGCGTTCTTCTGACCCTTGATGAGTCCGGCCTTTGTATAGCGGCTTGAGCGCTTACCAGCGTAACGAAGCGTATTTACATTAATTACTGTAACGTTATACAGACTTTCAATTTCTTTCTTAATCTCGAGCTTACCAGCCTCTGGGCGAACGATGAAGCCATACTTAGCCTCTGCCTTCTTTGTGCGTGTCTCACCCTTTACCTTGTAAGTTTTCTCAACAGAAGACTTGTCTGTAATTTTAGTCATCTTCTCAGTGACCAATGGTTTGATAATGAATGCCATAATTTACTGTCTCCTATTAATTTATTTTGTTAAGATTCCGTCGATTGCCTTGAGCGAATTTTCAGTCACGACAAGAACATCAGCGTTCAAAACCTTGTAAGTATTGAGGGCCGATGCAGTCATGATTTCGGTACGCTGCAAATTTCTAGCTGACAAATATACGTTTTTATTTACTTCTGGCAAAACCAAGAGAGTCTTACGTCCGTCAACTTTAAGATTTTTAGCAACATTTACGAATTCTTTAGTCTTTGGAGCCTCAAAAGTGAAGTCCTCAACAACAACTATAGCATTCTCCTGAGCCTTGTAAGAAAGAGCGCTCTTGCGTGCGAGAGACTTAACTTTCTTGTTCAGCTTGAAACGATAGTCACGTGGTTTAGGACCGAATACGCGACCACCACCAACGAGTACAGGTGAGTTGATATCACCACGACGTGCGCCGCCGCCACCTTTCTGACGTCCGAGCTTACGTGTAGAACCAGCATGCTCACTTCTCTCCTTAGACTTTGCTGTTCCCTGACGCTGGTTAGCGAGGTACTGCTTTACATCGAGATAAAGAACATGGTCATTAGGCTCAATTCCGAAGATTGATTCGTTTAACGTAACCTTTCTTCCAGTGTCCTCACCTTTGATATTTAATACGCTAATTTCCATTATTTCTCAATTATTACGGTTGAACCATTACAACCAGCTACACTTCCCTTAACGAGAATAAGATTGTGCTCTGGAATTACCTTTAACACTTTGAGGTTCTGAGTTGTCACTCTGTCACCTCCCATTTGTCCGCCCATGCGCATTCCCTTGAATACCTTTGCTGGGTAAGAACAAGCACCGATAGATCCCGGTTTGCGGGCGCGGTCGTCCTGTCCGTGAGTAGACTGTCCTACACCACCGAATCCGTGACGCTTAACGACACCCTGGAAACCTTTACCCTTTGAGGTACCTACAACGTCAACGAAGTTTGTGTCGTTGAAGATCTCAACCGTAATGGTGTCACCGAGGTTGTACTCCTCGTCAAACTTGAACTCGGCCAAGTGTCTCTTTGGTGTTGTACCTGCCTTCTTGAATACGCCGAGCATAGGTTTAGTGGTATTCTTCTCCTTCATCTCGCCGTAAGCCAACTGATAGGCCTGGTAACCGTCCTTCTCAACGGTCTTTACCTGAGTTACAACACAAGGACCTGCTTCGATAACAGTGCACGGTACATTCTTACCGTCGGCACTGAAAACGGATGTCATTCCGATTTTTTTTCCAATTAATCCTGGCATTTCAATTAATATTAAAAAATTAAACTATACTTTGATTTCTACTTCTACACCGCTTGGCAACTCAAGCTTCATCAGGGCGTCAACAGTCTTTGCTGTTGAGCTGTAGATGTCGATAAGACGCTTGTAATCGCTGAGCTGGAACTGCTCACGAGACTTCTTGTTAACGAAAGTAGAGCGGTTAACGGTAAAAATACGCTTGTGTGTAGGCAATGGAATAGGACCGCTAACGATGGCACCTGTAGCCTTTACTGCCTTCACGATCTTCTCTGCTGACTTGTCAACCAACTTGTGGTCGTAAGACTTCAGCTTGATTCTGATTTTCTGACTCATTTTTAATTTTGAAATTAATAATATAAGAAATAAAGAGAGAGGCACGTCAATTAAGAGTCATACGCTAAATGGCGTCCTCTCTCTCTAATATGTGTTTTTTACAGGAGGTCTGTACGACCCTTAACTTCCTCGAGCACTGCCTTGGCGATAGTGTTAGAGAGAGCTGCATGATGGTCATACTCCATAGAGCTTGTAGCACGACCTGAAGTGATTGTACGGAGAGCTGTTACATAACCGAACATCTCTGCCAGCGGAACCATAGCGCGAACGATACGGGCACCAGAACGAGTCTCGTCCATTCCCTCTACCTGTCCACGGCGCTTGTTCAAGTCACCGATCACGTCACCCATGTTCTCCTCTGGAGTAACAACCTCGAGTTTCATGATAGGCTCCATAAGAACTGGACCTGCCTTAGCGCAAGCGTTCTTGTAAGCCTGGAGAGCAGCGATTTCGAATGAAAGCTGGTCGGAGTCAACCGGGTGGAATGAACCATCCACGAGAACTACCTTCAAGCTGTCCATAGGATAGCCACCGAGAACACCGTTCTTCATTGCGTTCTCAAATCCCTTCTGTACTGATGGGATGAACTCCTTAGGAATGTTACCACCCTTAACCTCGTTGATGAACTGGAGTCCGCCCTCCTTGTAGTCCTCGTCGATAGGACCAACGTTTACGATGATGTCAGCGAACTTACCACGACCACCAGACTGCTTCTTGTAAACCTCACGGAGGTTAACGGTCTTGGTGATAGCCTCCTTGTAGTTAACCTGAGGCTTACCCTGGTTACATTCAACCTTGAACTCTCTCTTCAGACGGTCGAGGATGATGTCGAGGTGAAGCTCACCCATACCAGAGATAACAGTCTGACCGCTCTGCTCGTCAGTGTGTACTGTGAAGGTTGGGTCCTCCTCAGCGAGCTTGGCGAGACCGATACCGAGCTTGTCAACGTCAGCCTGGCTCTTTGGCTCAACAGCGATACCGATCACTGGATCAGGGAATGTCATTGACTCGAGTACGATTGGGTGCTCCTCGTCGCAGAGAGTATCACCAGTACGGATATCCTTGAAACCTACACCTGCACCGATGTCACCAGCGTCGATAATCTCCATAGGAATCTGCTTAGCAGAGTTCATCTGGAACAGACGGCTAACGCGCTCCTTCTTGCGTGAGCGGGTGTTGTATACATAAGAACCAGCAACCACCTTACCAGAGTATACGCGGAAGAACACGAGACGACCAACGTATGGGTCGGTAGCGATCTTGAACGCAAGAGCTGATGTAGGCTCATCCTCAGATGGCTTACGGTCTTCCTCTGCACCTGTATCAGGGTTAGTACCCACGATGTTCGGTGTATCGAGTGGTGATGGCAAGAATGCGCAAACATAGTCAAGAAGAGTCTGAACACCCTTGTTCTTGAATGAAGAACCACAGAGAACCGGTGTGCACTCCATTGCGAGAGTACCCTTGCGGAGAGCTGCCATGAGTTCCTCTTCTGTTATAGAATCAGGATCCTCGAAGTACTTCTCCATGAGAGCCTCGTCGAATTCGGCAGCAGACTCAACCAGCTTGCCTCTCCATTCCTCAGCCTCGTCCTTGAGGTCAGCTGGAATTTCGTCTACCTCATACTCAGCACCCATTGTCTCATCGTGCCAGAAGATAGCCTTCATCTTGATAAGGTCGATCAAGCCCTTGAAAGTCTCCTCGCTACCGATAGGCACTACGAGAGAAACAGGGTTGGCACCCAGCACTTCCTTCATCTGACGGAGTACGTCGAAGTAGTCAGCACCTGAGCGGTCCATCTTGTTCACGTAACCCAGACGAGGTACATTATACTTGTCAGCCTGACGCCATACGGTCTCAGACTGTGGCTGAACACCACCTACTGCACAGTAAGTAGCAACAGCGCCATCGAGTACACGGAGTGAACGCTCCACCTCAGCGGTGAAGTCAACGTGTCCCGGAGTATCGATCAAGTTGATCTTGTATGACTTGCCTGCATAGTTCCAGTTACAGGTAGTAGCAGCAGAGGTAATGGTGATACCACGCTCCTGCTCCTGTGCCATCCAGTCCATTGTAGCGGCACCGTCATGCACCTCACCAATCTTATGAGTCTTACCTGTATAGAACAGGATACGCTCAGAAGTTGTTGTCTTACCGGCATCGATGTGAGCCATAATACCGATATTGCGGGTCAAATGTAAATCTTGCTTTGCCATGATTCTTTTTTACCTTATCAAAAAATTAAAATCTGAAGTGAGCGAACGCACGGTTAGCCTCAGCCATACGGTGCATGTCCTCCTTACGCTTGAAGGCACCACCCTGGTTGTTGAAAGCATCCATGATCTCTGCAGCCAGCTTGTCAGCCATTGACTTTCCGCCGCGTTTGCGAGCGAAAGCGATCATGTTCTTCATAGAGATGCTCTCCTTGCGGTCTGGGCGAATCTCTGTAGGCACCTGGAAGGTAGCACCACCGATACGACGGCTCTTAACCTCCACCTGTGGAGTGATATTGTCGAGAGCAGTCTTCCAAATCTCAAGGGCAGACTTCTCCTCATTTGACATCTTCTCCTTTACGGTATCCAATGCTTTGTAGAAAATTTCGTATGAGGTGTTTTTCTTTCCGTCATACATCAAGTGGTTCACGAACTTAGAGACCTTCTGGTCGTTGAAAACTGGATCCGGAAGGATCACGCGTTTCTTTGGTTTTGCTTTTCTCATTTCTTGTTTTGAAAATAAATTCTGCTTGGGGCTGTCAATGTTCTTCAGTGCTCTCTCTTGAGCCGCTTACTCAACCTGTTATAACAATTCTCCAGCAAAACGATTAAAATGTTAGATTTTAAACCTCTCGGTTATGATTACTTCTGCTTTGGACGCTTAGCACCATACTTAGAGCGACGCTGTGTACGGTTAGCTACACCTGCGGTATCAAGAGTACCACGAACGATGTGATAACGCACACCAGGAAGGTCCTTAACACGACCACCGCGAACAAGCACGATTGAGTGCTCCTGCAAGTTGTGTCCCTCTCCTGGAATGTAAGAGTTCACCTCTTTCTGGTTTGTCAAACGAACACGGGCAACCTTTCTCATTGCCGAATTAGGCTTCTTAGGGGTTGTGGTGTAGACACGGACGCAGACTCCACGACGCTGAGGACATGAGTCCAAAGCTGGAGACTTGCTCTTGTCAACAAGCACCCTTCTGCCTTTTCTTACCAATTGCTGAATTGTAGGCATTGTTTTTAATTTTTAATTTTATATTTATTATTTTGTTATTATCAAGATATTACAATACGGTCTCAGCCATAAGACCAATTTGGGTTGCAAAGGTAGGAACTTTTTTTTATATTACCTAATAAATGGAGTCTTACAACTTTTCTTACACTCATAATTTTACACGATATATACTTTATTAACGTTTTGTAACGCAAAACAAGAACAAAACCATGACTTAAGACACGCAATATAACAAGCTGAATAAGAAGAAATTAAAAAACATCTACGTCCTGCCGACAGATACACGTCACACATATACACCTTAGCCGCCATCAAAGGCGAAACGGAAAAGGCACAGACAAAAGCTGATAGTCAGAACGTCTCAAGAAAAAGTTCAGACTATATTGCATTTTCAGCGACCACGGATGATATGGCTTCAAAAAAATAGGTACAACACCCAGGCAAACACTTCAGAAAGTTATTTTTCGCTCCTATATATATAATAAGGTGTAAAAATTTTGTTTATTTCCGACTATTGCGTATATTTGCAGAAACCAACAGCAAGCTGATGAGGAAAGCACTTCTATCAATACCCAAGAAATTCGGGCTACTGACATTTGTAATTGTCTGTATCCTGACAGCATGCAGCAAGAAAGACGAGAAGGCTCACTGCATAATGCCTGCCGGCACCACTCTTGAAGAGGGCGACATAGTGCTGCGCAAAGGAACAGGACTTACCAGCCGCGCCGTGAGAATAGCCGACGGCGGGTCAGACTTCTCCCACTGCGGCATCATCGTTGACTCATGCGGCAGGAAGATGGTGGTACATGCCGTACCCGACGAACCGGACTTCGAGGGCGACGTTGACAGGGTAAAGATGGAGCGGCCTGAGGATTTCTTCTCCACCATCAGGGCATCAAAAGGATGCGTGCTGAGATACCGAGACAGGGAAACGGCAGAGAAGAGCGCCCGCCTTGCCTACGGGATATACAAACGGGGCACGCTCTTCGACGACGACTACAACGACAGCGACACCACGAAGATGTATTGCAGCCAGCTCGTGGCACATGTATACCAGAAATGCGGCATCGACATCACCAACGGCATACGCCACGACGCGATACTGCCGGGAGTGAAATTCAGCCACGTCATCTACCCCTCCGACTTTCTCAGATGCCGCAAGCTGAAGAGAATCGTCACATTCCAGGACACACAATGACGGCACCGGCAAAAGGAACAAACGATGACGACATTCACAAAAGAGCGAGTGACGACATTCTCAAAAGAGAACAAGTTACAACAGCATCAAAGGAACGAACGATGACAACACTATTTATTTAAATAACATTATTAACTAAACCCAACTACAATTATGAAAAAGCTAATGACAGTTTTAGGTGTCCTTATCCTGACACTCGTGATGACATCATGCAACAGCAACACTCCTACCAAGGTTGCCGAAAAGTCAATTGCCTGCATCCAGAAGGGCGACTACGAGGGATATGTGGACCTCATCTATCAGAAGAAGGAAGAGGGCAAGGACAAGAAGGAGATTGAGGACGAGAAGCAGATGCTCGTAGCCATGATGAAGGACAAGGCAACGAAGAAATTTGAGAAGCAGGACGGCATCAAGTCATACGAAGCTCTGAGCGAGGAGATCTCAGAGGACGGCAAGACTGCCATAGTAAAGATGAAGATAGTGATGGGCGACGGCTCCGAGACCACCGACGACATCAAGCTCCGCAAGGATGAGGACGGCAACTGGAAGTTGGATATCGGCAAATAACCGCCAGCCTTGCTGACAAACAAACAAAAAGACGGATGCGCATCGAGTATCATCTCTACTGCGCATCCGTCATTATTTTTTCCGCGATGCCATCCATCCGCCATCAACGGGGATTGCCGCATCCGTAATTAGCCTATAGATCAAGCCTCGCCCTTGTTTACGTTGAATGGAGCGATGGTCTTGCCTTCCTGACCAGGAAGCTGTATCTTGCCGAACTCGTGCTCATACTTAGCCACGTTCTCCTGAAGAGCCATGAGCAGACGCTTGGCGTGCTCCGGAGCGAGAATCACACGGCTGTTGATGACTGCCTTTGGAAGACCTGGCAATACGCGAGCGAAGTCTGCGATGAATTCTGAACGTGAGTGGGTGATGAGTGCGAAGTTTGCATATTCACCCTGAGCAACATTCTGAGGAAGTTCGAGCTGGAACTGTCCCTCCTGCTTTTCTTTATTTTCCATAAATTTAAAATTTAAGTCTCTGATATTTTTTTAAAATAAGGCAATAATGGTTGGCCGCAATGTTTACGCCATCCGTCTTGTCTGTAATCACTGATGTGGTCTCACCGAGAATCGAACTCGGATCTAATCTTTAGGAGAGACTTGTTCTATCCATTGAACTATGAGACCCCTATGCACCTCTGCGCACATCGGTTTTTTGTAACGATTGCAAAGGTAACATTTTTTTTTGTTTATCTCGCATTTTACGGATAAAAAATGGCATCAACCTTTCAACATCTCACTGAGGGCGTTGGCGAGCTGGTCCGGACAACTTGTGTTCTTGAAACCGCAAGTCACACCACGCAGCTTCTCCACCACCTTTTCCGCCGGCATTCCCTCCACGAGTTTTCCGATGCCTTTCAGGTTTCCGTTGCAGCCACCAGTAAACGACACGTTGTTGATGGTATTGTCGTCGTTGAGCTCGATGTGTATTGCCTGACTGCAGGTGCCCTGAGTCATATAATCATAAATCTTCATAATGTTTTCGTTGTTTATATTACATAATATTATTGTCTGAACCCACGGTCTCCCCATATCGGCAGACCTAACCGATGCGGTGGTATGTGTCGATTACATTCTGTCCATACACCTCTCTGCCTGTGAATCGGAGTTCTTCTCCGGCCAGCATCGGAGCCGCCGTACCGCCGTCCACCACTACCGGTGCCGTCTCCACTCTTATCTCGTCAAACAGTCCGGCACGCAGGAAGCCCTTCAGCGTCTCCGCTCCACCTTCCACCATCAGCGACTGCACTCCTTGTCCATGCAGCCAACCGGCTATCTGTCCGGGCACGGTGTCGCCGTTGTCAAAGCAGAGACCATCGAAACACGGATGCTCCCGGTCTATCACGATGCGCTTAGGGTCATTGCCAGCCCATAGGCGCACATTGAGTTTCGGCTTGTCTCTCTCCGCCGTCACTCGTCCGACGAGTATTGCGTCGTATTCGCTCCTCAGCTTATGCACGAGCATCTGCGTGTATGGAGTAGACATGCGCAGCGGTTTATTACAGTCGTCGAGGAAACCGTTTGCCGTCTGACACCATTTCAGCAATATATACGGACGTTTGAGTCTATGGAATGCGAAGAAGCGCTTGTTCAGTTCGTTGCATTCCTCCTCAAGCACTCCCACAGTGACTTCGATGCCAGCCTCACGCAGTTTTCTGATTCCGTTGCCATGCACTTTGGCAAAGGGGTCAACACAGCCCACTACCGCCCTCTTCACCCCCTTCCGGATGATGAGGTCGGCACATGGCGGTGTCTTGCCGTAGTGAGAACAGGGTTCGAGGCTGACATATATCGTAGCCTCTTTCAGCAGATGTTCGTCTGCCGCCTTCACCGAAGCGAAGGCGTTCACCTCGGCATGGCCTTCTCCGCAGCACACGTGGTATCCCTCACCGATAATCCTGCCGCCGCTCACTATCACGGCACCCACCATAGGGTTTGGCTTGGCGTTCTGCATCCCGTTCTTTGCCAGTTGCAGACAGCGCATCATATATCTTTCATCTGTGGTCATAATCCTGAGAGTTTTATCCCCAAACGGCAATATGACCGATTGGGAGGAGTAATCAAAAGACGGGCGTTTGTTCCTTTCCGCCAAACGCCCGTCCTTATTAGTCATTCAATAGAGGTCTAATCAATAAAACATAGCAGAGAGTCCCGCTTTTCCGTAGCGATCGTCATCATCGTTATAGATGTTGTCGAGTTCAAACTCTTCCTCATTGTAGCACTTAGGTGTACGCTTCATAGTTATTCCTCCTATTGCCGCCTGTCTCATCCGGCGGCGGTTAATTCCACATCGGCGCTGAGACATCACCGTTATATCGGTTGATGAGGAAAACCTGTCCTGCCCATTATAAGGAAAGGTACAGGTCACCCCTGCATTCATGCTTATCCCACCTGGCTGCCCGGCTTCACCTCGCGGTCAATGCGTGTCACGCTAAGGCTGCCGTCGAAGTTCTCTGCGCTGAGAATCATTCCCTGGCTCTCGATACCCATCAGTTTGCGTGGGGCGAAGTTTGCGATGAAACAAACCTGCTTGCCTACGAGTTCTTCCGGATTATAGAACTTGGCTATTCCGCTGACGATGGTGCGGTCGGTGCCCGAACCGTCGTCGATGGTGAACTTGAGGAGCTTGTTTGCCTTCTTCACCTTCTCACAGGTCTTTATCGTTCCCACACGGATGTCGAGCTTTTCGAAATCCTCGAAGCTCACCGTAGGTTTGATTTCCTTTGCCTTGTATTCAGCAGCCTCGTTCTGCTTCTTTATCTCAGCCAGTTTGTCGAGCTGATGCTGTATCGTCTCGTCCTCTATCTTCTCGAAGAGCAGTTCCGGTTCGTTGAGCTGATGACCAGCCTTCAGCAGGTCGGTAGCACCGAGCTGGTTCCAGTCGCAGCCATCGATGTTTATCATCTTGCGGAGCTTGGCGCTGCTGAACGGCAAGAACGGTTCGAACGCAATGGCGAGGTTTGCCACGAGCTGCAGCGAGATATACAGGATTGTCTCCACACGCTTCGGATCGGTCTTCCACACCTTCCACGGTTCGCAATCGGCGATATACTTGTTTCCTATACGCGCCAGATTCATTGCCTCCTTCTGTGCATCACGGAACTTGAACACGTTGAGCAGGTCTTCCACCTTCTTCTTCACGTCCTTGAATTCCTCAAGCGTCTGCTTGTCGTAGTCTGTCAGTTCTCCACACTCCGGCACCACGCCGTTCCAGTATTTCTTGGTGAGCTGCAGCGCACGGTTCACGAAGTTTCCATATATACCCACGAGTTCGCTGTTGTTGCGCTCCTGGAAGTCCTTCCAGGTGAAGTTGTTGTCCTTTGTCTCAGGAGCGTTCGCCGTGAGCACATATCTCAGCACATCCTGCTTTCCCGGGAAGTCCACGAGATATTCATGCAGCCAGATAGCCCAGTTGCGGGAAGTGGAAATCTTGTCGTTCTCCAGATTGAGGAACTCGTTTGCCGGTACGTTGTCCGGCAGTATATAATCTCCGTGAGCCTTGAGCATCGTCGGGAACACGATGCAGTGGAACACGATATTGTCTTTACCGATGAAGTGCACGAGTCGCGATGTTGGGTCCTGCCACCATTTCTGCCATGTTCCCCAAGTCTCGGGATTGGCGTCGCAGAGTTCCTTCGTGTTCGAGATATATCCGATAGGGGCATCAAACCACACATAGAGCACCTTGCCGTCAGCTCCCTCCACCGGCACCGGGATACCCCAGTCCAGATCGCGGGTCATTGCACGTGGCTGCAGATCCATGTCGAGCCATGACTTGCACTGTCCGTACACGTTCGGTCGCCATTCCTTGTGTCCCTCCAATATCCACTTCTTCAGCCAGTCCTGCCATTTGCCGAGCGGCAGATACCAGTTCTTGGTAGGTTTCTTCACCAGGCCGTGGCCAGGGTTGTTCTTGTTGGTAGGGTTGATAAGCTCGTCTGGCGAGAGGGTGGCTCCACATTTCTCACACTGGTCGCCATAGGCTCCCTCTGCTCCGCATCTTGGACAGGTGCCCACGATGTTGCGGTCGGTGAGGAACTCTCCTGTCACCTCGTCGCAGAACTGGTTTTCGGTCTTCTCCTCCAGCTCTCCCTTGTCGTAGAGTGTGCGGAAGAAGTCTGATGCGAACTTATGATGTATAGCCGATGTCGTGCGGCTGTAGATGTCGAACGAAATGCCGAAGTCTTCAAACGACTTCTTGATGAGCGAGTGGTAGCGGTCTACCACCTCCTGAGTAGTGATGCCTTCCTTGCGTGCACGGATAGTGACAGGCACTCCATGCTCGTCGCTACCGCCGATGAACATCACTTCCTGTTTCTTCAGTCTCAGATAGCGCACATAGATGTCTGCCGGTACATACACTCCGGCGAGGTGGCCGATATGCACTCCGCCATTGGCGTATGGCAGGGCGGCGGTCACGGTGGTGCGCTTAAAATTCTTCTCTTCCATATATATAATAATGTATTATCTTATATTTATATAATGTGTATCACAAGTTTTCAACTGCAAAGTTAGTGTTTTTTTCGAATTTCACGTTAAATATCGGCGATTAAGTTTGTAGGTCAATGCGTTAAACGATAATTTTGCAATTCTAACACTTATGAGATGAGATACAATGACTTGTGGCGAGAACTCGCCGCCATATATGGCGAGAACGAGGCGAAGGCTGTATGCCGCACCGTTCTCGACGACCTTTTCGGCATGTCGCTCACGGATATCGTGTGTGGCGGTGTGGAGAGTCTGTCTTCTGCCGACACACAGGTGCTCTCCTGCGCCATGACAAGGCTGAAGGAGGGAGAACCCGTGCAGTATGTCACCGGCAAGGCACCGTTTGCCGGCCGCATCTTCGGTGTGGCGCCTGGTGTGCTCATCCCACGTCCCGAGACGGAGCAGCTCTGCGACATCGTTGCCGGCCTCACCGCCGCCCTGCCCCACCCTGCCATCCTCGACATCGGCACGGGCAGCGGTTGCATAGCCTGCACTTTGGCATTGGACGATGAGAGTCGGGAGGTGTCGGCATGGGATATCTCCGACAAGGCTCTCGGCATAGCCCGGGATAATGCGGAAAGGCTCGGAGCAAGGGTGAATTTTGTGAAACAGGATGCCCTGAACGCTCCCCACGACACCGACAGGTGGGACGCCATAGTGAGCAACCCTCCGTATATCTGCGGCAGGGAGAGGAGCGGCATGCACTCCAACGTGTTGGACCACGAGCCTCATCTGGCACTTTTCGTCCCCGACGACGACCCGCTGCTCTTCTATCGTGCCATCGCCGGCTACGGATGTCATGCGCTGCGCCCTGGGGGATGGCTTTGCTTCGAGATCAACGCCCTCTATGCCAACGAGATGGAGACAATGCTCGGCGATATGGGATATCGGGGCATCAAGACGATAAAGGACATCTACGGCAAGAACAGGAACACTATATGCAGAAAATGATGAAGGGGAAGAAGGAAATTACGGAAAAGGAGGCCCTCAACAAGCTCGCCGCACTGTGTTCACGTGCGGAACACTGCTCGTTTGAGATGCGGCGCAAGATGACGCTATGGGGACTGGCTGAGGATGCCCAGAACCGTGTGGTGGATGCTCTTACGGAGGGCAGGTATATCGACGACGAGCGTTATGCCCGAGCTTTTGCCAACGACAAGGTGAGATACGACAAGTGGGGGCGCCACAAGGTGGACCAGGCTCTCTATATGAAGCATATCAGCGAGGATATCCGCCGGCGGGTTATCGACGAGATTGAGGAAACGAGTTTCACCGACTCGCTGCGCCCTCTGCTGAAGGCAAAGATGAAGAGCGTGAAGGCGAAGAGCGACTACGAACTGAGTTGCAAGCTTATCCGCTATGCCCTCGGCAGAGGTTACGACATGGAGGAAATACGCAACTGCCTGGGAGAATTATACCGGGAGGAAGAAGTGGCTGAGGATGATTTTCAGTGAATTCCCTACATCGGGGATACAGCATAGTTTGCAACCCACCATATCTCTTTATCTTTTGGAATGAGTGTTTATAAATGCGCGAAAAGTCTAAGAATAGTGAAATGGTTTACGCCTTCCGCTTTTCTTTTCTAAATTCGCGGACAAATAAAAATCTAACGTCCAATTGAGGGATGTAAGTAAAAGCGCAGAAAATGAAATAAGCATCGAACGATATCCTTTGGTTTTGCAGCCAACTTCAACAGGCTGAGCGAACCATTTCCGTGGCTCTGGAAAAAGCCGAAGAGTTCTCCGAAGAAGACAAAGCGATTATGGGTAGGATCTTGCCCGACGTTGAACTGATCGACATCACGTTGCTGCAATTGCTGTCGCCCACAATGCCGTAAACGCTAAAGCAGAAAACAATTCTCGTTATGGTATTTAAGGTATTTCAGATGTGGTTTCTCAAGCTTCGTCAGGTGCAGTTCACCGCTTAGCCCGAGGGTCTTACGGTCAAACTTGTCTATCAGTCGGGAACAAAGCAACTGCCCCTTTTGATTGAACGTAATATATCCCAAGTCGAACAGTTTGTCGTAATTGGGGAGCAACAGCAGACCATTGTAGGGGTCTAAGCGCTCTTTGTTGTCGGAATCTCTCCAAGGCTTAATGTGCGAAGCTATGAGCATCCAAGTCAAGGGACATTGGCTGATGGCGCAACCATGCCAATAATCTATAAGTTCGTTGCAGAACAATCCCTGTCCCAAACGCAATTTTATGATCGATTGCTTTTCAGTTACTTTGATCGTATGGTCGTTTTCCACGGTTCTCAATTCCCGCAAGATAGAATCATTTATCCTACCATAATAATCCGAATGAAAGCGAGAAACTTGTGGAGCCCAGCCCTAAAATCGGAGATGCTCTTCTTGCTGGTGTAAACGCTCCTGCTCTCACGTTTCAGGTCTTCTTGGCGCAATATGTCCTCTATCTTCTCTTGTGTGAGCGTTTCGTCCAAAAGATAGTGGTGCGCCAAGAATTTCATTCTCGTCACATAGTCACCGCTTGTCTTTTTGGCAATGCCGCCATATTTCACCATATAATGGTAGAAGTCGGCTTGCAAGTCTGCGTACCTTTCTATATTAGACATACCCTCCAACCTGTTATAAGAATCAATGAGCCACTATTATCAGCATGCTCAATCTTTATTTTCGTTTTCCTCGCTGAACGCCTTTATATCGTCAGTAAGTATTCAACATCACTCAACCTTCTTTGGCAGTTTGCTTGAAGTCTTTTCTATTTTCTTCTCGTTGCTTGCCACTCTGCGTTCCACCTTCTTGATGTCCTCAGCAGGAGGAAGGTTTTCGGGTCTTATACCTCGTTGCCCCAGCATCTGCCTTACGCTGACATTATTCTGAATGTGTTCGGCAGTAATGCTCGGTTCACCATAAAGGTCTTTCTGCTCCACATTGTAGTTTGTCATTTCTGTTGCGAGGTTCTTTGCAGCAATGGTCAGCGTAGGCAGAAAATCAGCCAATGGGCGTGTTGACTTGATGCCGAGGCGAAGTTTCATGTCTTCGGTGGTATGTCCGCCAAACAAAGCCGTGTCACCTTTTGAACGTATACGACCAAATCCACGGTCATCAACACCACGCTCATAAATATTGCGAGACAATTGTTTTTCTGAAGCACGCAACCGATCGCGTGTTTCCAGACGTGAAACTTGCTGCAAATGCTCAGCTATAAGTTCAGCCCGCCTTGTCTGCAATGCGAAATAACCTTGTGCAAACGCTATTTCTTCTTTCTTTGGATCACCGTTCTGAGCTATGAGATAACAGGCAAAACGAGTGAGCATATAGTCCTTGACTTCACGCTTAGCACCTTTTGCTAAGCTTATCATTTTCGTGACCTCACGAAAATGATCATCCACATTGATATTCTGTGACTTACATGATTCCACAGCTCTGCCTATAGCTATTGTAAAATTCTCCCAACGTGCATAGCCAAGAACCGACTGAAGCTCGCGAGCAAACCATACTTCAACCTTTTCTTTGCCATTATCGCTCTCAATGTAATGCGTTATCTCATTGAAAGCAGATGTATGCTGATTTATTCTTTGAATATCCATGTTATAATATTTCTTTGTTTTCTTCTTTTTCCTCACTAAACACTCCCCATAAGACCAAGATTATAGCTAAAGCCTAACACCTCGTCGGCATACTGCGCTTGTTCGACAGGAAGAGTGCGGTAACATTGATTAGATAGGGTATTTGAGCGCAAAGATAAACATAAAACACAACAATCTCGCATAAGCCTGTCGAAATTTCGGTTTATTTTGCAGAGAGCATCCGCTGACAAAAGTTGATAGCCAAATACCAACTCTACAACCGATGCAACAGGGAAGCGCATAACCATAAAAAAACTCAGCCGGTTTCTCACGAATACGGCTGAGCTCGATGTGAGCAATTGCTCAACATACCAACATTATTCAATCAACATTTATTCATCTAATTATAAGAAACATTTATTCTATTCATTTAATTCTGCCATGAAGGATTGAAGCGAACTTAATCTCGACCATATTGTTTGTCGAAAAAACGTTGGCTTAAAACCATACCAAATATTTGTCTATCATTCCATACATCCAAATGCCTGTTCATCCTCACAGAATGAACGCTATCACATAAGCAGCATCGTCTTGTTTGCAAATTAAGGAAAAATATTTCATATTGGCAAATATTTTACTGTTTTTATTACGTTTTTAAACAAAATGACATGTTATAGTGAAAATTAGCATCTATAAATGTCGTAGCTTTTAGATTCGTTAACCCAAATCAAAATCCAAGCAGGCAGTTATTAGAATTATATATTAAACGGCCTAATGACCGATTTGTGGTTAACGATAATCAAGCACAAAATATAAACATAAGAATGTTTTTTCCGCGAAAAAGTATCATAGTATCATTTTACGGTCTCACAGAACGACTAAAATCCTGCAAGCCAACGAGTAACGCCAATGATACTTTTCCGAACTCTTTACAGAAAAGTATCATTGATGTATCATCGAAATATCATACCGTTTTATGTTGTTTTAACCCCAATCGGTCATTAGGGCCATCCTGACCTTCCTAATGGGAAAGGACAAGTTACTCTGCATATTGCCATCAGCCCCCACCTATCCTCCCCCGTAGGGGAGGGACTGGTTACTCTTGACTGCCTGTTTACCAGTGGTTATCCATAATTTTGCAAATTGACCACCAATGGTCATCAGTATGCGAAGTAAACCGCACCACCAGTCTATGGCAGAAACGGGATAAACTGCATCACCAGTCTATGGCAGAAACGGAATAAACTGCATCACCAGTCTATGACAGAAACGGAGTGAACTGCACCACCAGTCTATGGCAGAAACGGAGTAAACGGCATCACCAGTCTATGACAGAAACGGAATAAACTGCATCACCAGTCTATGGCAGAAACGGAGTGAACTGCACCACCAGTCTATGGCAGAAACGGAGTAACCTGCACCACCAGTCTATGACAGAAACGGAGTAACCTGCATCTCCCCTTCGGGGGAGAACGAGAGGGGGCTGAAGTCAGAGGCAGAGTAATCTGTTACTCCCATTTGGGAATGTTAGGTTGTAACCAAGAGCGTATGGGTTACAGATAAAACACCCTAAACCCATTTGTCATTCCGTGATGTCGCTGTATCCCCAGCCTATGGTTGATGGACAGCAGTCTATGATCCTGTCAGAGAGTACAAAATCTGCCCAACTGGGGCAACGTGCTTGCCCATGTTGGGTAACGTGCTTGCCCCACTTGGGCACGCTGCTTGCCCCACTTGGGCAGAAAATGCGCCAGGCGGCTGCCCAATAAGTTAATGTTGTAACATCCATACTTCTGTTTTCTGGATTCTGCCAACACATGCAATTCCTGCCATCTGATACTTCCTCTCATCTGCAAACCATCCAGACAATCGGAAACAACCATCAGGTCGCTAACCATTTGTATATCAAAGCATTACAGCAAAAACCTGACAATCTGACAATTTTGATCGTTTTTTTGGTCACAAACCTCTATCAGGCAATAATGGAGACTTTGACGTATCAAAGATTACCATCAATACAGACGTTCTCCATGAGAACTATTGTCCGCCGAGACGGCTGAAGAACTCTATTATCTCGTCCCACGTCTTGAACGTGTCGGAACCGAGGGCTATCGTAGTGCCCATGAATCCGGAGCGCTCACATTCCGCCACGGGAGCGATGAGATAGTCGCCATAGAGCAGATTCTCCTGGTTGGTGAAGGTGAGGCGCTGCCATGCCGGCACATTCACCGTGTCGTTGACCCAGCGGCGCACCTCGGCAACATACTCCTCGTCGTAGCTTGGCGACGGGGCTACGACATACATCGCATAGTGGTTGAGCAGAGTCTGGAAACCCTTCATCGCACTTCCCCTCTGGCTGCCCCTGGCATCGCGCAGCGCATCAATGCTCACGTAAACGATAGGACGCTCACGACCCTCCTGACGGTCGTCGATCCAGCGCACCACGGGAATGACGGCATGGATGAGCGACTTGTCTATGAGGCGGTGCTCGCCGTGGAAACTTATCGCCTGGCGGTAGTGGGCGGCGAACACGCCATAGGTCTCTGCAGCCACCGTGGTGTCGGCATCGCCGAAGAGTCCGTAGACCCTATCCTGCTCCTCGTCGGTGACTGCCGCGAAGCACTGCCGCGTCACCTCCTTGTATTCCTCCACCATACTCTTGGTGACGATGAACTCCTGCACACCGTCCTGCCTTGGGTTCTGGAAGGTCTGCTTGCCCAGCATCCCGTGTTTCGTCATCGTCTCTCCCATCAGGAAAGCCGGGTTCACCAGTATGCGGTCGTAGCCATACAGCATCTCGGTATACATTCCTCCCATCGACGTGCCGATGATGAGGTCGGGCTTCTGTTCCTCGCATTTCTGCCTCAAGAGGTCCATCGCCTCCTGCGGATGCACCGGCAGGTCATACGCCACTACGTCTGCCGACGGCAGCATCTCACGGATGCGCGCCACCGTGCCCGACTGTGCCGACGACATGAATCCGTGGACATACATTATCTTCTTGCCCTTCATTATCGAGGGATACTGCAATACGTATTTGTTTTCCTTTTCCATCTTTTTCCCTTGTTTTATATTCGGGTTCCGCATGCTTCCGGCATACATGCCGATGAGCTGCAGGAACGGTTTCTCCGATATGTGCAACGTGGACTACTGCCCACTGCTTTTTCATCAGGCAAAGGTAGCATAATCCATGCTCAATACAAAACGAAAGACGAATTAATGCACAATGGAAAATGAATTATCCCGAATCGGGGATCATGCCGTTGGGGGGGGGATTATCAGCAGATGCCATCATATCCACAGCAGACATGAGGCAGCCACAAAAATCTGCAATCGGGTTGTCGTTATCAGGATAATTCATTACCTTTGTTCTTACACTCCGTCAGGCAATGCCCCATTCCTGACAATGAAAAGACAACAAGATGGAGAACGACAAGACAATACAAAGCCCCATAATGAGTCTGCTGCGCCAGAAAGCGCTGCTGCAGACCGAATACGACGAGGAGAAGGAGAACTTCAAACGGCAGATGCAGGCCATGGGACTCCCGCGACGCATCCGCAGAGGCGACGCATGGCATCCCGTGAGGATCGGCAGGAGCTATTACAACTCGCTCAACCAGCTGGCTATCGAGGTGTATCGCACTGCCGACGACGAAATAGAACACAATTTCGAATTCGGAAAACCCGTGTGTTTCTTCCATACCGACGAGGCGACGGGCAGCGAGGCGACAGCAGACAAGCTGCCCACCGGCAAGACACAGGCCAAAGGCACGGCAAAGGCTTTCGACCTGATTGCCACAGGAACCGTGAGCTATGCCGACACCGACCGCATGGTGGTGGTGATTCCCGACAAGACAGGACTCGCCGTGACACTGCAGAACACGGAGAATGTGGGTGTGCAGCTATTCTTCGACGAGACCAGCTACAAACTGATGTTCGAAGCCCTCGACCGCGTGATACGCGCCAAAGGCAACCGACTGGCATACCTGCGCGACCTGTTCTATTCAAAGCAGAAAGCGCAGACCTTCTCGTTCGACGCGATAAAATTCCCATGGCTCAACACGGCACAGGAACTCGCCGTGAACAATGTGTTGAGGTCAAAGGACGTGGCGGTGGTACACGGTCCGCCGGGAACAGGAAAGACCACCACACTCGTAGAGGCGATATACGAAACGCTGAAGCGGGAGAGCCAGGTGCTGGTGTGCGCACAGAGCAACATGGCAGTGGACTGGATATCCGAAAAGCTCGTAGACCGCGGAGTGGCGGTGCTGCGCATCGGAAACCCCACACGAGTGAATGACAAGATGCTCTCCTTCACCTACGAGCGGCGCTTCGAGTCGCATCCCGACTATCCCGAACTATGGAGCATCCGCAAGGCGATACGCCAGCTGCGGCAGAACCGCAAACGGGGGTCTGCCGACAACTGGCACCAGAAGGTGGAACGCCTGAAGAGCCGCGCCACAGAGATAGAATGCCGAATCAACGCCCAGCTCTTCGGCGAGGCGCGTGTGATAGCCTCAACTCTCGTAGGCAGCGCCAACCACGTGTTGTCGGGACAGAAATACACCACACTATTCATCGACGAGGCAGCACAGGCACTTGAGGCTGCATGCTGGATTGCCATGAAGAGGGCGTCGAGAGTGGTGCTCGCCGGCGACCATTGTCAGCTGCCGCCAACGGTGAAGAGCTTCGAGGCGATGCGTGGCGGACTCGCCAAGACGCTGATGGAGCGCATCGTGGAAAAGAAGCCCGAGGTGGTGACGCTGCTGAAAATGCAATACCGCATGAACGAAAGGATAATGCGCTTTTCGAGCGACTGGTTTTATGGCGGAATGGTGGAACCGGCTCCTGAGGTGAAACACCGGGGAATACTGGACTACGACGAGCCGATGGTATGGATAGACACCTCCGGCACAGAGGCTTACGAGCAGTTTGTGGGTGAGAGTTTCGGAAGGATAAACAAGCGCGAGGCGCGTCTCACCCTCGACACCCTGCAGACTTATTTCGAGAAGATCGGCAAGGAGCGCATCCTCGAAGAGAGTATCGACGTGGGCATCATCTCGCCATACAGGGCACAGGTGCAGTATCTCAGACAGCTGATAAAGCAGAGCGACTTCTTCCGTCCCTACCGCAAGCTCATCGCGGTGAACACGGTGGACGGATTCCAGGGACAGGAGCGCGACATCGTGTTCATATCTCTCGTGCGCTCCAACCAGGAGGGGCAGATAGGTTTCCTCTCCGACCTGCGGCGCATGAACGTGGCGATAACGCGTGCCAGAATGAAACTCGTGATCATGGGCAATGCCGAGACTCTCAGCCACACGGCGTTCTACAAGAAACTCTATGCTTATGTCACGGGCGAAGAGGATGCCGGAGAAGAGGATGCCGACAGAGTATGAATCAAGAAAAATGGAGCGGGATGACGAACATCCTGCTCCATTTCATACTTGTATTCGTGTTGTGTGCATCCTTACTTACTGTCTTTTTCCCTTTTATATTCAGTTCTAACTTTATGACCTATAAAAAATTCATTCATTTTCCTATTCCTATATTCTTCGTTCCTTTTTATCGAATCGCATTTGCGTTGTCTCTTTTGTTGTATCTTATCTGTTTTTGATGTCTGTGCTGTCATTATCCTTGTTTGTCAAGGGTCAGACAGTGTTCCGCTCCCGGAACATAGCGAATGATATTTGTGTCATGTTGTATTAACTGATGCAAAAGTAATACATTTTGAAGAAACAAACGAATAAAACTAATAAAATGTTTGCTTTTGTAACGAAAACGATTGCAAAAAGACAACCCAACAAATTGTCTCACCTTATTATATAACCCCCAATCATCCATCAGGTCGTCTTAATGACAAATCAGGGATAATCAAGATGGCGGGCAGACGAGGGAACATGAAAATATTTTTTCAGAATCACATTGCGCTTTGCGGAATAATTGCTAACTTTGCATTATCACATATATACACAGTGGAACAACGAAACTCTTATCAGTGGCAGCGGTCCCTGATTTATATTTATATCAATATCGTTTCCCCTGCCGGCAGTGGTCGGAACACGACGGGAGAAGCATTTTTAATCCACTAAAAATAATTTTTATCATGAAAAACAACGAAGCAATGAATTTCAAGGTTCGCGCCTACGGGCGCACAGAATTGGCGCAGATGTATTGTCCCAACCTGCAACCAGAGTCGGCATTCCGCAAACTATGCCGATGGATAAGTCTGGAACCGGAACTGTCAAGACGTCTGCTGAAAAACGGCAAGATGCCGCCCGTACGGTCGTTCACACCGGCGGAGGTGAAACTCATCGTGGAGCGTCTCGGTGAACCATGACAGGCGGCACCGGCAGACATTGGTGTCCCCATTCCGCTTTTCTGCATTATTTTCCATCGGCATGATTATTTTCCACCCGTCACGTCGCTGATGTTGGCGGATAATCAGTAACTTTGCCGTATGAACGAGATTTTCCACCCTTTGCACACCGATATAGAGCGCCCCGAGCGCTTCACCTATCCCTTCAACTATACGCCACACCCGCTATGCCTGCTGGCTGCCGGCGAACTGCAACGCTACATTGGCAGCAACGGACAGTGGAGAGACGAAGTGGAGAAGGGAAAGATGTTCGGTGTGCTTGTGGTGACAGACGCCACAGGAGACCTCGGATTCCTTGCCGCATACTCCGGACTGCTGGCAGGCAGGAACGACCTGCCATATTTCGTGCCGTCGGTATATGACAGTCAGCAGCCCGACGGATATTTCAAGACCCACGAGCGCGAGATTTCATCCATCAACCATGAGATAGCACGCATCAAGGAATCTGCGGAATATACCGCTCTGAAAGACAGGACTGCCAAACTGCAGACTGCCGCCGACAACGAGATACAGGCTTTCCGACAGTATATGGCGGAGGCAAAGGAGAGACGCGCAGCCCTGAGAGCATCCGGCCAGTCCCTCTCTGCCCAGCAGCAGGAACAGATGGTCAGAGAGAGCCAATATCAGAAAGCGGAACTGCGCCGCATCAAGAAGAGATGGGACGAGACTCTCGCCGAGCCGCGCCGCCAGAAGGCAGAACTCGACAACCGCATCGCCACACTGCGACAGGAACGCAAGGAGAAATCTGACCGTCTGCAGCAATGGCTCTTCGACCAATATTCCATGCTCAACGCCCGTGGCGAACGCTGCGACCTGACATCAATCTTCGCCGCCACGCCACAGAGGGTGCCGCCATCGGGAGCCGGCGACTGCTGCGCTCCAAAGCTCCTGCAGTATGCCTATCTTCATGGTCTGCATCCTGTGTGCATGGCGGAATTCTGGTGGGGGAAGTCGCCTAAGACCGAGATTCGCCACCACCTGCACTACTACCCTGCCTGCCGCAGCAAATGCAAACCTATCCTCACACACATGCTGCAGGGCCTCAATGTGGACGCCGACCCGCACGACAGCGCCGCAGGGAGCTGCGAAGTTCTGCATATAGTTTATGAAGACGAGAGTCTGATAGTGGTTGACAAGCCTGCCGGCATTCTCTCCGTGCCGGGCAACGTGGCACGTGAGTCTGTTGTTGACATTCTGAAGCGGGAGCGTGGCGGCAGCCAGTTTCTGATGCCTGCCCACAGACTCGACATGGCGACCAGCGGACTCCTCGTAGTGGCGAAGTCTGACACCGTGTTGCGCAATCTGCACGAACAGTTCGCATCACGCACGGTGGAGAAACGCTACAGGGCAATACTCGACGGCATTCCCCACGCTCCACGCCAAGGCACAATCCGCCTGCCGCTTGCCGCCGATCCGACAGACCGTCCGCGACAGGTGGTGGACCAGGAGCACGGCAAACCTGCCGAAACCCGCTATGAGATAATCTCCACCGCCGACGGCAAGACGGAGATTCTGCTGTATCCTCTCACCGGAAGGACACATCAACTGCGAGTGCACTGCGCCCATGCCGACGGACTCGCCACGCCGATACTTGGCGACACCCTATACGGCCACCCCACAAGCGGCAGGATGTATCTGCATGCCGAATATGTGTCATTCCATCATCCGCTGACGGGCAAGAGAATGGAACTGGAATCCCGTGGCGGACTCCACCTCTGACTGATGCTGGACAAGAGACATTTTCCTGAGCCAAGGACTTGTCAGAATACAGACGGACTACAAAGGGCAGATTGGGGTTAAATCAATATAATTAATGCCAAAATAGAAAAATTCAATCAAGAAAAAGCGTACAGCATATTGAAATAATTCCTACCTTTGCCAATGAAGAAAAGCACTGAATTATAATAGCAATTATCAAAGGATGCGCTTTCAGAAAAGAAAATAAGTAACATATAAAAACAAAGACATTATGAAGAAGAAATTTATTTGCACCGTTTGCGGTTACGTTTATGAGGGTGACGCTGCTCCAGAGCAGTGCCCGGTATGCAAGGCTCCAGCATCTAAGTTCAAAGAGCTGGTAGAGGGTGAAGAAGATACTTTCGCTACAGTACACGAATTGCGCGCTGCCCGCAAGGAGGGCGCCAACGAGGAAATGATAAAGGACCTCGAGACTCACTTCAACGGTGAGTGCGGTGAGGTGGGTATGTATCTCGCAATGAGCCGCCAGGCCGACCGTGAGGGCTATCCAGAGATTGCCGAGGCTTTCAAGCGCTACGCTTTCGAGGAGGCAGAGCACGCTTCTAAATTCGCTGAGCTCCTTGGCGACGTGCTGAAAGACACCAAGAGCAACCTTGAGGCTCGCATCGCTGCTGAGCGTGGAGCATGTGAGGACAAGTTCCGCATCGCCCGCAACGCCAAGGCTGCCGGTATGGACGCTACTCACGACACCGTTCACGAAATGGCTAAGGACGAGGCCCGCCACTGCGCAGGCTTCATGGGCCTCTACAAGAGATATTTCAAATAACCACTGCTGACATAGCCCTTAAGTCCATATCCGGACTTAAGGGGTAGTCTACTGATGGGGTGTGCGGCACAGAATTATTTCTGTGCAGCATACCTCATTTTTGTTTCTATGCGTAAGAAGCACCGTTTGTCTTTTTGTTCATTTATTTCATAAAATTAATATGTAGGTATCAGCGGCGGACTGATGTCGCATGTCGGCACTATCTGGGAGGTTGGCGCAGAGGCTCCAGGCACACTGGCTGACAGATATCCTGGTTTGCCAACAGCTGTCAGAGACAGACAAACATCCTCGTCAGCTTGACTACAACCAACAATAAACCCAAAACGGTCATTAGGCCGTTTATTGTATTTTATATTTACTGCTTGCAGTCTTTTGTTTTTTATAAGGCGTCTTTTGCTTGTTTTTAATTCGTAATAGCTCGCTATTACTCATTAAAAGCCAAACAAAATCAACTCTTATAAAAACACAAAATCCAAGCAAGCCCTAATGACCTCTAAGTTTGCAGAAGATTGCGACGAAGTCGCATAAACTCCAAAATAATCAAGGTAAAACTATGATTGCTAAAGACAGTTTCGTACCTTTGTTGTAAAAAGGTAGAATCGGTCTGTCGAAGAGGTAAACCAGCTAATGACCCAGCCGTAAAGCTATAAATCGTTTAGGTCCTCATCGACATAGTTGCAAAGACCAGATAGAAAGTTATCGGCTCTGAGCCTTGTTAGAGTGTTAGTCCATACAACTATTGACCAATTCTACACAATATAACTCGTACAAAGTTATGAAGAATTTATTTATCGGAGTTGATTTTTCGAAAGAAAAAGTTGATGTGGCTATCCTTTTTGCAGACGGACTGGCAGAAACCGCTGCTAGAGTGTTCAACGAGTTCAAGACAACCGTGTCTGGCTATAGGCAGTTGGTCAAGTGGGTTGAGCAGAATTCCTGCGGTATCGACTCGTCCTTGTGGCTCTTCTGTGGCGAGAACACGGGCGACTACAGCAAGGGACTGTGCAACTTCCTCTACGGTAAAGGCTACGACATGTGGCTTGAGAACGCAAAGAGCATCAAAGACGCATCTGGTCTTAGACGATTGAAGTCTGACCGTGCTGACGCCTCGATGATTGCAGAATACGCCATGAGGAATTACGATAAAGCCGTTATGTACGAGCCTCTTAGCGAGTCGCTTACACAACTGCGTGAGCTGTTCCTATACCGTCAGATGATCGTAAGACACAGATGCAGTTTCCAGGTGCGTAGAGGCGAAAAGCGACTCACTATGGAGAAGTCGCCAGTCAAGACAATGATTTCGCAGAGCGGACGGCACATCGTCTCTGAACTCAATAAGGAGATAGAGAAGATAGATAAGCGCATTGCCGATCTCATCAAGTCGGACGAGGAACTCACCGAGGTGTTCACCATCGTGACCTCGGTGCCTGGCATAGGAACGCAGAACGCTGTGTGCCTGATGGTGTACACCGACAACTTCCGGCGTTTCAACTACGACTCACGCAAGATTGCCTGCTATTACGGCCTAGCTCCATTTGGCAAAGATTCGGGAACCAGTGTGCATTCCGATCCGCATGTACATTATATGGCTAACCGCCAGATAAAGGCCATGCTGACGCAAGCGGCACTAGCTGCCGTCAACTTCAATCCCATTATGGCGAGGTACTACATGCGCCTCGTAGAACGAGGAAAGAAGAAGCAGGTTGCACTGAACAATGTCAAGAACAAACTTGTACATTTGGTCACAGCCATGGTCAGAAATCGCCAAACATTCACCCCTGAATATAAAATCTCAGCATAAATTGAAAATAATGGTCAAAACATTTGGATATTAACATAGAAAGCGATTTGGGATAAAGAGGACTGCGTGATTGGAAAATCATTTCCGCCACGCAGTCCTCG
Source organism: Prevotella sp. LMAG:51 (assembly GCF_008680225.1). Lineage (NCBI taxonomy): Bacteria > Pseudomonadati > Bacteroidota > Bacteroidia > Bacteroidales > Prevotellaceae > Prevotella > Prevotella sp. LMAG:51. The sequence goes on along the minus strand of NZ_NALQ01000003.1, from coordinate 75,324 downwards.
TTGTTTATCCCAAATCTTTCTTCCGGGATTGCCTGGAGCCTGATGCCCGGTTTGGCATGAGGCTACAAGCCGTAATGAAAAAATAACATATATGCTTTATGTCCGTTTGGCGTAAGCTGTATGCAGCAGGTCCGGCAGACACCGTTATTCGTCTACCTCCTGGAAGTGCATTCCGTTGCCGTATTTGCTGTTCAGCTCCTTCTCCAGGGCATCCTTGTCGAACACGCTCTGTATCGGTCCGCTCTGTGTCAGGTCCACTCCCTCGAACATGAATCCATTGCCGTCAGCCCATTCGATGTTTGCCTTTGTCGGAGTCTTCTTTATCTTCGGGAACACGAGGGTGATGAATCTCTTGCCTTCGATTTCCATTTCCTGTCCGGCCTTCAGTCCGTTGATGAACTTCAGCTTGTATTCCTTGCCGTTGGAGTCGGTCATGACGATGTTCTTTGTGTCTTCAAAATTCACCTTCGCCACATTGTATACCAGCTTCACCATCGTTATCGTGCTGCCGTAGGTTATCGAGGCTATCTTGCAGTATTGGGTGTTGCAGTTGTCCACATAGGGATAGGTGATATTTGGCATCGTGTTCTTGCTGTTCACTCCGGCATGTGCTGTGATTGCCATAAGCAGCATCGCCACCATCATCGTGAAGATCTTTACCTGTTTCATGTTTGTATCATTTATTTGTTCGTATCATCATTTCTGGTTATTCCCCTCACTGGAGCCTCAACAACAGACTTCGAGCGAGCCGGAGAGTAGTTGTAACCGTAGTAATAGTCATCCCAGTAATATCCGTCCCAGTCGTAGTCGCCCCAGTCTGGCTCCGATGTCTTTCTGAGCTCAAAGTATACGGGGTCGTTCTGTCCGTCGTCTATCCATCCCGTGAAGCGATAGCTGCCCATGCTATAGTTGTAGATATAATATGTGCGGCCCTCATTCTGAGAGTATATCTGTATCTCCTGGTTGCCCGTCACCCTCCACTGTATGCGGCTTGAATAGTAGTCCCATGGGGCATTGCTGTAATAGTCAATCCAGTAACCCGTTCCGCTGGCATACTGATATGGGTTCTTGTCGAACGCCAACACCGAATAGCTCGACTGATACACTCTGCCGTTGTATTGGCTCTGCATATACATGTTTCCCTCCCATGTGCCCCAGAGGTTATACGCCACATCTTCATTCTCGTCGGTGCAGCCCGTTGTCAACGTGGCTGTCAGTACCATCATTATAATGGTGATTATGGAATAAAACTTTTTCATGATACAATGTCTTTATGTCGTTAATATCTCCGGCGCCGAAGCCCCGCTGTTTATTATCACGTTGCAAATTTACTATTTATGGCAGAACAGCGCAAGGATAAAAACCATAATATTTGTTAGGGAATCCCCTAAAAAGGAGTAGGCATTCCCGTTGAGATCTTGTCAAACCAAGGTTTTTCTTTTTATCCACCTATACCTGTTGCCACATATTTCGTCAGCAACATCACGAAAACATTGCCACATTCTTGTTTTTGAGCAAATTTTCATAACTTTGCCGATTTAAAAGGATAAATCAAAATATGAACGGATTATACACTGTGTTGCTCCTCTTGGCAAGCAATATTTTCATGACACTGGCATGGTATGGACACCTGAAACTGCAGCAGACGGGAACATCGAGCAACTGGCCCCTGATTGGCGTTATCGCCTTCTCGTGGCTCATCGCCTTCTTTGAATATTGCTGCCAGGTGCCGGCAAACAGGATCGGATTCGTGGAGAACGGCGGACCTTTCACCCTCGTGCAGCTCAAGGTGATACAGGAGTGTGTGAGCCTCTTGGTGTTCACCGTGATGATAAACATGATGTTCGGCAACCAGGGGCTGCACTGGAACCACTACCTCGCCTTCTTCTTCCTCGTGGCGGCGGTGTATCTGGTGTTTCTGAAATAAGGAGAGACGGATGCCCGGCGAAGGCTGGCGGCACAGGAAATCATAAACAACGACATAGACAAGAGAAAAGAACATGAAACCTACCGAAGAACAGAAGCTCGAAGCCAAGCTCATGCGCCGCTACCGCAAGGCGCTGAAGGAGTTTGAACTCATAGAAGACGGCGACCGCGTGCTCATCGGACTCTCCGGCGGCAAGGACTCACTATTTCTGGTAGAGATGCTAGGCAGACAGCAGGCGATAAACCGTCCGAAGATTGAGGTGCACGCCATACATATCAGGATGCAGAACATCAGATATGAGAGCGACACAAGATATCTGGAAGACTTCTGCCAGCGTTTCGGCGTGAAGCTCCACCTCGTGACCACAAACTTCGACATGACCACCGACAACCGCAAGTCGCCATGCTTCCTCTGTTCTTGGAACAGGCGCAAGCAGCTGTTCCTGAAAGCTCAGGAACTGGGATGCAACAAGATTGCGCTGGGCCACCATCAGGACGACATACTGCATACCGCACTGATGAACCAGATGTTTCAGGGTCATTTCTCCACTATGCCGGCACGCCTCACGATGCGCAAGATGCCCATCACCATCATCCGTCCGCTATGCATGGAAGAAGAGGCTGACATCCGCCGCTATGCGGAGACGAACGGATATGAAAAACAGAAGAAGCTGTGTCCCTATGAGACCGACTCCCACCGCTCCACCGTGGCACACCTGTTCGAGGAGATGGAGCGCATAGCGCCAGAGGCCCGTTTCTCGATGTGGAACGCCCTGAAGGCTGAGGGAAAGCTCGTGGAATGACAAAAGCGAAGATGCTTGTCCATTCCCGTCGGTTGGCCGCCGGTTACCGACCTGTGCAGAACAACTATATAGAAGAATAACATCATATACAGAGAATGCCATGTACAAAGACATCAAGAAAAGAACAAACGCAAATATAGCCATGATGCTCATCATCGCCCTGGCAGCGGTGGTGATGACAGCATGCGACGAAACCGAGAAAAAGACGATGCTGAATCCGATGAAATTCCGCACGGAGGTGAGGCTCGGCATGACACCCGTGAAAGACCAGGGACACAGTTCGCTATGCTGGGCATACGCCATGCTTGCCACGATAGAGACGGAACATATCCAGAGGGGCGACTCGGTGAACCTCTCTGTGGCTTATGTGGCACGAAATTTCATGAAGGAACAGGCGGACAGGTATTATCTGAGCCACGGCAGCAGCGACATAACGCTCCGCGGAACGATGCCGCAGCTGGTGAGACTGATACAGACCTACGGACTGATGCCCTACGACTCCTACCACACGGACGCCAACATGAATGTGGCGGTACGCAAACTGCGGTCTACACTCGTGGCACAGGTCGGCAGGGGATCGGGACTTGTAAAAGCCCGACAGGCTGCCGACAACGTGCTCGACGGCAGCATCAATCCGCTGCCCAAGCATGTGTATATGCTGGGAATGGAATATACGCCGCTGGAGTTTACGCATAGCGTGTGTATGCCCGACGAATATATGGCGTTCACCAGCTTCACCCACGAACCGATGAACAAGAAGGTGGCATTGAAGTTGACTGACAACTACAACGACGAACGCTTCGTCAACCTGCCTATCGACAGACTGATGGAACTGATGGAGAAGTCTGTCAGGTCTGGCCATCCCGTATGTTGGGAGGGCGACATCAGTGAACGGGGATTCTCATTCGCCGACGGTGTGGCAGATGTGCCGTTGGCAAAGCGCAACTGCTCTCAGACGATGAGGCAGAGGGAGTTTGACACTTTCCGCACCACCGACGACCACTGCATGGCAATAATCGGCATTGCCCGCGACAAGGAAGACAGGAAGTATTTCATCTGCAAGAACTCGTGGGGCACGGAGAATCCGTATGGCGGACTGATGTATATGTCGTTCGACTATGTGCGGCTGAAGACCATCGCCGTAATGCTCAACAACATCGTTCTGCCGGCTATGGAAGACTGATGACAGAGGGCGACAGATACAGGCTGCCTGTATCTCCCAAATAGTCCTTTGCCAGCCACGTTGCAAAAGATCTTCCCGCTACAAATGGATTGAGTATTACAGATGTGTCCATATCATGCTGCTTTTTAACCCAAATCGGTCATTAGGGCTGGCCAGGATTTTGTTCTTTTAGAAGAGTGGATTTTGTTTGGCTTTTAATGAGTAATAGCGAGCTATTGCGAATTAAAAACAAGCAAAAGACGCCTTATAAAAAACAAAAGACTGCAAGCAGTTGTAAAATATTACATTGAGCGTCCTAATGACCGATTTGGGTTTAATGAAAAAACTATCCTCTATTTTGTTTTATTGCAAATAAAATAATTATAATCGCAATAAAGAAATATCTGAAGGTAAAAATACCAAAACAGTCTTCTGTGCATCAGATTGAAGTCTGGGGGTATTCCAGACGACGGCACATGGTTTTTCTCTCCAAAAATCAATGTCCTAATGATTGATTTGGGATAAATGCAAATACGGGAAGAGAGCGTACGTTATGGTTTCGTACGCTCTCTTCCCGTATTTGCGCTGCATGCGGCTGTGCCCTGATACACACAGGGGGCATGCCGGTTGTGAGAATCTTATTCTTTGTATGCCTCTGCCATTGAAGCCGCGATGATATCCTCTGAAGTGACTTCCTTGGGAGTGGCCTGGATGTCGGAGAAATCAAACTCGTCGGCCTCCTTCTTCTCTTTTACGACCACCTTCTTCTCCTCCACCTTGTCTGAATATACAGGGGCTGTGCCCTCGTCCTTCGCCTGAGGAATTATGAAGTCGGTCTTCTGCTCCGTATCGGGCACGGTGAGCACCGGTGCCTCTTCCATCTTGGTGCGGTTGCCCTTGGCGGTGAACACGGCGTCGATGAACTGCGGCTTGCGTTTCAGCTGCTGCAGCGTTATCTTGCTGGCAAGCTGCTGGCTCTCCTTCTTGGAATAGCCTTCGCCTACGCCGCCCTCAAGGCCCTCTATGAGCACCTGGTATTTGAATATAGGACTGTTTTTGCCCTCGCGGCTCTGCTCCAGAAGCTTGAAGTCGAGTTTCACCTTGTTTTTCTGACACCATTCTATGAGCTTGCTCTTGAAGTTTATCTCCTTGTATGCCACCTTGTCGATGTTGATGAGCTGTGATAGTATGCGCTTCTCCATGAATCGCATGCAAGCCTCGTAGCCTCTGTCGAGATACATCGCTCCCACAAGGGCCTCAAACGCATTCCCACCCATGTAGCTGTTGTGGGAGGGAGTATGTTTGCCGAATTTTATCAGTTGGGTGATGCCCATCTCGGTGGCGAGACGGTTCAGAGTGTCGCGCTGCACTATCTTGCTGCGTGTGCTTGTGAGGAAGCCTTCGCGCTTTCCCTCGAAGTGGCGGTATACGATGTCGCCAACGATAGCGTCGAGGATAGCGTCGCCAAGAAATTCGAGGCGCTCATTGTTCAGTGGCTTTCCTTTCTCGTTGCGCCTGGTCACACTCTTGTGCATCAGGGCGAGCTTGTAGAATTGTATCCTGTGTGGGTAGAAACCGAAGATTTCGTAAAGAGCCGCACGAAGCTCCTTGTCCTTGCTGAAAGGAAGCCTCATGCGGTCAATGAAATTATTAATCATCATACTTCTTGAAGATTACGCAAGCGTTATGTCCGCCGAAGCCGAACGTATTGCTGAGGGCAGCGCGTACGGTACGCTTCTGCGCCTTGTTGAAGGTAAAGTTCAAGTTGTAGTCGATGTTCTCGTCCTTGTCGTCCTCCTCGTGGTTGATAGTAGGAGGAATGATGTCGTTCTTGACAGCCAATACAGACACGAGGGCCTCAACGGCACCGGCAGCGCCGAGCAGGTGGCCAGTCATAGACTTGGTAGAGCTGATATTCAGCTTGTAAGCGTGCTCACCGAAGAGCTTCTGTATAGCCTTCACCTCTGAAACGTCGCCCACAGGTGTTGATGTGCCATGTACGTTGATATAGTCGATGTCCTCTGGTGTCATGCCAGCGTCCTTGAGAGCATTCTGCATCACGAGACATGCACCGAGACCCTCAGGATGAGAAGCGGTGATGTGGTATGCGTCGGCACTCATGCCCTCGCCCACCATCTCGGCGTAGATCTTGGCGCCACGCGCCTTGGCGTGCTCCAGTTCCTCAAGGATAAGGCATCCAGCACCTTCACCCATGATGAATCCGTCGCGGCTTGCGCTGAATGGACGTGAAGCGTGCTCCGGATCGTCGTTGCGTGTAGAAAGGGCGTGCATGGCGTTGAAACCGCCTACGCCACAAGCGCAGATGGCAGCCTCTGCTCCACCGGCAACGATAGCATCTGCCTTGCCAAGACGGATGAGGTTGAATGCGTCAGCCAGAGCGTTGGTTGAAGAAGCGCAGGCTGATGTAGTGGCATAGTTAGGTCCGTGGAAACCGTAGCGGATGGAAATCTGTCCGGCTGCGATGTCGGAAATCATCTTAGGGATGAAGAACGGGTTAAACTTCGGACCATTCTCCTGATGTGTGGCATAGTAGCCCACCTCGTCCTCGAATGTCTTGATACCGCCGATACCTACACCATAGACAACACCGATGCGGTTCTTGTCTACGCTCTCCAGATCCATCTTGCTGTCTTCAACAGCCTGTACTGCAGAAGCCATGGCGAGCTGAGCGTAGCGGTCCATCTTGCGGGCTTCCTTGCGGTCGATATAGTCGTTGACGTTGAATCCCTTCACCTCGCAAGCGAACTGTGTCTTGAACTGGGATGCGTCGAAATGTGTGATAGGAGCGGCTCCGCTTACGCCTTCGAGAAGGTTTTTCCAAGTTTCCTCAGGATTGTTTCCCACTGGTGTAACGGCACCGAGTCCTGTTACTACTACTCTTTTTAATTCCATATTTCAATTGTTTTATTTTTAAGGTTGACGAACGTCGGGATGACGAGAAGACAATTGGAAACTATATGACTGCTCGTTTTTCCGGCCAACACACAAAGCCGTTGACTCGCTATCTTAATGGTCATGAATTTATAGACATGAGACTTCTGCCCCGCAATTCGAAAACCCGTTGATTCACTGACATTTTGACTTTCAGATCAGCAAGCCCTATGACGGCATAATTTGCCTGTCCTTCCGCTTGCACCCACCAACTTGCCAACTTATCAACTTTAATAGAAAAAAAAGTGAAAGAAGTGAAGTGAGATCCATAGACCGGTCTCATCTCACTTCTTTCACCTTCGATTTATATCACTTCTGATAATTATTTTGCGTTCTCCTCGATGTAAGCGATAGCGTCGCCTACAGTAGCGATTGACTCAGACTTGTCATCTGGGATAGTGATGTTGAACTCCTTCTCAAACTCCATGATGAGCTCTACTGTATCGAGAGAGTCAGCACCGAGGTCTGTTGTGAAGCTTGCTTCTGGCTTAACTTCAGCCTCATCAACACCAAGTTTGTCTACGATGATAGCTCTTACTTTTGATTCAATTTCTGACATAATAGTTAATGTTTTTAAAGTGTTTAAATTATATTCAATTTCGTAAATCGGGTGCAAAGGAACGCATTTTTTATAACTTGTGCAAATAAATTCAACAAAAAAGCACTTTCTTTTGCACACAGAGGGTATAACTGTGCAGAAAATAGCGTGTTTTGTTACAATTTTTCTCTTCTTAAAGGATAATTTCCACGCAATTCCTCAAATTTCTCAGGAGCGTTTTTGAGTCGCCGGCTGTCTTCCAGAGGATTATAGAGTGCGAGTTTCGTGTCGTCTTCACTGTCGCCTGCCTTGAAACCGTCTGGCAGAGAAGGCGGAAGGATATGCCATCGGTTCTCTATCCCGAAGTGGCGGCACAGGCCCTCAATCACCATATTGTCGGCGTTCGTCTTGCCGTCGGCGCTGTATCCGGCGATGTGGGGCGTACCTATATATACCTTATTTAATAGTGCGAGGGAGATGTCGGGTTCTCCCTCCCACGTGTCGATGACGGCATCCTTCACCATCCCCTTGTCCAGGGCAGCGAGCAAGGCTCCGTTGTCTACCACACCGCCACGGCTCGTGTTTATTATCACCGGACACTTGGCAAGTCTGCCGAAGAAAGCCTCATCGGCAAGATGGAAAGTGGGATGGTTGCCGCCCTTAGTGAGTGGCACGTGGAAAGTTATGACGCTGCATTCTCTTTCTATCTGCCGCATGTCAACGAAATGTTCTGCCGTGCTGCCGCCGTCGCCAAGCGGTGGGTCGCACACGAGCACCTTGAAGCCCATGGCGCGTGCCTCTGCCACCACCTTGCTGCCTACATGACCGTAGCCCACCACACCGACGATGTCTTTCTCTGGCGATATGCCCTTTTCGCGGCACAGCAGGATGAGGGTAGAACGCAGATATTGCGCCACGCTGCCGGAGTTGCATCCCGGACAGTTCATCCAGCTTATCCCTGCCTTCTGCATGTATTCTGTGTCAATGTGGTCGTAGCCGATGGTGGCGGTGGCAACGAACTGCACCTTGCTCCCCTGCAGCAGTTTCTCGTCGCAGCATGTCCTAGTTCTCACTATCAGTGCATCAGCGTCCTCAACGTCGCCGGCAGATATGTCGGCACCCTTCAAGTAGGTAACGTCTGGGCTTATCTCGCCAAGCGTCTCCCTAATATACGGAATCTTGTCGTCAACAATAATCTTCATGATTCATAAAACCTTTAATGTTGCCTTTATAACCTCGTGATGGGTTATTTATTGTGTTTTAGTTGGTCATATAAAATTATTTTATTAGATTTGCCACAAATTTAAACAACGTAAAGTCATGACATTCTCACAACTATGTAACAAGGTGTTCAATCTGGCTATCAACGACTACCATGTGAAAGACAATGTTGACACACAGATAAACAACCCGTACGACCGCGACTCCATTGAGAACCGCCTCTATCTGAAGTGCTGGATAGACACGGTGCAGTGGCATCTCGAGGACATCATCCGCGACCCGCACATCGACCCCGTAGAGGCTCTCAACCTGAAGCGCCGCATCGACAGGAGCAACCAGGACCGCACGGACCTCGTGGAGCAGATTGACAGTTATTTCCGCATGATATACAATGACGTGAAGCCCTTGGCTGACGCCACCATCAATACGGAAAGTCCGGCATGGGCAGTTGACCGCCTCTCTATCCTCGCCCTCAAGATATACCACATGAAGGAGCAGGTGGACCGCAGCGACGCATCCGATGAGCATATCGACAAGTGCCAGAAGAAGCTCAACGTGCTGCTGGAGCAGCAGGTTGACCTCGGCACTGCCATAGACCAGCTTCTCGACGACATAAAGGCGGGAAGGAAATACATGAAGGTGTACAGACAGATGAAGATGTACAACGACCCTTCTACTAACCCTATCCTCTACGCAAACAAGAAATAAGGCGGGAGCCCACGCTCCACAGCCTTCTGCACACGAATGAAAACCGACCATATACTGGTAATAAGATTCTCGGCTATGGGCGACGTCGCAATGACGGTCCCCGTAGTCTATTCACTGGCCAAGCAGTATCCTGACGTCAGGATTACGATGCTTAGCCAGAAATTCGCACGCCCGTTCTTCGAGCACATGCCACACAACGTGGGGTTTATGGAAGCTGACCTCAAGAACGAGTACCATGGAGTGAAGGGGCTGAACGCCCTTTACCGCCGGCTGATGGCAAAGAACTTCACCGCCATCGCCGACCTGCACAGCGTGCTGCGGTCGAAATATCTGCGCATGAGGTTCAATATCGACCGTTTCAAAGTGGCACATATCAACAAGCATAGAGCCGGACGACGTGCCATCACGGCGATGGAGAACAAGCAGCTCGTGCAACAGCCCACACCATTCAGCAACTATGCCGACGTATTCGCACAGCTGGGCTATCCTGTGAAAGTGGAGTTTGAATCCATCTTTGCCGACGGCGGCAACGAACTCTCGCAGCTCTCCGAACCGTTCAACGTGAAGCCGGAGGAACAGCAGTGGATAGGAGTGGCACCGTTTGCCGCCCATAAAGGCAAGATATACCCTAAGGAGCAGATGGAAAAGACGCTGACCATCATCTCCGACCGCCATCCCGACGCAAGAATACTGATGTTCGGCGGCGGCAAGTCGGAAATGGACACCATGGCGGCATGGCGCGAGCGCAACCCCCGCCTGGAGATAGCGTCCCGTGTGCTCGGCGGAATAGACAAGGAACTGATACTGATGAGCCATCTCGACGTGATGCTCTCGATGGACAGTTCGAACATGCACCTCGCATCCCTCGTTGGCACACCGGTGGTGAGCGTATGGGGAGCTACCCATCCTTACGCCGGATTCATGGGCTGGGGACAGAGCGAGAGCAATGCCGTGATGATCGACATGCCGTGCAGACCATGCAGCATCTACGGCAACAAGATATGTGCGAAGGGCGACTATCCTTGTCTGACCGGCATCACGCCGGAGCAGATTGCCGGACGGGTGGACATCGTTCTACTACAGGAGAAAAGAAAGTAAGTGACGGTGAAAAAATCACTAAACGTACCCGTTTTACGGAACTAACTAAAAAAACGCCAAAACCATCAGACCATCTGGTTTTTTGCTGTAATATTCTGACAAACAGTCAGTTGACTACCAACCGATTGTCAGCAAACTGTCTGGATGGTTTGAAGACGAGAGATAATTGTCAGGCGAAAGGGAATCAGATGAATGGAATTCGGACGACAGGAATTGCATAAGTCGGCAGAATCCTGCAAATAGGAATATGGATATTGCAATATGAACTTATTGGACAACCGCTTGGCGTAAAATCTGCCCAGTTGGGGCAAGGTGCTTGCCCCAGTTGAGAAAGCTACTTGCCCCAGTTGGGCAAGCAGCGTGCCCGTTTTTGGTTCAATTATCATGGATGACAATGGATATATTGGAGTTGGCGTACAAGCCCTAATGACCGGCTTGGGATAAAATAAAGAAACAAAATAAGGGCTTCCCGTGGGGGAAGCCCTATTTTATTTCTTGGCAATCATGCCAAAAGCGTTGCTTTCTGAAAAAAATCAGTTCAGAGCCTCGTCGAGGTCAGCACCAGCCTTGAACTTGGCAACCTTCTTGGCTGCGATTGTAATCTTCTGCTTTGTTGCAGGGTTGATACCCTCACGAGCTGGACGCTCGTTAACGCTGAATGTACCGAAACCGATCAAAGCCACCTTGTCACCTGCTACGAGAGCATCCTTTATTGCCGCTGTTGTAGCCTCAAGAGCCTTCTTTGCGTCAGCCTTTGTCAAACCAGCGCCTTCAGCGATTTTGTCTATAAGTTCTGTCTTGTTCATAATTGATGTTTTTTATTTGATTAATAAATTTGTCGTATACATGCGTAATACGCTGGCGAAGCAAGGTTTACGCAGGAAAATGTTTCGCAAATATAGCGCAATCCTTTTTAAATTCAAATAAAAATCAGGAAAAAGTTATGAATAAGATTAAAAAAAGTGTCTTATCCCCCTCTATAATAGCATTTCACGGATATTTTTAGTACTTTTGCCACCTGAATTAATCAAATAATGACGTTTTAATATTATGCGCAATATTCCTACGATAACGAAAAACCTGTTGATAATAAATGTGCTGATGTTCGCGGCATATTTCGTCTTCTCACGACTGAATATCAACCTCAACAGTCTGCTTGGACTGCATTTCTTCCTCGTGTCAGACTTCCACCTGTACCAGCTCGTGACATACATGTTCATGCACGCCGGTCTGTCGCACATCTTCTTCAACATGTTCGCCCTATGGATGTTCGGACGCATCGTGGAGACGGTGTGGGGACCGAAGCGTTTCCTCACCTACTATCTCACCTGCGGCATCGGAGCCGGTCTGATACAGATGGTGGCACAGTTCATCTCCTTCTATCTCACGATGAAGGGAGCATATCCGGAGTTCGGCATCGGCGACGTGATGACGGCGGTGCATGCCAACGAGTTCGCGCTCAACACATGGACCACAGTGGGTGCCTCCGGAGCGATATACGGCATACTGCTGGCTTTCGGAATGCTGTTTCCGGAGGAGAGGATATTCATATTCCCGCTACCCGTGCCCATCAAGGCAAAGTGGTTCGTTGCAATATATGCCGTGCTTGAACTTTCGCTCGGCCTCGGAATGCCAGGCGACAGCGTGGCACATTTCGCACACCTCGGCGGCATGCTCTTCGGCTATCTGCTCATCCGCTATTGGCAGCGCCATCCCAACGGTGGATACGGCGGCGGTTTCTATGGTGGCGGATATGGTTCGGGCTATGGCAGCACCGGCGGCAGAAGCATTGCCGACAAACTGAAAGATTTCTTCTCACGCTTCAAGAAGCCGGGTCACGACAACTCTTCTTTCGGCGGAGGCAGCAGGGAGAGCGACTGGGACTACAACGCCCGCAAGAACAAGGAACAGGAGGAGATAGACCATATCCTCGACAAGATACGCAAGAGCGGATACGACAGTCTGAGCGAAAAGGAAAAGAGGAAACTCTTTGAAAACGGCAAGAAATAAGCGGATGGACAAAGTCAAGAAGTTCACTATGCACATGCTGGCGGCAGCGAGTGCCGTCACGGTATGCGTGATGTTGGCCGTGGGATACAGCTACAAGCTGAACCCCGTGGAGCACCCCCTCTTTGCCAATGTCGGACTTGTCTTCCCCATATTCCTGCTCATAAACGGCGGCTTCCTCGTATTGTTTCTGCTCACATGGAAGCGCCTCACGCTCATACCGTTAGCGGGATACGTATTGTGCTACATTCCGGCACATTTCTATTCACCACTCAACATGCTGCATTCCACTCCCGACGGCGCCATAAAGGTGATGTCGTACAACGTGTATATGTTCCACAACGGCGACTCGGCAAGCATACAGAAGATAGCCGACTACGTGAACGGCAGCGGCGCCTCCATAGTCTGCATGCAGGAGGCGGCGTTTTCTGATGTCATACGCGACGCCTTCAAGAAGGAATACGAATACATCGACACCATGCGCAACGGCGTGAACGGCGAGGTGCAGATAGTGCTGAGCAAATTCCCCATACTGTCGAAGACGCGCATCAACCCCGAACTCTCCGGCTGCATGTGCGGAGCCTACGAGGTGCTTATCGACGGCGACCGCACCACGGTGATAAACTGCCACTTCGAGACATCGGGCCTCACCCTGGAAGAGCGCAGCGAGTTCCGCAATATCGTAAAGGGAGACTGGGAGAACCGTTCCGTACGCCAGGACTCCAAGCGCATGATAGTGCGCCTGGGCGAAGCAGCCAAGCGCAGGGTGCCTCAGGTGGAAGGTGTCATCAGATATATAGAAAGCCGCAAGGGAGAACCTATCCTCCTCTTCGGCGACTTCAACGACACCCCCATCTCATATTGCCACCATCTGCTCGCCAGAACCCTCACCGACTGCTACGTGACGACAGCCAACGGTCCCGGCATATCCTATCACTACAACCGTATCTACGTGCGCATCGACAACGTGATGTGCTCCAACGACTGGCACCCCTACAACTTCACCGTAGACAGGAGCATCAATGTCTCCGACCACTATCCTCTGTGGGGATTTGTAAAGAAATCTCTGCATAATGATAAAAAAACACACTGACAGTTTAAGAAGTTTAAAAAAAATCAGTATCTTTGCACGCTATGTAGGGCTGTATTGTGCTTTCTCACACGGAAACCATCATGCCCCGACAGGAAACTTCACGTATCAAAGCCTCGGGGAGCCCCTGCGGAGTCCCGCTTCAGAGCAGCAAGGCAATGATGCAGGATATATCTGAAAAACTATAATTAAATCAATAAAAACAAAATGCAAAACAAAGGAATTGTAATTGTACTGGCAGTCTTGATGACCCTTGCAAGCATCTTCTATTTGTCTTTCTCCGTTGCCACAAACTATTATGACAGCGAGGCAGCAAAGATAAAAGATCCTATTGCTCAGCAGGATTACAAAGACTCAGTGAAGTACCTCGGCATTTATTCCTACCAGAGATGTCTCGAAACCCAGATCGGTCTGGGTCTTGACTTGAAGGGCGGTATGAATGTTATCTTGGAGATTTCCGTTCCGGACGTAGTGGAGACACTGGCTGACCACAAGACAGACGCTGCCTTCGTGAAGTCTATGGAACAGGCTAAGAAGGAGGAAGAGACAAGTCAGAGCGACTTCATCTCTCTCTTCATCAAGTATTATCGTCAGAACGCACCTGGCCACCGCCTGGCAGAAATCTTTGCCACACAGCAGCTCAAGGGACAGGTAAGCACCCAGAGCTCCGACAAGGAGGTGGAGAAGGCTCTCCGCTCACAGGTGCAGTCGGCTATCGACAACTCATACAACGTCGTTCGCAACCGTATCGACAAGTTTGGTGTCGTACAGCCTAACATCCAGAAGCTCGAAGGCCAGGAAGGCCGCATCATGGTGGAAATGCCTGGTGTTCGTGAGCCTGAGCGTGTGCGCAAGCTCCTCCAGGGTAGCGCAAACCTTGAATTCTGGGAGACATACAACAGCGAGGAAATCACTCCTTACCTGCGCCAGCTCGACCAGACAATGGCTAACGGCGGCGAGGTGAAGAAAGACACCGCTGCCACTGAGAAGAAGGACGACGCTGCCGAGAAGGCTGAGGTTGCCGAGAAGACTTCTCCTGCCAAGCTCAAGGTCAACGCCAACAAGAACAGCGCTGCCAAGGCTGCTGCAAGCTCTGAGAGTGCACAGATGGCACAGGCAAAGAAGACAAATCCGCTTCTCGCAGTTCTGCAGCTCGCGCCACAGGGTTCTCTCAGCGTTGTTGGTTATGCCAACGTGCGCGACACTGCTGCCGTGAACAAGATTATCTATTCTGCTGCCGCAAAGCAGGTTCTGCCTTCTGACCTCAAGCTCCTTTGGGGTGCGAAGCCGGCTGACGGACTTTCTGTAAAGAACGTTTATGAGCTTTATGCACTGAAGGTTACACAGAGCAACGGCCATGCTCCGCTCGAAGGTGACGTGATCACCGACGCCAAGGATGAGTTCGACCAGATGAGCAACCGTCCAAGCGTAAGCATGTCGATGAACTCTGACGGTGCACGCCGCTGGGCTGAGATGACAAAGGCAAACATCAACAAGGCTATCGCCATCGTTCTCGACGGTGCCGTATATAGCGCACCTCGCGTAAACGGCGAGATTTCAGGCGGTAACTCTCAGATTACAGGTAACTTCACCATTGAGGATACCAAGGACTTGGCAAACACTCTGAAGTCCGGACGTATGCCTGCTCCGGCACGTATCGTGCAGGAAGACGTGGTTGGTCCTACACTCGGTGCACAGTCAATCCAGCAGGGTCTCATCTCATTCGCCGTGGCGTTCATCCTCTTGATGCTCTACATGGTTCTCATGTATGACTTCATCCCTGGTATGATGGCAAACTTTGCTTTGCTCGTCAACCTCTTCTTCACACTCGGAATCCTGACGTCGTTCCAGGCGGCGCTTACGATGCCTGGTATCGCCGGTATCGTATTGACGCTCGGTATGGCGGTCGACGCTAACGTGCTTATCTATGAACGTACGAAGGAGGAGCTTCGCAAGGGCAAGGCTCTGCGTGAGGCTATCAAGGCTGGTTACGGAAATGCCTTCTCGGCTATCTTCGACTCCAACCTCACCTCTATCATCACTGGTGTTATCCTGTTCGTATTCGGTACAGGTCCTGTACGTGGATTCGCCACTACTCTTATCATCGGTATCTGCTGCTCATTCTTCACCGCAGTATACCTCACACGCCTCGTTTACGAAAACCGCCTGGCTAAGGACAAGTGGCTGAAACAGAACTTCACCACACGTCTCTCCCGCAACTTCTTGCAGAACAACCACGTGGGCTTCATGAACATGTATAAGAAGACCTTCACAATAGTTGGTATTCTCATTGCAGTATTCGTGGTTAGCTTCTTCGTTCGCGGCTTGAGCAAGAGCATCGACTTCACCGGTGGTCGCAACTACGTTGTGAAACTGGAGAAGGCTGTTGAGCCGGAGGATGTGTCAAGAGCTCTGCAGACCTCGTTCCCTAACAGTTCTGTAAGCGCATTGGCATTGGGTACTGACCACAAGACAATCCGTATCTCTACCAACTACAAGATAGAGTCTAACAGCCCTACAATCGACGACGAGGTAGAGGAAATCCTCTTCAAGGCGTTGAGCAAGGAGGGTATGGTAACCCAGAAGAGCGTAGAGGCTTTCAAGAATCCTGACGTGCGTGCCGGTGGTTCCATCATCAGCAGTGCAAAGGTAGGTCCGTCGGTGGCTAAGGATATCACATACGGTGCTATCATCAGCGTCATCTTCGCCCTCATCGCCATCTTCCTCTACATTCTGTTGCGTTTCCGCAACTTGGCATTCTCTCTCGGAGCCAGCGTTGCCCTCGCAATCGATACTGTAGTGGTATTGGGCTTCTACTCACTCCTGTGGAACGTCGTTCCTTTCTCTCTCGAGATCGACCAGACGTTCATCGGAGCTATCCTTACCGTTATCGGTTACTCTATCAACGATAAGGTGGTGGTATTCGACCGTATCCGTGAGAACCTCGGCCTCTACAAGAAGCGCGACTTCTTCACGATATTCAACAACTCTCTGAATGAGACACTGGCCCGTACCGTGAACACCTCTCTCACTACATTGATCGTGTTGCTCTGTATCTTCATCCTCGGTGGTGACAACATCCGCAGCTTCGCGTTCGCAATGATTCTCGGTGTGATATTCGGTACTCTCTCATCTATCTTCGTTGCTGCTCCTATTGCCTACATGACATTGAGCCGCCGCGACAAAGGTCAGCGTGGAGACAAGGCTATCGAAGAGATGGCATAACGGCATCTCTCTGAAATAAGAACCTATCAGCATCACCCATGATCCGGAAGGATTGTGGGTGATGTTTTTTTTTGAGAAATAATCAAGCCCGACCTCTTTGTCCGTTTTTTTCATTACCTTTGTATCATATAAGCTGAAAAGCAACATATTGAATATAATCACAATTCTAATACCATACCGCAACATGCACACAAACGCAAGGTTTAGATCAATAATCCGTAGGTACGGGATGCTTGTCATTCTGTTTCTCGCCGTTTCTCTCTGCTCATCGGCACAAGAGGAGGCTACATCACAGCAACACGCCTGGCAGGCGATTATAGGCGAAATGATGGACGACAGCGACGAGGATTTGGCGCAGTGGGAATCCATGTACGATGCGCTGTGCGACCTCGAACAGTCGCCGGTTGACATCAACCACGCCACCCGCGAGGACCTTGAGCGCATACCATTCCTCAGCGATGACGAGGTGGCTGACATCCTGGAATATATATACCGAAACCAGGAGATGAAAACCACAGCCGAACTCGCCATGATACGGTCTCTGACATTCACCAACCGACGGCTGTTGCCATACTTCATAGTGATAACTCCCGTGGAGAAGCGCAGCTCACTGACGCTCAAAAACATCATCAAATACGGTGAGAACATCCTCACCGCCACCGGCAACATTCCTCTCTACGAGCGGAAAGGTGACAAAAACGGGTATATGGGATATAAATACCGCCACAGCATTCGCTACGAATACCGCTATACCGACAATTTCAGACTGGGCATCGTGGGAGCGCAGGATGCCGGCGAACCGTTTTTCTCTGGCCGCAACAGCATGGGCTACGACTTCTATTCATATTATCTCTCTATAAGGAAACTCGGACGCCTCAAGGCTCTCACTCTCGGACGCTACAAGGTGAAGATGGGAATGGGATTGCTCGTGAACAATGATTTCTCGATAGGAAAGACCACCTCAATGGCTTCCTTCAACAAGACGGGGACTGCTATCCGTCCGCATTCCTCACGGTCATCCGGCAACTATATGCAGGGCGGTGCCGCCACGGTGAGGATTTCTCCATGTCTCGATCTCACTGCTTTCGTATCATACCGGTATATCGACGCCACGCTGAACAACGACGACGGTTCTATAGCCACGATACTGAAGACTGGATACCACCGCACGGAGACGGAGATGAAGAAGAAAAACAACGCTTCGCAGTTTGCCGCCGGAGCGAACCTCTCGTTCATGAAGTCGCATTTCGTTGGCGGCGTGTCGGCATACTACACGAGCCTCGACAAGCGCCTCAGCCCAAACACCAATTCGCTTTACCGCAGATATTATCCCCATGGCGAACATTTCTATGGCATGAGCGTAGACTATGGCTACCGCAGCGGACTGTTCTCCTTCAGGGGAGAAACAGCAACGGGAAGCAGCCACGCATGGGCTACGATAAACACGATGTCATACCGCCTGGCGTCTAATTTCACCATGCGCCTCGTGCAGAGATATTATTCATACAAGTATTATTCGCTCTTCTCTCAAAGCTACAGCGACGGAGGAAGAGTGCAAAACGAAAGCGGAGTGTATGTGGGGGCTGACTGGAAGCCCTTTGGCGGTCTGCTGCTGAGCTATTACGCCGACGCAGCTTATTTCCCGTGGGCACGGTATCAGGCATCAACGGCATCACGTTCTTTCGACAACCTGTTTTCTGCCGTTTACACCACAGGACGCCTCACGCTGACAGGGCGCTACCGGCTGAAGAAACGGCAGAAAGACAATGCCGACAAGACGGCACTGATTTACAAGACAGACCAGCGTGCTCGCCTGGCGGCACTATACGATGGCGGCAGCTGGAGCATAAAGGCTCAGATAGACGGCACCACAACGGTATTCAAAGAGCGCAGCAACGGATATATGGCTTCTCTCGGCGGTGGCACCACGGCAATACGCCGCTTCGCCATCTACGCCACATGCGGATATTTCCACACCGACGATTACTACAGCAGCATATACAGCTATGAACGCGGCATGCTTTATGATTTCTCCTTCCCGTCGTATTACGGCGAAGGAATCCGCTATGCGCTCATCGTGAAGTATATGCCCACCAAGCGTCTATACGTGATGGCAAAGGCTGGCACGACCGATTATTTCGACCGTTCGCAAGTGGGAACGGCACTGCAACAGGTGGATGCATCATCTCTCACCGACATACAGTTGCAGCTGCGTTGGAAATTCTGAAATAATTTGGAGTTCCACAGATTGGAATCAATACAATAGTCCGAAACTCCATAACGGGAGTATATCACCATTTGCATATTCCATATCATCCCTCACCACAAAAGCATTTTCAACATCCCTTATTTGGCGGTGGCTTTTCTTTGCTCCTCCAATCTCAAAAGTATATTTACCTATGGCGAAGTCTGATACCTTGGAAGATGTAACATCACATGCCAGACGGGTCTGGTTGTAGAAGAACGTTTCCCTGACATTACCTATGTTGGCATTCTCGCCAGATATGGCATATATCAGATTGGTGTTGTCAAGATAAACCTTTTCCACCTTTCCCAAGCCTCTCATTCCGCCTGTCTCATCGCGCAACTGACCTATCATACCTGCCTTTTCCATATATAGCAGATAAGTAGGGATATCATTTCTGCTCACCTTTATTTCATTTGCCAGACCTGTAGCCTCCGGCTTGTAAGGCACATTACCGGCTATGATCGTCAGCATCCTACGTAATTTCTTACCCGTAGCTGGCGACATATTAGCAAACTGTGGTATGTCTACTTCCATAGTAAGGCGAACCACCTGTTGCAGTCTCTGCTGCACATAGCCTTCTTCTGCGAATGGATAATAGCCTTCACGCAAATACTTGTTGAACAATGGTATGGGATGGAGAATGCCTTCGATACGTGTATTGCCATCCAACACATCCTCAAGACTCCTGACTGGTGTCTTGATGCCATGAAACAATTCGAGGTATTCACGGAAAGACAGCCCCTGCATATCAAACAGTAATGCACGCCGACTCAAATCGGCTTCACCCTCAAGAATATCAAGTACTGAAGAACCAGTAAAGAATATATGCAGCTCTGGATGGGAATCATAAATCTGCTTCAATTCTCTCGACCAGCCGTCATATTTATGAACTTCGTCTATAAACAGCCATTTACCACCTTCTCTCACAAACTCGTCAGCTGTATCCACAAAGGTATGCGTGGTGAAATAACTGTGATCTGCCGATATGTAGAGAGTTTGTTGCTGATCTGCCTCTGCCATCTCCTTGATTCGCTGCAGTATCATTGTTGACTTACCGACACCACGCGGTCCCATCAACCCTACGAGCCTTGCCTCCCAAGGCAACTTCTCATACATATAGCGTTTGAAGTCTAAACTTACAAGACTTAACTGTTCGTTCATGAAGTTAACAAGTGTAATATCCATATCCGTATTATTTTTATACCGCCGAAGTTGGTTCCATAATAAAGTTTGCACTCTCCAAAGTGCATATAATACCACAAAATGCACCTTCCAAGGTGCACTTAATTACAAGAAATGCACCTTCAAAGGTGCATATTTCGGATTCATCTGCACTTTCCAAGGTGCAAACATAAGATTTTAAAATGGGAAAAGCAAGAAAATCGGGAGAAATTGTTGTTTATCCCAACACGACACGCTCCACATCGATATCCTCGTTGAGGAAGAGCTGTGCTGACTCACGAAACTTCTCTGCACTCTCTGTGGTAAGATAATGGCAGGTGCCGTGCTTGGAGCAGCGCATATCCATCTCAGGATGACGCATGAGATAGTCTTTAAGACTGTTGGCGACATATTCGCCCTGCGGCACGATGCGCACACCACGCGGCACATACTTCAGAATCTTGTTCAGAAGCAGCGGATAATGGGTGCAGCCGAGGATGATGGAGTCTATCTGCGGGTCGCGGCGCATCAGATTGCCGATGCGCTTTTCCACGAAATAGTCGGCACCTGGACTGTCATATTCGTTGTTTTCTATCAGCGGCACCCACATGGGGCATGGCTCTCCCGTCACGGTGATGTCGGGATAGAGCTTGTGTATCTCCATCACATAGCTCTCGCTCTTGATGGTTCCGGCGGTAGCAACGATGCCCACGTGGCGCGACTGCGTGATGCTGCCGATACATTCCGCCGTGGGACGTATCACGCCGAGCACACGGCGGTTGGGGTCTATCTGCGGCAGGTCATTCTGCTGTATCGACCGCAAGGCTTTGGCGGAGGCGGTGTTGCAGGCGAGGATGACGAGATGGCATCCCATGCTGAACAGTTTCTCCACTGCCTCACGAGTGAACTGATATACGATGTCGAACGACCGCGGACCATACGGAGCACGGGCGTTGTCGCCGAGATAGAGATAGTCGTACTGCGGCAGCAGCTGACGCATCTGATGAAGGATGGTCAGTCCGCCATAGCCGGAATCGAACACTCCGATAGGACCTGTTTTACCTGTAGATTCAATCATAGTAGTATGATGTTTATATGATTGCAAACCATAGTTGTTACGCAATTGTTCCCAATCAGTCTTATGGACCTTGGGGATTATTTCAGTGCGTCAGCGATTATCACGCTGATGTCATCGCCCTTGGTACTGTCAACATACGGGCAGGCGTCGCCGTCGGTATTCAGCACGAAGGCATAGCCACGCTCCATACCGATTTTCTTTACCGTTGCATTGAGCTTACGCTTGAGAGGAGCGAAGGCATCGTTTTCTGCCTGAGAGAGCAGACGCTTGGCTTCCTCCTTGAACTTCAGGTTCTTCTGCAACAGTTCCTGCAGCTCTGCCTGACGCTTGTCGAGGATGGCTGGAGCGAGGGTGCGCTGGTTCTCGAGAAAGTCCTCATATTTGGCGTTGAACTCGTCTTCTGCCTTCTTCAGTTCGTTGTCATACTGGTTGCGCAGCTTGTTCACATTGGTGGCAGCCAGCTCATAGTCGGGCATCGACTTTAGGGCTTCGCCATAACTGAAATAAGCGAACTTGAAATCCTGTGCCTCAGCAGCAAAAGCGAAGATGGCAACGAAGAGAAATAAGAAAATTCTTTTCATAATCTGATAGGTGTTGTTGATTTAAAGCAGAATGTGTCAAAAGCAAGGAGCGTTATAAGGCGCAGTCCTCTACTTTTGACACACTCCGTATGTAATATCTTCACGGTGACTGCACATGACAGACTTCAGACTTCCGTCATCCGCCTCATTCACTGTCCACCGTATTTGCGGTCTGTATTACTTCAGCTTGTTGAGCTCAGCCTTCACGTCAGCAGTAACGTCCTTGCTGAGAGTGTCGCTGATGTATGGAATACCGCTTGAGAGGTCCATGATGTAAACATAACCGCCAGCCTTGCCAACGTTCTTGATAGCGTTCTGGAGCTTTGTAACGATAGGCTGGAGCTTCTCGTTCTGGAGCTTCTGGATAGCCTGAGCGTTATCCTGCTGAGCCTGCTGGAACTTCTGGTAGAGGTCCTGCAGAGTAGCCTCTGTCTCCTTGCGCTTGGTATCGTTCATAGTAGCCTGAGTCTTGTCATACTCCTCAGCCTTCTTCTGGATTTCTGTCTGCATCTCCTTGAGCTGGTTGTCATAGACCTTTGCCTGACCCTCAACCTCAGCGCGTGCCTTAATGAACTCTGGCAGGCTCTCCATAACGGCCTGTGCGTTGACATGTCCGAACTTCTGTGCGAATGTTGCGATAGGAGCGAACAACATCAACATTAAAATCATTTTTTTCATTTTCGTTGTTTATTTGTTTTGTTATTAATATTATTCTTGTCTTTCCACCTTTTCTCTGTGCGGTGCAAATGTAATATGTTTTTTATTACCCACCAAATAATCCATCACTAAATCAGTTGGCTGAATATCCGAGCTTGGTAAGCACCTCATTGCTGATGTCCACCTTTGGCGAAGCGAAGATGATGCCGGTGTCTGAAGCACGGTCGAGCACGAGGGAATATCCGCGCAGCTCGCTGATGTCCTTCACGGCATTGTATATCTCCTCCTGTATAGGGGTCATCAGACTGGTGCGCTTCTTGAACAGTTCGCCTTCCGGTCCGAAATATTTCTTTTTCAGTTCGCTTGCCTCTTTCTCCTTGGCGAGGATGGCTTCCTGACGGGCTTTCTTCTGCTCCTGCGAAAGGAATACCGACTCGTTCTGATAGTTCTTGTAGAGCGTCTGCACCTCTGTGCCCATGGCGTCGACTTCTGCCTGCCATTTCTTTGCCACCTGAGAGAGCTGCTCGTTGGCACGCTCATAGGCAGGGATATTCTTGAGGATATACTCCATATCGACGAGAGCGAACTTCTGTGCGCTCATGCCCAATGCTGAAACCAGCATCACGGCGATAAACAATAGTTTCTTCATTGTGTTAATATTTTCTTTATCCATTATTTAGAACTCCTGACCAAGGATGAAGTGGAACTGCGATCCGCCTCTCTTATACGATGATCCGTTGAGCACCTTGTCGAAACCGTATGCCCAGTCGATACCCATCAGTCCCACCATCGGCAGATAGATACGCACACCGATACCGGCAGAGCGCTTCATGTCGAACGGGTTGAACTTCTTGGTGTCGCTCCAGGCGTTACCTGCCTCCACGAAGGTGAGCCCGTAGATTGTGGTGTTGCCGAGCAGGAACGGATAGCGAAGCTCCATGGTGAA
The DNA here is from genome assembly GCF_008680225.1 of Prevotella sp. LMAG:51. NCBI lineage: Bacteria > Pseudomonadati > Bacteroidota > Bacteroidia > Bacteroidales > Prevotellaceae > Prevotella > Prevotella sp. LMAG:51. The sequence goes on along the minus strand of NZ_NALQ01000003.1, from coordinate 51,923 downwards.
GCGGTCGTAGGCATAGCTGTTGTATCCCACCGTACCGTTCTCGTATCCACGGAGTCCGATGGTCTCTTCTGCATAGCCTGAAGAGTATCCGCTCATACCGTCACCTCCCACATAGTATGTTTCGAATGGTGACTTCTTGTGCTTGTTGTATGATCCCAGGAGTCCCATCTCGGCGCGTGCCATGAGCACGAGACACTTCTGGCCATTGGTGAGGGCAGTGAAGGTACGTGCCTTGAACTTCCATTTGTGATACTCCACCCAACGGTATTTCTCCTGCTGCTCGTCCTTGTAGTTAGGCGACTGAGGGTCGGTGGCAAGGTTGGCATAGTCTTTCTTCTGGAACTTTGACCATGGCGGAGTGATTGTCACAGAAGCCTGGAACTCTGATCCACGACGTGGGAAGAGCTGGTTGTCGGTAGATGTTCTTGAGAGCGAGAGCGAGAAGTTGAGGTTGTTACAGTTACCGTCTGTCACGATGAAGTACTGCCAGTTCTTCAACATATATCTCTGGAACGACACCTCTGCCGAGAGGGTGAAGTAGTCGTCAGGCCAGCGCAGGCGCTTGCCCCATCCCACTGATATTCCGAACAGCTCCACATATTTGTCTGGGTCGAGATAGTTCTCGTAGTTATAGTTGTATGAGCTTCCGTATCCGTAGTGGTTGTAGTAATAGTTGTTCATCAGCGCACTGCTGTAGTAGTTGCTGTTCACGTCGGTCTGCTTTGAGAAGTATGCACCGACGGTGAACTGTATCGGTCGCTTGCCTCCGAACCAGTTTGTGGAATATGAAGCGTTATACGACTGATAGTATGAACCGTTGGTCTGGGCGCCGAGCGAGAGTGTCTCTCCGTCGCCGATAGGCATGATGCCGCGGTGCTCACGGTTTTTGTTGAACAGGTTGCGCATCGAGAAGTTGTTGAGCTTCAGTCCTACACGACCGATCACACCGGTCTGTCCCCATCCGAGCGAGAACTCCACCTGGTCGTTTGACTTCTGCACGAGGTCGTAGGAGATGTCCACGGTTCCTGTTTCGTAGTTCGGCTTCACGTCTGGCTGTATCTGCTCCGGGTCGAAATGTCCCATCGATGCGAGCTCACGGGCAGAACGCTGCAGGGCATCCTTCGAGAAGAGGTCGCCTGGCTTTGTGCGGAGCTCACGGCGTATCACGTTCTCATAGAGTCTTGTGTTGCCGTTGATGCGCACTCTGCTGATATGTGCCTGCTGTCCCTCGAAGATTCTCATCTCCAGGTCGATGGAGTCGCCCACGATGTTCACCTCTGTCGGCTGCAGGTTATAGAAGAGGTATCCGTCGTTCCAGTAGTTGTTGCCCACGGCGTCCTCATCTTCGCTGAGTCGTTTGCCGAGCAGCTTCTGGTTATACACATCGCCCTTCTTCATGCCGAGCACACGGTTGAGATAGTCGGTGGTGAATACGGTGTTGCCCACCCATGTGATGTTGCGGATATAGTATTTCTTTCCTTCTGTGACTTTCAGATATATGTTCACATGCTTGGGGTCGTTTTCCCACACGCTGTCTTCCAGTATTGCGGCATCGCGGTATCCCAGCTCGTAGTATTTGTCGAGCAGCGCCTGCTTGCCTTCCTTATATCTCTCCGGCGTGAACTTGGTGGCTTTCAGGAAGCTCGACAGTTTGCCTGCCTCACGGATCTTGCCGAGGGCGCCCTTTGAGAAGAGTCCACCCTTTATCTTCTTGGTAGACAGTTGTTTGTTGCCATCGATGATGATGTTTCTCACCTTTATCTTCTCCTTCTTGTCCACATCAACATTGAGGATGACCTGGTTCTTGTTGGAGATGTCGTCAATCTGGGTTATCGTTATCTCGGCATTGTTGAAGCCCTTGTCCTTGAAGTATTTCTCGGCGAGGGTCTTCGCTCTGTCGAGCATGTTTGGAGTTATCTGGCTGCCTTTAAGCAGTCCGAGTTTCGTCTCCATGTCTTCTCTTTCCGATTTCTTCACTCCCGTGTAGTTGATTACCGACACACGCGGACGGGTGGCAAGATAGAAATGCAGGAATATCTTGTCGCCGATGATGGAGTCGGCGGCTACGGTGACCTTTGAGAAGAGTCCATGGCGCCAGTATCTTTTCACGGCGTCGGTGATTTCCTGTCCCGGCACAGATATCTCCTGTCCCACGGTGAGTCCTGAGATACCTGTCAGCATATAGTCTTCGTATCCGTCCACGCCTGATACGGCGATGCCGGCGATGACGCAGTTGCGTGGTGATCCAGCGTATGTTATGTCTGGGTTTACGATCTTCTCCTGTGCACAGGCATCGGATGCCATTATCACCGCTGCTATGCACAACAGCACTTTCTTTAATAACTTATTCATCGTTGTTTATGTCGTATAATCTTTTGTCTTCTTGTTCTCCTGTTGCCTCAGTTTTTCTCCTGTTCCACCTGCTCCTCTGTCTTTCCGAAGCGTCGCTGCCTTGACTGGTAGCTGGCTATCGCCTTGTGAAGGTCTGCCTCGGCGAAGTCGGGCCAGTATGTGTCGCAGAAATAGAGTTCTGAATATGCTATCTGCCATAGCAGGTAGTTTGATATGCGCAGCTCTCCTCCGGTGCGTATCAGCAGGTCGGGGTCTGGCATGAAACTGGTGACGAGATGCTTGCTGATGAAGTCCTCGTTGATGTCGTCGGCCTTGGCTTTTCCTTCTGCCACGAGCGTTGATATCTCCTTCACCGCCTTCGTTATCTCCCATCTTGACGAGTAGCTGAGGGCTATGACCATTGTCATTGCCTTGTTGTCGGCGGTATGGTCTATGGTCTCCTGCAGTTTCTTCTGCACCTCCTCCGGCAGACGGTCGATGTCGCCGATCACCTGAAAGCGCACGTCGTTCTTCATGAACAGCTCGTCTTCCAGTGCCGTGAGCACGAGTCCCATGAGGGCTGCCACCTCGTCGGCAGGTCTGTTCCAGTTTTCTGTGGAGAATGTGTATAGCGTGAGGTATTTCACTCCGAGTCTCGTACACTCCGATGTTATTCTCCTCACCGATTCCACTCCGGCCTGATGTCCGTAGCTTCTTTCCTTTCCTCTTTCCGTAGCCCACCGTCCGTTACCATCCATGATGATGGCGATATGCTGCGGTATGCGCTCCATATCCAGGGGTATAATGTTCTGGTTGTCAGTCATATTTGTCACTGTTGCAAGTTCTACATTTCTGCATGAAGCTGTATGTCAGCGTCAGCTGCAGAGCCGAGTAGCAGTCGGTGTTTTTAAACAGTCCGCTACTCTTTATCATATAGGGGTCCTTCACTCCGTCGAGCTCATCGCTGAGGGAGAAATGGATTGCCCATTCCAGTCCGAGGTTCACCCGCTTTCCCAACTTGTATTTCACTCCCACTCCGAGCGGGAAGTTTCCGGTGAAGACGCTCTTGTCGCTTGTCTTCACGTATGTGGCTCCAAGACCGAGAAACACGAATGGCGTTAGCTTCTGCGCCCCTCTGTAGTCACGTCCCGTGCCATAGGGCCAGAAGTTGTATTCGTATGTCAGCGAGAGGTCCATCAGCGTGTTGCTGAAGCTGTATTTCTCCTGCTGATAGTCGGGATAGTATGTCTTCTCCCCGTCGGAGTCGCCTTTCAGCTTGCCGTAGAGGAGATTGAGTTTCAGTCCCATATATGGATTGAACACGCGGCGCAACACGAGGGATGCTCCGGGCTGTGCGTTCTTTGCCACGCTCCCGTTGAAGTCGCCCTCATAGCTCACCAGTCCCACACCGGCTCCTATCTCCATCTTATACATGTCGTCTTCCTGTGCCTGCATCGTCAGCGGCAGCAGGAGGAGCAGGAGAAGCAAAGCCCATCCTCGTTCCGCGAGCCTCATCACTCCTGCAGAGCGTGCTTCACGGGGCGCAGCATATAGGATATTCTGGATATGCGATGTTGTCATTTTATATGTTTTCTGCCTTCTGGGGCTGTATGTTCTTTACACCTTATTATATATTAGGCATGGCGTTCGGCAAACCGGCCTTTCGCCGGCTGGCGGATACCATATCCGCCCATGCTCTGTGAATTTCTAAAACGGTCACTCGCTGAAAGCCGTCTGTTCGGTCTTCCATCCGAGGCGGTTGATGCGCATTTTCCACACCTGTGCCGTAGAGGCACTGATTATCCACACGTTGTTGTATTTGTCTGTCGTCATGCTCAGCGTGTTGGGGTCCACGTCCTTCGGCATGTCGGCTGGCAGTGTGAAGAGTGTGCTCTTATGCCATGTCAGGCCCTGGTCTTTGCTGAAATAGAGCTGTGCGTATGGCTGTGCGGTGCTGCCGCCGAGTCCTGCGCCTCCGATGGCATAGAGTCTGCCGTCGTATCTCACCACTGATAGTCCTGCCATATTAGGCAGTTCCTTCTTGTAGTTTCCCTCATATAGCGACCATGAGTATGAGTCCTGTTCCTCGCTGTAGTCTTCAATCTTTCCCCACACCACGGCGGCGGTGTCTGCCTTGGCGGAATTTCCCACCATCACGAGTCGGTCCACGCCTTTATTCGTCGTCGAAGGCATGGTGCAGAAGCTGATGCTTCCGGTAGGCAGCAGGTTCTTGTCGCCGTCGAGTGCCACGTCGGTCCACACCTCGCCGTCTTTCGACGAAGCCATACCGTTCTGTGTGATGGCATAGAGTTTTGTTGCCGACGCTCCCACGAGCTGCTTCAGGTTTTCCACTCCCTGTGCATTCACGTTCTGCCATTCAGCTCCGTCTTTCGACTTGAACATAATGCCGTTGGTGAGCATATATATCCATCCGTCGAGTGTCGCCACATTCTTGTAGGCATCCGGCGAGAACACGGTATTCACGTTGGGCGTCACCGTGTTCCAACGGCTGTTGTCGTTGATTCCCTTGCGCATTACGAACGAGGTGGCTCCGTCGTTGACCATCGCAAACACGTTTTCGCCCATGGCGAAAATCTTCACTCCCTTGTATTTGCCGAGGTCTGGAAGGATGTTCGACACATCTTCTCTCTGCCACTCAAAGGAGTCTGCGAGCTCTTTGTGTACGCGGATTTCCACGTTATAGTCTCTGTATGACTGTCCGTCGGTGGAATACACCCTGAACACTCTCTTGTCTTTGAAGTCGATGGAATCGTTTCCGGTGAAATAATCGAGGGTGTCGCTTGCCATTCTCTTTACATACACCACTCCGGAATTCTTGCTCGCCAACGAGCATACAACCTTGCTCACGGCGGTACCTGCCGGCAGCGAGTCGGCATTGTATATCTCACGCTTCAGCTGGTCGATGGTGAACTTGTATTTGCTTCCGTCTACCGTTGTCGTGCTGTCGGTACCGTCGACGGTGGATTTCAATGCCTCACCTTTGTTGTTGAGGTATGTCCTCGTCAGCGTTCCAACGGAAAACGAGGTGAGGGCGGCATCGCCGTAATATGTAATTTTAATGCTGTCATCTTCGTCGTTGAGACATGAAGCGAGCATCATGACTCCTGCCAGAAGCAGCGTGATCGGGAATAAGTTTCGTTTCATAAGAGTCTTTTAGTGTAATTTAGCTGCAAATGTAGTCAGAATAATCGGAAAATCTACCTTATATAATGCTTTATTATATAAAATAACCGTTTTATTGAGTTTTTTTAGTCAATCGACGCACGATTCTTATGACACAAGCCGACTTTTACAGGTCTTTTAACCCAAATCGGCAATCTGAACTTGCTGGGAATTTGATTAGCACCTGATATCCGTTAATCCGTAAACAGCTGATCTCAGTGTATGATTAAAGAAAAAAAACTGGATAAACCATAAGGGTGATGAAGTCCAATCTTAACTCAATACCAATACCAACTACTCTGAATATTGCCATCAGCCCCCACCTAACCTCCCCCGAAGGATAACCCATTGACCTTCACCAAGGACAACCCATCCTGACCTTCACCAAGACAACCCATCCTGACCTTCACCAAGACAACCCATCCTGACCTTCCCAAGACAACCCATCCTGACCTTCCCAAAGGGAAGGAACAGATTACTCCGCCTAATGAACTTTAGCCCCCACCTAACCTCCCCCGTAGGGGAGGGACAGATACCCTTGACTACATGATAGCCGTTTGTAGTTGTCTGATTATCAATAGCAATAGTAACTGTCCCTCCCCTACGGGGGAGGCTAGGTGGGGCTGATGACAATATTCTGAGTAACAAGTTCCTTCCCTTTGGGAAGGCTAGGATGGGTTATCCTTCAGGGGAGGCTAGGTGGGGGCTGATGACAATATTCTGAGTAACAAGTTCCTTCCCTTTGGGAAGGCTAGGATGGGTTATCCTACGGGGGAGGCTAGGTGGGGGCTGATGCCATAGGACAAGAGAATTCTTCAGGAAAAGGAAGTGCTTCAGTGCTTCCTTTTTGGTATGTCATGTTGTATTGCAAAATAGTAATGTGTCTACTCATTTATTAGCAGCAAAACGAAAAACATAATTGACTCGTGCGAAAAAATGTGTGACCGTGATGATTATTCGTGCGAAAAAATGTATCTTTGCAGCAAATACTCGTGCAAATAAATGTAGATATGAAGAGAAAAATCTTATCAAAGCTCATTGAATGGAAAAACAAGAAAAACCGTAAACCATTGATTGTCAACGGAGCAAGACAAGTGGGCAAAACATATATCTTAAAAGAGTTCGGTTCACATTACTACGAGAAAATGGCGTATGTCAATTGTGACAAGAACAAAACGCTGGACAAGATATTTTCTCAGGACTATAACATCAGCAGAATATTGCTCTCTCTTTCAGCCATTCTGCATGTGAATATTGAACCGGAGAACACTCTTATCATTTTCGACGAGATACAAGAGAATCCGACGGTTCTAAATTCTTTGAAATATTTTTGTGAGGATGCATCCCAATATCATGTAGCTGTGGCTGGTTCGCTACTCGGAATTTCGCTTCACCGTGACACATCGTTCCCAGTAGGTAAGGTTGACATGATAAAGATGTATCCTATGACTTTCGATGAGTTTCTCATGGCTATAGACGAACAGCCTTTGGTGGATGTTCTAGCCTCAAAGGATTTCTCCATTATCGATTCTTTGTCGGTTCGTTTGATTGATCGTCTGCGTCAGTATTATTATGTAGGAGGGATGCCGGCTGCTGTGGCAGAATTTGCCTTGACAAAGAATCTTGAGGAAGTGCGTAACATCCAGAAGCAAATTCTGTTCGATTACCGTAGAGACTTCTCCAAGCATGCACCAATTCAAGAAGTGCCCCGCATCAATATGGTATGGGACTCCATACCTGCGCAACTCGCCAAGGAGAACAAAAAATTCATATTTGGAGTTTTAAAGAAAGGGGCAAGAGCCTCTGAGTTCGAAATAGCCATACAGTGGCTCTTGGATGCGGGGCTAATATATCAAATCAACAGAATTACTACACCTTCGATTCCTTTGAAGTTTTATGAGGAAATGTCCGTATTCAAGCTATTTGTACTTGACATAGGATTAATGGGGGCAATGTCAGACGCTCCTGCTGAAAGTATCATTGTGGCTGACACCCTGTTCAAGGAATACAAAGGTGCATTTACCGAACTGTTTGTATTGACACAGTTGATGACAGAGGACTTGTCTATATATTATTATAGCAGCAATGATTCGAGGGTTGAAATCGATTTAGTGGTACAAAAATGTGCTGTTGTTGTTCCGATTGAAGTTAAGGCTGAAGTGAACGTGCATGCCAAATCCTTGAGAACATTCATAGGCAAACACCCTAAACTAAAAGGTCTGCGCCTTTCCATGATGCCATACCAGAATCAGGAATGGATGGAGAACAGACCTCTGTATGCAGTCGGCAATTGGGTATAGATATATAGTGGGTACCGCGAATTACCCCACCACTTAGCCTCCCCCGAAGGATAACCCATCCTATGGGTTTATCCTGGTTTTTGTCTAAAATCACATCCCGTTTCTTTGTCTAAATCATATTCTGTTTTGTCTGCAATCATATAAAGAGGAAAAGCACCACGGAATAAATTATATCTACCCGTTGGCGGGATTAATTTATGTTGACAGATATGAGTAAAAGTTGTAAATATCGCTTGATTCTCCGTAAAATCAAGAATTGCCGAAAAAACTGTCAGACCATCTGGTTTTTTGTCGTAACACCCAGACAAACAAGCAATTGACCACCTTACGATTGTCAGCCAATTGTCTGGATGGTTTTGCTGATGGAAGGAATTGTCAGATAGCATGTTAACTTATTGGGCAAACGTCTGACTGCAATTCTGCCCATCCGGAGCAAGCACCGTGCCCATGATGAGAAAGCAGCGTACCCCAGTTGGGCAAGCACCGTGCCCAATTTTAACCCCAATCGGTCATTAATAAGCGTGCGCTAATTTAATTCCGCCAACAGGTTATATCTGTGATAATATAGTGTCCATCATCATAAGGCGATGTTCCTCCGGTCTAAAAATGAAAACACGGAATGACAATAGGTTTCGGGGCAAGCTGTACGCCATCTCCAATATCCCTTGCCACCATGTCATTTGAACAAAAAACGGGCAAGGTGCTTGCCCACATGGGGCACGCTGCTTTCTCATCATGGGCAAGGTGCTTGCCCCGGTTGGGCAGATTTTACGCCAAGCGGTTGCCCAAAACGTCATGATGACCGACCGGGCTTTTGAAACAACACGCCCTGCCCTTCCAGAGGAAGAAAGGCAGGGGTAACTTATGTCAGAAGATACGAAGTCTTCTTTAAACCCAAATCGGTCAAAACCTATAATCTATCCTGTAGTATCCTACAGCTTGTCGCCATAACACAAATCGCCGGCATCTCCGAATCCCGGAACGATATACTTATGCTCGTTGAGTCCGGGGTCGATGGCGGCACACCATATCGTGGTGTTCTCCTCCGGCAGGTGTGTCTTGATATAGTCCACACCCTCCGGCGTGGCTATGACGCACGCCACATGCACGTGCTTCGGTCTGCCTTTCGACACGAGAGCCTCCCAGCCCAGCTCCATCGAACCTCCGGTGGCGAGCATCGGGTCGGCGATGATGAGCGTCTTGCCGGTCAGGTCGGGAGTGGCAAGATATTCTATGTGTATGCCCACCTGGGTATGCTCCTCGTCGGTGTATTTGCGGTATGCGCTGACGAAGGCGTTTCCGGCATGGTCGAAGACATTGAGGAATCCGGTATGGAAGGGCAGTCCGGCACGGAAGATCGTTGCCACCACCACATCGTCCACCGGCACGCTGACCTCTGCGTCGGCAAGCGGCGTATGCACGGTTTTCTGCTGATAGTCAAGCGTTTTGCTTATCTCGTATGCCATCATCTCGCCCACTCTCTGTATGTTGTTGCGGAAGAGCAGTCGGTTCTGCTGATAGTCCTTGTCGCGCATCTCTGCCAGATACTGGTTGATGATAGAATTCTGATCACTGAAGTTTATTACTTTCATAGGGAATATATTGTTTTGTCGTTATTCTTATCCATGCGGGGCTGCTTATGAGAGGGCGTCCCGACGGAAGCGGTTTCTGGAATCGTGCAAAAATAAGAAATAAATAATAATAATTGACACTTGCATTTTACAAATAACTTTCAGTGATATTGTATTTAAACTTCTTTAACCTAAAATTGTTTAGACGAGTGTTATTTTGGCAACCATCGCTTTGTTGAAAAATAGAATTTTACTACCTTTGCCCCGATTTTAAACAGTAGGTATACAGAAATCGATAGGTATTCTGCAAAGACAGATTCAATAGTTATTCAAGATAAAAAGAAATATTCACACTAAATACATTATTATAAAATGGCAAAGTTTGATAAGTCAGTTTTAGAGAAGTATGGAATCACAGGTACTACTGAGGTTCTGTACAATCCTTCTTATGAGGTGTTGTTCAACGAGGAGACCAAGGAAGGTCTCGAGGGTTTCGAGGTAGGTCAGGAGACTGAGCTCGGCGCCGTAAACGTGATGACTGGTATCTACACCGGCCGTTCGCCTAAGGACAAGTTCATCGTTGACGACGAGAATTCTCACGACACAGTATGGTGGACTTCTGAGGAATACAAGAACGACAACCACCGTGCTTCCAAGGAGGCTTGGACTGCAGTAAAGGAAATAGCAAAGAAGGAGCTGAGCAACAAGAAGCTGTTCGTTGTTGATGGTTTCTGCGGAACTCACAAGGACACCCGCATGAAGGTTCGCTTCATCGTTGAGGTGGCTTGGCAGGCTCACTTCGTTACAAATATGTTCATCCGTCCTCAGAACGAGGCTGAGTTCGACCAGGAGCCGGACTTCATCGTATACAATGCTTCTAAGGCTAAGGTTGAGAACTACAAGGAGCTGGGTCTGAACTCAGAGACTGCTGTAATGTTCAACGTAACTTCTAAGGAGCAGGTTATCATCAACACATGGTATGGCGGTGAGATGAAGAAGGGTATGTTCTCTATGATGAACTACTTCCTCCCATTGAAGGGCATCGCTTCTATGCACTGCTCTGCAAACACCGACATGAACGGTGAGAACACAGCTATCTTCTTCGGTCTTTCTGGTACTGGCAAGACTACTCTCTCTACCGATCCTAAGCGTAAGCTCATCGGCGACGACGAGCACGGATGGGACGACGAGGGTGTGTTCAACTTCGAGGGTGGATGCTACGCCAAGGTTATCAACCTCGACAAGGAGTCTGAGCCAGACATCTACGGTGCCATCACACGCGACGCTCTCCTTGAGAACGTTACTGTGGACAAGGACGGCAAGATCGACTTCGCTGACAAGAGCGTAACAGAGAACACACGTGTTTCTTATCCTATCTACCACATCAAGAACATCCAGCGTCCTTACTCTCAGGGCCCGGCTGCAAAGCAGGTTATCTTCCTCTCTGCAGACGCATTCGGAGTTCTTCCTCCAGTATCTATCCTGAGCGCTGAGCAGACAAAGTACTACTTCCTCTCTGGATTCACAGCAAAGCTCGCAGGTACAGAGCGTGGCATCACTGAGCCTACTCCTACATTCTCTGCTTGCTTCGGCCAGGCATTCCTGGAGCTCCACCCAACAAAGTATGCTGAGGAGCTGGTTAAGAAGATGCAGAAGAGCGGTGCAAAGGCTTACTTGGTGAACACTGGTTGGAACGGTACCGGCAAGCGTATCTCTATCCGCGACACTCGTGGTATCATCGACGCTATCCTCGACCACTCTATCGACGCTGCACCAACAAAGACTATCCCATTCTTCAACTTCGTTGTTCCTACAGAGCTCAACGGCGTAGACACCAACATCCTCGACCCACGCGACACTTATGCTGACGCAGCTCAGTGGGAGGAGAAGGCTAAGGATCTCGCTGCCCGCTTCATCAAGAACTTCAAGAAGTATGAGACTAACGAGGCTGGTAAGGCTCTCGTTGCAGCTGGTCCTCAGCTCTAATCGCTGAACAGACGATACATCGCATGATGTTCCCGCTTGTCGGCTTCTCACGAAGCACTGACAAACTGGACATCTCACAAGAATAAGAATCCCGTCGGGCTTTGCCTGGCGGGATTTTTTTCGTTTCTGACAGGGTGGGACACAGCGATTAAACCCAAAGATAACCCATCCTAACCTTCCCAAAGGGAAGGAACAAGTTACTCTGCTTTGTCAAGACTTCAGCCAATCAATTCAGCCAATGAACATCAGCCCCCTCTCGTTCTCCCCCGTAGGGGAGATGCAGGTTACTCTTACTATTGATAGCCTTCTGATAATCAGACAACAAGGGTATCTGTCCCTCCCCTTCGGGGGAGGCTAGGTGGGGGCTGATGACAATATTCTGAGTAACAAGTTCCTTCCCTTTGGGAAGGCTAGGATGGGTTATCCTTCGGGGGAGGCTAGGTGGGGGCTGATATTCAACACAGTGACTGACTATAGGTTTATCCTGGTTTTTGTCTAAAATCATATCTTGTTTTGTCTGAAATCATATAAAGAGGAAAAGCGCCACAGAATAAATAAATAATCAGTGATAATAATGTATCCATATTATAATAAAGACGATGTCCACACACCACTACCACGATAATCTCCGTGATAAAAACAACGTCTGCGCAAACGTTTTCGTTAAAAAAAACGCATCCGATAATATAACGTATCATTCATCTGTGTAACTTTGCAACAGATTATCCCACACCGAATTACAAAAACAGACGAAAAAGCGACTCCATTCGTAAGTCAAAACAGACGTATAGAGAATCTACTCGTAAGCCAAAAGGAAACAGGCAAAAACCTGTCGACTAAGGTAAGGGAATCTATCTGACTCTACAACATAAAAATTCGACATACAAGCACAGCGTCATACCGGCAGTTCCCCAAAAAGGAATTGCCACAATGACACAAGAAGGCGCAAGGCGGAGAAACGATGCCCACACCGGCGCCCCCAACACGTATATCAGAAGCGAGAACCAGGTACAACAGAAGAACAATAAATTAATATCCTTAATTCCGCAACACTATAATTTAACTTTATTTATAAGTTCCTGAGCAACAAAAAGTTGCCCAGGATTTTGCCATGTCAGAATTTTCACTTATCTTAGTGTTGCAAAAAGAAAACAAGCAAAACTCTAATATGACATGGCAAAAATACAAATTAAATCTGAGAAACTCACACCTTTTGGAGGAATTTTTTCAATCATGGAGAAATTTGACTCCATGCTTTCACCCGTTATCGACTCAACACTGGGTCAGAGATGCAGCAGTATCTTCGGATATCAGTTCAGCGAGATAGTCCGTTCGCTGATGAGCGTTTATTTCTGTGGCGGCTCATGCGTGGAAGACGTAACGTCACAACTGATGCGCCATCTCTCGTATCATCCTACCCTTCGTACATGCAGCTCTGATACCATCCTCAGAGCCATCAAGGAACTGACACAGGAAAACATCTCCTATACTTCCGACCAAGGCAAGACCTATGATTTCAATACTGCAGACAAACTCAACACATTGCTTATAAACGCTTTGGTTTCTACAGGCGAGTTGAAGGAAATTGAGGAATACGATGTTGACTTTGACCATCAGTTCCTTGAAACGGAGAAGTATGATGCAAAACCGACCTACAAAAAGTTCCTCGGCTACAGGCCTGGCGTATATGTCATCGGTGACATGATTGTCTATGTCGAGAACAGCGATGGCAACACAAATGTGCGCTTTTATCAGGCTGAGACCCACAAGAGATTCTTTGCCCTACTGGAAGCCAACAGCATCCGTGTGAATCGCTTCAGAGCCGACTGTGGTTCGTGCTCGAAGGAAATTGTCAGTGAGATAGAGAAGCATTGCACGCACTTCTACATCCGCGCCAACAGATGCAGTTCGCTCTACGATGACTTGTTTTCACTGAGGGGATGGAAGACGGAGGAAATCAACGGCATCCAGTTTGAACTCAATTCCATTCTTGTTGAGAAATGGGAAGGCAAGTGCTATCGTCTTGTCATTCAGAGACAAAAGCGCATGGATGGAGAGCTTGACTTGTGGGAAGGTGAATACACCTACAGATGCATTCTTACCAACGATTATGACTCATCAACAAGAGACATCGTCGAATTTTACAACAAGCGTGGGGGCAAAGAGCGTATATTCGATGATATGAACAACGGATTCGGCTGGAACAGGCTCCCCAAGTCGTTCATGTCAGAGAACACCGTATTCCTTCTGCTTACGGCATTGATACACAATTTCTATAAGACCATCATTAGCAAGCTTGACACCAAGGCTTTCGGGCTCAAGGAAACGAGTCGCATAAAGGCTTTTGTCTTCAGCTTCATCTCCGTACCTGCCAAGTGGATCATGACAGCAAGGCAATACGTGCTGAATATCTATACTGAAAACCGGGCTTATGCAAGACCTTTCAAAACTGGATTCGGATAAAGTCCGTTCCTTATGGTTTTAATCTGCGTATTGCCTCAAGTCGCATTGTGGGGTAAGGGGATGGTGGCTACATATTGATGTTGTGCTGTTGCTTTTTACTGAAAGCTGCTACTAACGACTCATAAATCTACCCTTAATCGTGTATTGGATGATAGTTGCGGATTTTAGGATTCAGATAAATTCGCAACATTTCGTTTGCTACTATTTTTGCAACTTTAAAATCGCAAATCGTAGAAAAATTAGGGTCTCTTTCAAAATAAAATGTTTCCATTGTCATTTGAATATCTTGTTTTCCTCTCAGAAAAAAGTACTTATCCAAATGCGTACTTCCCGAACGGTAGTATTTATAGAAATCAATGTTCTTATTGTAGAAATTCTCTAACTGATTCAGTTCATTGATGAAATAATTTTTCAGCACACAATCTTGTCCGTTGGGGCGCATCATTTCGATGTTATACACTTTCCTGTAATAGATTAGTTTACTAAAAAACTTGGGTTTTATTATCTTGAAAAAGAATATTTCATCCATTTCACTTTTGAACTTATAAAACGAAACTATTTCTTTCAATTCCGAGAACCCCTGTTCCAACAGCAATATTATTTGAGGAATATCTTTAATCCTGTCATTTAAATCGAGTTCATGCATCCTGATTTGATGTTCTAATTTTTCTGCAATGTTTTTTATCTTATCTTTCATTTTTATTGATTTTGAGTAAAAAAAAGGATGATATCGTCAGTTGACGACACACAAAGGCGTTCACTGAATTCCGATAGGATTCAGTGAACGCGAAGCAACAACATGTCGCTGAAAGATAATTAGTGATAGATTTGCCAGAAATACATAATACAGAATTTGTTGAAATCAACACCTAATCTTACTTATAACTTCCTTTGATTCCGTAGTCGGTATCCTGATTATTCAGCGATTTAGTACCGACAAGATGAGTTTTTCCGAAATTAAAATTCCAAGTGAGCGTGGCAACGAGAATTCGGGATGCATCGCTAAAACTTTCTCTTCGGAAAGGCGCTTGTGCATTTTTGTTTTCCATAATGGTTCGGGAAACATTCTTAAACGGATTGAACGCACCTATGCCAAAAGAAAAATTAGTCGCATTGTACCGGATAGCCAAGTAGTGATAATTACCATCCTTTATGACGGTTTCGCCGTATAACCTTTCGTCAAAAGGCTGTAGCTGGCCTATCAGCATCCATTTCTTATACATTGCCAAAACATCTGCCCTGTAATAAAAATTAGAATGGGTATGCGAATAGTTGTTCCCACGACTGTCAAAGTGGTTGAAGCCTCCTGTAACCGAAAATTGCAGGAAGTTTTTTATCATCCCTACTTTCAATGTTATCTCCGCATTATACTTATTCCAATCTTTCATGTTTTCGGGCATTGTCAGGAACACATTTCCATGTTCTCTTTTCGATTCCATGATAGGATTGTGTTTGTAGTGATGATGCAGGCTTGCATTGAAAGCGAACAACCCTTTTCTGTTTTCGTAATATAAATTATTATTCAGATTCAGGTACGGTTGAAGCAACAGATTCCCTTTCTCGGCAAGATACGAGTCAAGACGGATTTCCGTGTCGGCCAACTCCATCAGGGTTGGATTCGTTTGACTCATCTCCGCATCATACCGGATAAAAGAATTATCACTGAACCGATAGCCAACCATCGCTTTGGGTAAGAAATGGTAATAGCTTTTGGTAACAGATACATTGGAAAAATGCAGGCGATTCAGGCGAAGTCCCAAGCTATAGCTGAATTTGCCCTTACTATAAAACCACTCTGCAAAAACCGACGATTCCGCCTGATTCAAATCCGATTTGAATTCCTCGCCCTGATTAATTGTCTGCTCTGTAAACGACTGAATATGTTTTATCCCGAATTTCAAATTTCCATGGGCAAATCCTTTTTCGTATATGCCTTCGGCAATCAGTGAATATTTATCGGAAAACAGTTCCGAACGTTCGCTGAAAAGAGTATCAACATCGTTGTATTCGCAGTAATTCCGCGAAGATGCTGCGTTCGCATAACTCCCCACCACATTAGCATATATTTTCTGATTTTTGGGTAAACCATACTGGTAATACAAGTCGATGGTAGGAACATTAATTTTTTGCTGACTTCCGTCAAAAATCAACCCTTTGTCCGTGCCATTCTCTTTTAGAAAACTGTTGAAATCGTTGTGAGGCTGATTGCTCAGATTATATTTCAACTTGGCATTGAAAAAAGCCGAATCGCTCTGCTGATAGTTGTATGTCAGCGAAAAATCATGCATTTACCCGTTGGCGGAATTAATTTAAGTTGATAAATATGAGTAAAAAGTTGTACATATCGCTGATTTTTAGTAACTTAGTAGTGACCAAAACATTAAGTTCGAACCATCGTATGTACAACCTTTATACAAAATTCGTCAAAATACTTGAGATATGCAAGCAATTCTCTGAAAATCTCGTCAATGAATCGGGTAATGTTCCACGTCGTGGTCCTGTTCCCAAGTTTTCGGATTTGGAAGTGGTGGCGCTATCCCTGACGGCAGAGACCGAGAGCATTGATAGTGAGAAGTGGTTGTTCGACTATAAATTGCAAGAGTACAAGGACAGCATTCCCAATCTCATATCAAGGAGACAGTTCAATGACCGCAGGAAGAAAACGTCAGGCCTGTGTGAGGAACTGCGCAAGAGGATTGCCATGGAAATGGATGGCGGAGAGGAACAGTTCTTTGTTGACTCCAAGCCGATAGAGGTTTGTAGGGTTGCAAGAGGAAAACGTTGCAAGATGGGGCGTACCGGCAATTTCTCGCAAGCTCCCGACTTCGGCTTCTGTGCTTCGCAGAATACGTATTATTTTGGTTATAAGTTACACGCTCTCTGTGGGTTAAGTGGAGTTATCCATTCCTATGATCTGTCAAAGGCAAGTGTAGCTGATCTCCATTATATGAAGGATGTAAAACATACTTATCACGACTGTAGCATCTATGGTGACAAAGGGTATATTGGAGCTGACGTACAGCTTGACTTGTTCGAAACCGCACACATAAGACTGGAGTGTCCGTATCGGCTCAACCAAAAGGACTGGAAACCAACATTCATTCCGTTTGCAAAGGCAAGAAAGAGGATTGAGACAATATTCTCTCAACTTACAGACCAGTTCCTGGTCATCAGGAACTACGCGAAAATAACGAATGGTTTGTTTGCCAGAATCATTGGCAAAATTAGTGCACTTACCATTCTGCAATACGTAAACTTCATTAACGACAAGCCCATTGGCAGAATTAAGTATGCACTAAATTAATTCCGCCAACAGGTTGCATTTGGTACGAATAATCACCTCCGGCACTGATTTCTTCCCTCAATATAGGGGATGAATTTTCAAACTGATAACTACCTGTGCGATTTCTGTTATTCGTGTTGATGCGTTGAAACGTTGCGGTGTAGTTCAAAGCATATTCCGATTTTCCTTTGTTGAATTTGGCAAAGAAAACATCGCCCCCTGCAAGGATATTCAGCGAGTTCATCAAATCCACACCAACAACACCGCCTTTATCATCCCTTACTACCACGTAGTTGATAACTTTGGAAGCATGTCCGTATCGGATACCTGCATAATCCGAATATTCTATCCGCTTGATTTGGCGGGGTTGCAAGGTCTGAATTTCTTCCGGCGTGGTATTTACGCCGTTAATCTGCAAAATGACTTTCCCGCCGTCGGATGATGAAATCGTATTCAGCATCGGATTGATGTTCAAGCCGGGAAGCATCATTGTATTCAGCAATTGCATTCCGTTGGCAGAATGGCTGATTTGCAATTTTGTCGGGAACACAATCCGTTGGTTAATCTTGTTTATTGTGGAAGAAGCAGAAATCACCACTTCCCCAAGTAACAAAACATTTTCATTCAAATACACATCTATTTGTGCTGATTCCGTCAGATTCTGTATCAAAATCCGCTTTGTTTCAAATCCTAAACAGGATACTGACAGCACATAATTATCTGTGGGAAGATTTTCAAATTCAAATCTTCCGATAGTGTCTGTCGTTGTTCCTTTCAGAAAGACTGAATCTTGTTTGAATAGAACGACATTAGCAAACTCAACAGGTGTTTGCGTATTTTGTTGAAGTACTCTTCCTGAAACATGAATCGATTGTCCGGACACACTTAGGCCGGAATACAGGAAAAATACGATAAGATATAATAATCGAGCTTTATTAAAGTCCATACTTGTTTTCTTATAATGGGTTACGGATACAGATATAGCATCTGCATCATAAACCTCATGAATAAATGATAACCTTAATTCCGCAACACTTTGATTTAACTTTATTTATAAGTTCCTGAGCAACAAAAAGTTGCTCAGGATTTTGCCATGTCAGATTTTTCACTTATCTTAGTGTTGCAAATCAAAACAAGCGTAAATCGTAACAAGACATGGCAAAGGTACAAATAAAATCTGAAAAACTCACACCTTTTGGAGGAATTTTTTCAATCATGGAGCAATTTGACTCCATGCTTTCACCTATTATCGACCAGACACTTGGTCAGAGATGCAGCAGTATCATCGGATATCAGTACAGCGAAATTATTCGTTCTCTGATGAGCGTGTACTTCTGTGGCGGTTCATGCGTGGAGGATGTAACATCGCATCTGATGCGTCATCTCTCGTATCATCCGACCTTGCGCACATGCAGCTCTGATACCATCCTCAGAGCCATCAAGGAACTGACACAGGAAAACATCTCATATACTTCCGACCAAGGCAAGACCTATGATTTCAATACTGCAGACAAACTCAACACATTGCTTATAAACGCTTTGGTTTCTACAGGCGAGTTGAAGGAAATTGAGGAATACGATGTTGACTTTGACCATCAGTTCCTTGAAACGGAGAAGTATGATGCAAAACCGACCTACAAAAAGTTCCTCGGCTACAGGCCTGGCGTATATGTTATCGGTGACAAGATAGTCTATATCGAGAACAGCGATGGTAACACGAATGTGCGTTTTCATCAGGCAGACACCCATAAGAGATTCTTCGCTCTTCTGGAATCCCAGAACATCCGTGTAAATCGCTTCAGGGCAGACTGCGGTTCCTGCTCGAAGGAAATCGTCAGTGAGATAGAGAAGCATTGCACGCACTTCTACATCCGCGCCAACAGATGCAGTTCGCTCTACAATGACATCTTTGCTCTGAGAGGATGGAAGACGGAGGAGATTAACGGCATCCAGTTCGAACTCAATTCCATTCTCGTTGAGAAATGGGAAGGCAAGTGCTATCGTCTTGTCATCCAGAGACAAAGACGCAACAGTGGCGACCTTGACCTGTGGGAAGGCGAATACACTTACCGTTGTATTCTGACCAACGATTACAAGTCATCGACAAGGGACATTGTTGAATTCTACAATCTGCGTGGCGGCAAGGAACGTATCTTTGACGACATGAACAACGGATTCGGTTGGAGCAGGCTCCCCAAGTCATTCATGGCGGAGAATACTGTCTTTCTTCTGCTTACTGCATTGATACACAATTTCTACAAGACCATCATGAGCAGGCTTGACACCAAGGCTTTTGGGCTCAAGAAAACGAGTCGCATAAAGGCTTTTGTCTTCAGATTCATCTCCGTACCTGCCAAGTGGATCATGACTGCAAGGCAATACGTGCTGAATATCTACACAGAGAACCGAGCTTATGCAAAACCCTTCAAAACAGAATTCGGATAAGAATCCTTTCTTTCCGGTTTGAATCTGCGTATTACCTCAAGTCGCATCGTGGGGTAAGGGGATGGTGGCTACATATTGATGTTGTGCTGTTGCTTTTTACTGAAAGCTGCTACTAACGACTCATAAATCTACCCTTAATCGTGTATTGGATGATAGTTGCGGATTTTAGGAATATAACAACAAAAAAATGAAGAATCTACAAACAGGGACGACTTGCCTGTCGAGTTCTACCGGCAGCAAGCAGCACAAATGCAGGAGGTCGCTACAGCGACTCGCCACATTCGTAATTCTGTTTCTTTGCTCCATGACAGTAGCGTGGGCGGAAGGGACAACGACGGATGGGAACAAGACTTTCAACGTTGAGATAACAGAAACAACAGGCTACATCTTTAAATCTGAAGACGGGTTCATAACGGCAACATTCTCAAACAACGATGGACTTGAAAAAAGAGACAATTGCTTCAAGTTCCGTTCCGATAAAAATGGAACTCTAACAATCAATGCCAACGGCGCAACAATCAGCAAGATCAGTCTGTTTGCAAGCAGCGAAACAACAAAGCCAAGTAATGGCATCGACATTGAATCAGGCACTACTAGTGTTAAGGTATCTGATGTTGAAATGCCCGTAGTATGGGACACAAACAACAAAAGTGTTACATTAAAATGTGGTTCAACAGGAATCTATGTTTTCGGCGCCACCATCACCTACAAGAATGACAACGACGGCAAACTGAGCCTCAACGTTGTATCTGCCCCGACAATCACTCCGAACGATGACAAAACGTCAACTTCAAAGTTGTCGTTCATCATCACACAGACTGCAAATACGCAGGATGGAACGGCTCTCGAAACTTATTACACCACCGATGGCTCTATCCCGAATACAGAGAATGCAACAAAGCTGACAGGAAGTTCACAGACAGTGACGATAGATTGGAATAAGGGCGACAAAGTGACAGTAAGGACCATCACGAAGCATGTGGACAACAACGATGCGACAAACTACCGCTATAGTGGGGTGGTATCAAAGGAATTCAGCAACACAGGCTCTGACGAACTCGCTTCTGTCGACGCCCCTGTAATCACTCCTGATGGTGAGGCCATAGTGGCTTCAAACCTCGAGGTGACGATTAAGGACTCGCAATGGACAACGGATCTCTCCAGCAAACTCAAGGTAAAATACGCAACAGAGGTAAGAAACAATGACGGCACCGTTACCTCAAGCACTTGGACTGTAGCTGAATCATTGCCTGTAAAATTGAATCTGACAAAAACTTCTACAGTGAAGGCTTACGCCGAATTTACAGCTAGCGATGGTAAAACGACATCATCCGACATCGTATCATGCACATACTTCCTGCTTGACGATGCCACGACTTATCTAAACACAGCCACATCACAGAATGTTGGCACTACAGTAGAAAGGAACGGCATGACAATGACGTTCGGAGGCATAAAGGTTGGAAGCAGCAACTTCAAGGCTCTCTCCAAGAACGACAATACCGATGCCAACACCCTCGGTTCTATCCACACAGTATCAGTCAAGGCATTGTATGGAACTGCTGACGTGGAGTCGGAACTCGGCGACGGAAAGATCGGTGGCAAGAACAAAAGCCATGAATATCTCCACTGCAATGCTTCAAACAAAAAACTCCACGAGAACACTTTCGCACTGCCGGCAGTGGGCAGCTTCTTCAAGTTTGAGCCTGAAGCCAACGGAAAACTCACAGTATTCGTGGAGCAGCAGGGAGCTATCCATAACGTCAGCGGAACCTTACACAAAGACGTGGTTAGAAAGCGCCCTGTATACTTCCTCGACGAGACTGGCAAGAGCATACCTGCCAAATTCGCCTACACATCATCAAAGGTGAACAACGATGACTGGACAGAGATTCAAAAGACAAATAATAAAGACGGTGACACCTTCTATACGAAGGAATACATGGACAAGCTGGAGAAATACTACCAGGATATCATTGACGGCAATAACAAGTCGTTCACAAACTTCAACTCTGCCGTTGCCGAGGCTGACAAGCACAAGGCACTGACTCTCGGCACGAGCATCCAGCCTATCATCGTGCTCCACGAGGCTTGCAACGCCGATATCCTCAAGGGTGACGGCATGAGCGAAACCGGCGACACCAACTACGACAATACCGGATATATGCTGATCAGCGAGGGATACGTGACATACGAGTTCCCTGTAGAGGCTGGCAAGACTTACTATCTCTTCGCATCAAGAACGAAGCTCGCCCTCTCTGGATTCTGCTTTGATAAAGATGCGGATTACAAAACTGAAAATTTGCAAAATGTGACCCTCGAAGGAGATAAAGACAATGCAACAACGATAGAAGGTCTGACAGTTGGCAAGCAGTATAACGTGACTCTCAACAACCGCACATTCCGCAGCGGCAGATGGTATTCCGTAGTATTGCCATTCAGCGTAAGCCAGAAGCAGATGAAGAGCGTGTTCGGTGATGGAGTGAAGGTGTTGCACTACAGCGACGTTACAGGTACAGACCTCAACCTCTTCGAGCATTTCTATCAGATGATCGTCGGCGGTACTCCTGTGCTCGTGAAGCCATCAGTAGCCGTGACTAATCCGGTATTCAAAAACGTTACGCTGACAAGCAAAAAGGTGGTTGACATCGAGAACACAGGCTTCAAATGTACTGGTTCTTGGGACAACGTTGACTTCCCTGAATACTCTTACTTCATCGACGCCAAGACAAACAGCTTCTATCAGTATGACCCAACCAAGGTGGAGACAAACACAGTGAAACCTCATGCAGGAGCTTTCCGCTCATGGATTATCTCCACTTCTACCAACCCGTCAGAAGCAAAGCAGCTCACTATGCACATCAACGGCATTGAGGAGCAGGGCGAGACTACTGCCATCTGGAACGCCATCAGCGGAAACGACGATGCTGAGGTTGCCTCAAAGGGCATCTACAGTCTGAGCGGACAGAAGATGAACGCCACCGACACCAGCAGTCTGCCAAAGGGAATATACATCGTGAACGGAAAGAAATTTATCGTAAAGTAAAACTGAGGGAGGACAGACAAAATGAGAAAAGAATATATATCACCAGAGACAACGCTGATTAAGGTGCACACCGAGAACGTGATGAACAACACGAGCATCGGAGTGAAGACCTATAAGGACTTGTCTGCCAAGAAGGATGAAGTGACGATGAAGAATTACAACTTCAGCAAGGGCATCAACTTCTGGACCGGCACTTCTCAGCCTGAGACAGCCAAAGACAACAATGGCTTCAACCTTTGGGGCGATGAGGATTAAACCCCAAACGGCATAATGCTCGAATTGGGATAAACGCCAAACGGCATAATGACCGTTTTGGGATAAAACGCCGAACGGCATAATGACCGTTTAGGGTTAAATGAAGCGGTTGAATGACGACTTCCATGTCGTTGTTCAACCGCTTTTCGTTGTTTGTGCCTCTGATTAGGACAACCCATCCTACGGGAGAGGTTAGGTGGGGGCTAATATGATTAAGTGGAGGCTGATGTCGTGAATAGGAGTAGGTTTCTCCGGTGAACATCATCAGCCCCCTCTCGTTCTCCCCCGTAGGGGAGATGCAGGTTACTCCTAATCTGATAAGCCATTGACAGTCAAGCAGTCAAGTGTATCTGTCCCTCCCCTACGGGGGAGGCTAGGTGGGGGCTGATGCTGATTTGCAGAGTAACTTGTTCCTTCCCTTGGGGTAGGTCAGGATGGGTTGCCTACGGGGGAGGTTAGGTGGGGGCTAATATGATTAAGTGGAGGCTGATGTCGTGAATAGGAGTAGGTTTCTCCGGTGAACATCATCAGCCCCCTCTCGTTCTCCCCCGTAGGGGAGATGCAGGTTACTCCTAATCTGATAAGCCATTGACAATCAAGCAGTCAAGTGTATCTGTCCCTCCCCTACGGGGGAGGCTAGGTGGGGGCTGATGCTGATTTGCAGAGTAACTTATTCCTTCCCTTGGGGTAGGTCAGGATGGGTTGCCTACGGGGGAGGTTAGGTGGGGGCTAATATGATTAAGTGGAGGCTGATGTCGTGAATAGGAGTAGGTTTCTCCAGTGATCATCATCAGCCCCCTCTCGTTCTCCCCCGTAGGGGAGATGCTGGTTACTCCTAATCTGATAAGCCATTGACAATCAAGCAGTCAAGTGTATCTGTCCCTCCCCTACGGGGGAGGTTAGGTGGGGGCTGATGCTGATTTGCAGAGTAACTTGTTCCTTCCCTTGGGGAAGGCCAGGATGGGTTGCCTACGGGGGAGGTTAGGTGGGGGCTGATGCCTATGTGCGTAGTCATAATTATTATTCCCCCAACGGCTCAGAATTACGAATAGAGAACAGTTACTCCGCGCAGCCGGTTTATCTTGGTTTATCGCTTGTATGCTTTTGCGAGGTGGCGACATAGTCGCCACCGATTCATGGTGTGCAGGGTGACAGTCGAGAGCTTGCTCTCGTAAGGGCGACCTGGGCGACAGGAATCAAGCCGTGAGGCTCGCAAAAGGATACAGGTGTTTATCCTGGTTTTTGTCTACGAATCCCCCTTTATACACCAAAAAGGAAGTGCCCAAGCACTTGCAAATCCTGCAAGATCCAAACAAAAATCCAAGAATCATTAGCTCAATATCATCAAAAAATGAATCCGTCTTACTTATGTTCAAAAAGAGAAGTTGTAGCAGACAGCAATAAAAAAATTACATTGAATGACCTGATGGCCGTTTTGGGTGTACTCCAAAACGGCCATCAGATCGTAAGGGGATTATTTCTTTTCCTTCACCTTCGTAGCCCATACGAAATAGATGATGAGAAGCAGGTAGGCAGCGAGGGCGGCAACCTGCGACCATGAGTTTGCCCACCATCCTTCATAGTCGAACTTCACTCCGAAGAAGCGCAGCAACGCACTGACAACACCCATCAGGGCACCACCGGCGATGAATCCGCTGGCAATAAGAGTACCCTTCTCGTTGCGGTCTTTGTTCACCTTCTCGCTCTTTGAGCGCGAAGAAACATACCAGCTGATGAAACCGCCGATGAGCAGCGGAGTGTTCAGTTCGATAGGGATAAACATACCGAGGGCGAACGGCAATGCCGGCACCTTGCAGAAGGTGAGCACTACGGCGATGGCAGCACCGATGGCATAGAGCATCCAAGGAGCACCCACACCATTCATCAGCGGATCGATTACCGCCGCCATGGCATTTGCCTGAGGAGCGGCAAGCTGACCGCTGTCAAATCCGTAGGTCTCGTTGAGCAGCATCATCACACCGCCCACGGTAGCTGCCGACACGAGGGTACCGAGGAACTTCCATGACTCCTGCTTCTTTGGCGTGGTGCCGAGCCAGTAGCCGATCTTGAGGTCGGTGATGAAAGCGCCGGCCATAGAGAGTGCGGTACATACCACACCACCCATGATGAGCGCCGCCAGCATACCGCCGGTGCCCTTCATTCCCACTGCCACCATCACTACAGAGGCGAGGATGAGAGTCATCAGCGTCATTCCCGACACAGGGTTGCTACCCACAATGGCGATGGCGTTGGCTGCCACGGTGGTGAACAGGAATGCTATCAATGCCACGAGCAGGATGCCGACGATGGCGAAGAGAAGGTTGCCCTCCATCACTCCGAACCAGAAGAAGAGGAATGTGATGAGGATGGTGGCGATAGAACCGATGGCGATGATCTTGAACGAGATGTCGCGCTGCGTGCGAGGCACGTCGGCTGTGGCGTCACCCTTTCCCTTCATCTCCCTTGCGGCAAGCGACACGGCACTCTTGATGATGCCCCAGCTCTTGATGATGCCGATGATACCCGCCATGGCGATGCCACCGATACCGATGCTCTTGCCATAATACTTGAATATCTCCTCCGGCGACATGGCGCCGACGGCTGTGGTGAGCTCGGGGTTCCAGGCGTTGAGCACCTGGTCGTGGAAGATAACTCCCATTCCCGGCACGAGCACCCACCATACAGCAAGCGAACCGAGGGTGATGATGAAGGCGTATTTCAGACCGATGATATATCCGAGACCGAACACGGCAGCTCCGGTGTTGACCTTGAACACGAGCTTCGCCTTGTCGGCAAGCGTCTCGCCCAGTCCGATGACACGCGTGGTGAACATCTCGTTCCACCATCCGAAGGTGGCGACGATGAAGTCGTAGAGTCCGCCCACGATACCGGCGAGCAGCAGCGGCTTTGCCTGGCTTCCGCCCTTGGCACCGGAAACGAGCACCTGGGTAGTGGCGGTGGCTTCAGGGAAAGGATACTTTCCGTGCATGTCGCTGACGAAATACTTGCGGAACGGGATGAGGAACAGGATTCCTATCACACCGCCGAGCAGCGAACTGAGGAAAATCTTGAAGAACGATACTGCCATGTCGGGATACTTGGCCTGCAGGATATAGATGGCAGGCAGAGTGAAGATGGCTCCTGCCACCACGGCTCCCGAACAGGCTCCGATGCTCTGGATGATGACGTTCTCGCCCAATGCCTTGCTGCGCTTGGCGGCTGTAGACACTCCCACGGCGATGATGGCGATAGGAATGGCTGCCTCAAACACCTGGCCCACCTTGAGTCCGAGGTAGGCGGCAGCGGCTGAGAAGAGCATCGTCATCACGATACCCCAGGTCACAGACCACATGTTTACCTCCGGATACACTTTCTTGGGGCTCATGATGGGTTCATACTGTTCCCCCTCTTTCAGCTCTCGGAACGCATTGTCCGGAAGCTGCACATTGTCTTTCTTGTTTTCTTCCATAGATTTTGGTTATTATTGTTTTGATTTACACTTCTTATCCTTCTTTCTCCAGTATCTGCATGAGTTCTTCCATTCCTGCCGACGCTCCCTTCACTATCTGACGGATGTCGCTACGGGAACCTGAGACCGAGGGCTTGGGATCGATGAGATATATCGGAGCTCCGGGACGCACATAGCGCACGAGTCCGGCGGCTGGATATACCACAAGCGACGTGCCGATGATGATCATCATGTCGGCTTTCTCCACCTCTTCAACAGCCGGTTCGATCATCGGCACGCTCTCGCCGAAGAACACGATGAAGGGACGGAGCAGCGAACCGTCGCCTGCCTTCTCGCCATGGGCAACGGTTAGATTGCCGGGAGCAAGGGTCTTGATGAAATGCGGATTGTAGGGGTCCCTCGACGAGCACACCTTCATGAGCTCGCCATGCAGATGTATCACCTTTCTGGAGCCAGCCTGCTCATGCAGATTGTCAACATTCTGGGTCACCACGCTGACGTCGTATTTCTCCTGCAGGGCAGCCACCAGCTCATGCCCCCTGTTGGGCTTCGCCTCAAGGAGTTTTCCGCGGAGCATGTTGTAGAAGTCATTCACGTAGTCGGGATCTGTCTCCCAGGCCTCATGGGTTGCCACTCGCGCCACGGGATAGTTCTCCCATAGACCGTCGGCATCACGAAAGGTGCTCAGTCCGCTTTCTGCCGACATGCCGGCACCTGTCAGCACTACAATTTTCTTCATAGTCAGAATTATTATTGAACAACAAGGAGCCGCACTAAAGGAGGCTCAAAATAAATTAAGAATGCACAAAATTAGCATTTTTTCTTTAATACAACATACTTAGTCAGATAAAAATAGTACCTTTGTGCGCTTTTGATGCTGAAGCACCGTGATAATCAGCGGTGTTTCAGCATCTGGAATGTATTGTGGCGCACAGCGCATACGCATACATATTCAGGAATATAAACAATAAATATTATACATAAGCAAATGGACAAAGTAAGCTACGCCCTCGGTTTGGGCATCGGCCAGCAGTTGGCACAGATGGGTGCGTCGGACCTTAACATCGACGATTTCGCCGACGCTATCAAAGACGTCATCAACGGTAACGTACTGAAGGTTCCACACAAGGACGCACAGACAATCGTTCAGGAGTATTTCCGCCAGCAGGAGGAGCGCATCAACGCCATCCGCGCCGAGCAGGGAAAGGCTGCAAAGGCTGAGGGAGAGAAATTCCTCGCCGAGAACGGCAAGAAGGAGGGTGTGGTGACTCTCAAGAGCGGTCTGCAGTATGAGGTGCTGAGAGAGGGCAACGGCAAAAAGCCTAAGGCTACCGACCAGGTGAAATGCCACTACGAGGGAACTCTCATCAACGGACAGGTGTTTGACAGCAGCTACAAGCGCAACGAACCGGCGGTGTTCCCGCTCAACCAGGTGATTCCGGGATGGACAGAAGGTCTGCAGCTCATGCAGGAGGGCGCGAAGTATCGTTTCTATATCCCTTATATCCTCGCTTACGGCGAGAGCGGAGCAGGCGGTTCTATCCCTCCATTCGCAACGCTCATCTTCGACGTTGAACTGCTCGAGGTGATGTAAGGAAGACCTTATCGCATAAGGAAAAGGACAAGAAAGAAAACTATAACAATTATAATACGACGATGAAAAAAATTACATTGTTTGCTGCGGCAGCTGTAGTAGCCGCAGGTCTGGCCTCTTGTGGAAAGTCAACTCCAAAGGCCGATTTGAAGAACGACGTTGACTCACTGAGCTACGCTATCGGTATGGCTCAGTCTAACGGACTGAAAGACTATCTCGTGAGCAACCTTGGCGTTGACACAGCATATATCGACGAATTCATAAAGGGCCTCAACGAGGGTGCCAATGCCGGCGACGACAAGAAGAAGGCCGCATACTATGCCGGTATACAGATTGGCCAACAGCTCAGCAACCAGCTGGTGAGGGGCATCAACCACGAGCTCTTCGGCGAAGACTCCACAAAGACCATCTCTCTGAAGAACTTCATGGCCGGTTTCATCAGCGGAACAACAGGCAAGGGCGGCATCATGACTATGAACAAGGCACAGGATGTGACACAGAGAAAGATGACCGAGATAAAGAACAAGGCTCTGGAGGAGAAATACGGTGCATACAAGAAGCAGAACGAGGCTTTCGCTGCCAAATATGCAAAGGGTGCCGACGTGAAGAAGCTCGGAAAGGGCGTTTGCTACAAGGTGATCAAGGAGGGCAAGGGAGAGATTCCTGGAGCTAACTCTTCTGTAAAGATCATGTATGAAGGAAAGACTATCGACGGAAAGGTGTTCGACGGCAACTTCGGCCAGAAAATTCCTGCTGAATTCTTTGTAAACCAGGTTATACCGGGATTCACAGAGGCTCTTACACACATGCCTGTAGGTAGCGTTTGGGAGGTTATGATTCCTCAAGAGCAGGCT
The DNA here is from genome assembly GCF_008680225.1 of Prevotella sp. LMAG:51. Taxonomy (NCBI): domain Bacteria; kingdom Pseudomonadati; phylum Bacteroidota; class Bacteroidia; order Bacteroidales; family Prevotellaceae; genus Prevotella; species Prevotella sp. LMAG:51. The sequence continues at coordinate 23,143 of NZ_NALQ01000003.1, read as the reverse complement.
TACGGCACACGTGACACCGGCGGCAAGATAAAGCCATTCTCTACTCTCATCTTCAAGATAGAGCTCATCAGCACAGAGAAGGGAAAGGCACAGCCTGCAGGACAGCAGCTCACACCTGAGCAGCGCGCCCAGATTGAGGCTGCAATGAAAGCACAGCAGAACCGATAAACAAGAATAAAACAAGTGGACAAGTAGACGAGTAAAGGGCAAAGAAAATCTCTTTGTCAACTCGTCTCCTTGTCAACTTGTTAACTCGTCAACTCGTCAACTAAAAAATAAAATACAACAATGAAAAAATCATTATTCTTAGCACTCGCCATCCTGGCGGGCAGCCTCACTACAACGGCTTTCGCCGCTAAGAAAAAGGACAAGAAGAAGAAAACTGTTGAAACAGTGGAGGTGGTGAAACTCGCCACTTCTTCTGACTCGCTGAGCTATGCTGCCGGAAAGGCACAGACAAACGGACTGCTGCCATTCCTGAAGCAGAAATACAATGTGGAGGAGAAGGACATCGCCGAAGTGGCTCGCGGTTTCAACGACATGTATAAGAACATCAACGACCCTAAGGTTCAGGCTTACGCTGCAGGACAGCAGATTGCTCTCATGGTGGAGCAGGGAATGCTGCCTTACCGCAAGGAGCAGTTCAAGGAATATAAGGACTCTATCAACTCCGAGCTCTTCAACAAGGGATTCATCGCATCGCTGCTGAAGGACGACAGCTTGCTCTCAGACTCTGTGGCACAGGCTTACATGACTGAGGCTGAGAAGGCAAACAAGGAGTGTATGGAGAAGGCTACAAAGAAGAAGGGTGAGGATTTCCTCGCCGAGAACGCAAAGAAGCAGGGTGTGGTGACTCTGCCCAACGGACTGCAGTATAAGGTCATCACTGAAGGCAAGGGCGAGAAGCCAAAGGCTACAGACCGCGTGACCGTGAAATACGAAGGCAAGAGCATCGACGGAAAGGTGTTTGACAGCAGCTACAAGCGCAACCCACAGACTACCACGTTCGGTCTGAACCAGGTGATCAAGGGCTGGACAGAGGCTCTGCAGCTGATGCCTGTAGGCAGCAAGTGGGAAATCTACATCCCTTACGACCTTGCTTATGGCGAGAGGGGTTCCGGCCGCAACATCAAGCCTTATGAGGCTCTCATCTTCACCGTTGAGCTTGTAGACATCGAGAAGCCAAAGGCTGAGGTAAAGGTCGAGGAGAAGACCGCTACTAAGAAGGCTACTGCCAAGAAGGGTATAACTATGAAGGCTACTCCAAAGGCCAAGAAGAAATAATCCCAGGCAAACGGTTGGGGATAAACCCAAACAAACGGTTGGGGATAAATTCCATACACCAATAAAAGAAGTAATGTGAAGAGGGCGTGTCGCAATGACACGCCCTCTTCTATTGTATAATTTATATGACGAGGGAACAAGGAAGTTTCTCAAGTTATTGTCATCAGCCCCCACCTAACCTCCCCCGTAGGGGAGGGACAGTTACCGCTGTCTTCGATAAACCATTGATACTCTGATAGTTATAGTGGTGCAAACTTACGTTTACAACAGGCAATAATCATACTGCCAATGGTAACTGTCCCTCCCCTACGGGGGAGGTTAGGTGGGGGCTGAAGTTCATTGGCTGAAATGATTGGCATAGTAACTTGTTCCTTCTCTTTGGGAAGGTTAGGATGGGTTTGAGGTTATAATGGGTCTTGGTTTTGAATATCCTCACCAACCTTAGTTTTATCCCGGTTTTTGTCTCAAATCATATCATGGCTCTTGTCTAACCTCCATACGCTCTTGGACATATCCAAACCTGACAATCATTGTTTGCAAGGTTTAAAAGGCGAATCTCCTTGTCAACTCATCAACTTGTCTCCTCGTCAACTTGTATTACTTGTCCCTCAATATCGTGGCACGGATAATCCTTACATCCTCCAGCGGTCTGTCGTTGGCATCACGCTCAACGTGCTGGATGCGGTCAACCACATCCATACCTTCTACCACCTGACCGAACACCGTATAGGCTCCATCAAGATGTGGCGTGCCGCCCACGGTGGTATACACATCCTCCATCTCCTTCGTCATCCTGATACTGTCGCCGAAGAGTTTTTCCAGATTCTCACGTCCCCGCTGCAGTCCCTTCTCGCCCTGCCGTCTGCCGTAGACGATATAAAACTGCGTACTGCTCGACTCATGCTTCGGATTGACATCATCGGGTTCGCGGGCTGCCGCCAACGCACCGCGCTTATGGAAAATCTGAGGCAAACGGATCTCGGCCGGCAAGGTGTAGCCCAGTGAATGCTCGCCGAGCATTGCCCCCTTGGGAGCATTCTTGCTGGAAGGGTCGCCGCCCTGGATCATGAAATCGGGTATCACACGATGAAACAGTAGCGAGTCATAGAAATGGTCCTCTCTGATGAGTTTCAGAAAATTGTCACGATGAAGCGGTGTCTCGTTATACAGTTCCACCCGTATATTTCCCATCGTAGTCTCGATGAGCACCTCCGGACGCACATCATCCTTCACATTCTGGCCCTTGATGCCGACACAAATCGCAAACAGCGAAATAATCAATAGAATATTTTTCATATATCAATAGGTATTATTTAAAGTTTCGAATGTCAATGACCGACTATGAGGGATAAAACAGTAATTAGACCTTTAACGGAGTCTTATTTAAACCGCTTGCAGTCTTTCGTTTTGATAAGGCGCATTTTGCCGGTTTTTACTTATCCTTCATAATCCGCGACCACAAAGTTACACCTTTTTCCCAAATAGCCGAGGTATTCGTCATTATTTTTGGATTACAAGGCAACGTCGCCTCCTGTATCGACCATAATGTTCACCTTATCATATATCAAGAGGGAAAAAAGCGGAGACAAGGCGATATTGGCTAATAATTAGCCGAACCTAAAGGAAAATGAAGGGAAACAACCAATTTGTTGCAAAAAAACTAATTTTAACCGCCAAAATGTTGTGCGGTTTATAAAAAACCACTAATTTTGCTTATTGGTAAATAGCAAATAGCTCAAATGTTGTAAAAAATGCTATAAATGCCATATAGAAAGCACATTTTTAAGATAAAACATAATATTAGAACCAAATAGTAATTTATTCTTATGGAAAAGATAGACAGACTTGACAAAAAGATACTTAGTATCCTTTCTAAAAATGCAAGAATGCCGTTCAAAGACGTAGCGGCAGAATGTAACGTTTCACGTGCAGCCATCCATCAGCGTGTGCAGCATCTGACAGAGGACGGAGTAATAACGGGCAGCAAATTCGACGTTGACCCGAAGAGCCTCGGTTTCTCTACCTGTACTTATGTGGGTATCACCCTTCAGAAGGGTAGCATGTATAAGGCTGTTGTGGAGCAGCTGGAGCATATTCCGGAAATCGTGGAGTGCCACTTCACCACCGGTCCTTACACAATGCTCGTGAAGCTCTATGCCAAGGACAACGGACAGCTCATGGACCTGCTCAACAACCAGATGCAGGAGATTCCGGGAGTGGTGTCTACAGAGACGCTCATCTCTCTGGAGCAGAGCATCAAGAGAGAGATTCCTATCGCACCGAAAGATCTCGGAGAGGTGGGACCTCGCAGAAGAGCCAAGGCTCAATCTGTTGAGGATGATATTGATTAACGAGTTGACAAGTTAACAAGTTGACAAGTTGACGAGGAGATTGGATTGACAAACTGAAGAGTGGTTAACAGACAAGAAGTGGTAATTTCCTTGTCTACTCGTCTACATGTCTAGTAAAAAGGAGTAATCTACTCGTCTACTTGTCAACTAAAAAAAACACTTTCAAGACGTGGAACCATTTGATTTCCAGTCGCGCCTTAATGGGATATACAAGAGATATCCTGAAGGACGGAAAAAACCGGTGATAGGAATCACCGGAAACTTTGCAAACGGAAACGCTACACTCGCCGAGCCATACTATATGGCTGTGGTGAGGGCTGGCGGTGTGCCCGTAATCATACCTCCCGTCGATGACACCGACGTGATAATAAACACCCTTGATTCTATCGACGGACTGCTGCTCTCCGGCGGCGGCGACTTCAATCCGCTCTGGTGTGGAGAGGAGCCGGTGCCGCAACTGCATGGCATAAACTCACACCGCGACCTGCCGGAACTGCTCACCGTGGAACTGGCTTACAACAGACAGATTCCGATGCTCGGCATCTGCCGCGGCATACAGACACTCGCCATGGCACTGGGAGGAAAGGTGAGACAGGACATCGACTCCTGCAGAACCGACAATGCCGAAAGGAAGACCCAGACAAGGGTGAAACACGACCAGGATGCGGAATGGCGCGGCGAACCGACTCACTCGGTGAGGATAGAACCGGGAACCGTGCTCTACGACATATACCAGAGGGAGCGCATCTACGTGAATTCATTCCACCACCAGGCCGTGGGCAGCTGCGGCAGGAGGATGGAGACGTCGGCATGGGCAGAAGACGGGGTGATAGAGGCTGTGGAGAGCAGCGAACACAAGAGCATCCTCGGAGTGCAATGGCATCCGGAATGGCTCGGCGACGACGGACTGCCGCTCTTCAGATGGCTCGTGGAACGTGCCGCTGAATTCAACGAGGCAAAGGAACTGCACGACAAGGTGATGACAATCGACTCGCATTGCGACACACCGATGTTCTTCCCACAAGGAATACACTTCGACTGGAGAGACAGCCGCATCCTCGTTGACCTGCACAAGATGACAGACGGCAGACAAAGCGCCGTGACAATGGCGGCATATCTGCCACAGCCAAAACCGGGAGACACATTCGCCGAGATAGCACCGCTGCCGGCACAGACACCAACGGAATATGCCGACCTCATCTTCGACAAGATTGAAGACATAGTGAGGGCAAACGGCAAGTTCGTGTCGATAGCAAGGACTCCGGCTGACCTGTATGCCGACAAGCGCAACGGACGCAAATCCATAATGCTCGGCATAGAGAACGGACTGGCGCTGAACGGCGACATACGCAACGTGGAGCATTTCGCAAAGCGAGGAGTGGTGTATATCACTCTGTGTCACAACGGCGACAACGACATCTGCGACAGCGCACGACGCACGGAGAACACTCACGGCGGAGTGAGCCAGCTGGGAGAGCAGGTGATAAGGGAGATGAACCGCTGCGGACTGATGGTGGACCTCAGTCATGCCGGCGAACAGAGCTTCTACGATGCCCTCGACATCAGCGCCACACCGATAGTATGCAGCCACAGCAACAGCAAGGCTCTGTGTGACGTACCGCGAAACCTCACCGACGACCAGCTCGAAGCACTGGCGAGAAAGGGTGGCGTGGCGCAGATAACTCTATACAACGGATTTCTAAGAAACGACGAACAGGAGGCGAGCATCATCGACGCAATAGACCATTTGGAACATGCCATCGACATAATGGGCATCGACAGCGTGGGAATAGGAACAGACTTCGACGGCGACGGAGGGGTCTGCGGCATCGCCGACTCTTCGGAACTCATAAACTTCACCATCCAACTGCTCAGACGACGCTACTCTCATGCCGACATAGAAAAGATATGGGGCGGCAACTGGCTCAGGGTGATGGCTGAGGTGCAAAAAAGCAGAATACAATGAAACTCAGATTAACACATATCTTGCTGCCCATGGCGGCAATGCTACTCACTATGGCATCATGCAAAAGCAGCAAAAAGGCTGATGCCGAAACGGAGACGATGACCATGGTGGGACCTACATTCAATGCAGACTCGGCTTATGCCTTCTGTGCAAAACAGTGTGAGTTCGGACCACGAACGATGAACAGCGAAGCTCACGACAAGTGCGGCGAATGGATAGCGGCGAAATTCAGGGAATACGGATGCACGGTGACGGAGCAGAAGGCTGACCTGAAGGCTTTCGACGGCACGGTGCTCAAGAGCACCAACATCATAGCGAGCTACAAGCCAGAGCTGACCACAAGAATACTGCTCTGCGCCCACTGGGACTGCAGACCATGGGCTGACAACGACCCCGACAGCACTAACTGGCGCAAACCGGTGATGGGTGCCAACGACGCTGCGAGCGGCGTGGCGGTGATGCTCGAAGTGGCGCGCCTGATACAGAAGGCAGACTCGCTGCAGATGGGAGTGGACTTCGTATGCTTCGATGCCGAAGACTGGGGAGTGCCACAGTGGAGCGACGACCAAGACACCAACGGTGACTCCTGGGCTCTCGGTGCACAGTATTGGGCTGAGAATCCGCACAAACCGGGATATGAGGCTCGCTTCGGCATCCTGCTCGACATGGTGGGAGGCACTGGAGCACGCTTCTACCAGGAGGGATTCTCGAAGCAATACGCCCTGAACATCGTGGACAAAGTGTGGAAGGCTGCTGAAGTGGCAGGATATGAGTCGCTGTTCCCAAAGGCGGAAGGCGGATACATCACCGACGACCACGGACCGGTGAACGAAAAGGCGAGAATACCCACCATCGACATCATCGCATATTATCCAAACTGCCAGCAAAGTTCATTCGGACCCACATGGCACACCGTGACCGACACGATGGACAACATCGACAAGAACTCACTCAAGGCTGTGGGACAGACGGTGATACAGGTGCTGTTCTCAGAGAAATAAAGGGTATAACACACAGGGAACAAATGGTATCATTGCTCTAAAAGACAAAGAGTTTCCATACTCTGAAGACAAAGGGCATCAAGGCCCTGAAGACAAGGAGTGCAATACCATAAAGGAATAATCGGAATAAAAGAAATAAACAGTATCATAACTAAAAACGAAATAATCATGGACTTACTGAAAAAAGAATTTGCCTCTAGACTCATGAAGGTTAAGGCTATCAAGTTGCAACCAGAGAATCCATTCACTTGGGCTTCTGGCTGGAAATCTCCTTTCTATTGCGACAACCGCAAGACTCTGTCTTATCCGGACCTCCGCAACTACGTGAAACTGGAACTCGTGCACGCCGTGCTCGAGAACTTCCCTGAGGCAGAGGCCGTGGCCGGTGTGGCTACCGGCGCCATCGCACAGGGTGCTCTCGTGGCTGACGAGCTCAACCTGCCGTTCGTTTACGTGCGCAGCAAACCAAAGGATCACGGACTGGAGAACCTCATCGAGGGCGAGCTAAAACCTGGCATGAAGGTAGTGGTAGTGGAAGACCTCATCTCTACCGGCGGTTCATCGCTGAAGGCTGTAGAGGCAATACGCAAGAACTGCTGCGAAGTGGTAGGAATGGTAGCTTCTTACACCTACGGCTTCGACGTGGCAAAGAAGGCTTTCGAAGAGGCTGGAGTGAAGCTCATCACACTGACCGACTACGACCACGTGGTGGAGCAGGCAAAGGAGACAGGATATATCAAGCCAGAGCATGTGGAAGTGCTCAACGAATGGCGCAAGGACCCTGCTAACTGGATGAAGTTATGAGCAAGTTTGAAAGCAGCATCAAGCATATCCCATACCCTCAGACCGCCGTATATGCCATGCTCAGCGACCTGAGCAATCTGGAGAAAGTGCGCGACAAACTGCCTGAGGACAAGATAAAGGACCTCTCCTTCGACCGCGACAGCCTGAGCATCAGTGCTCCGATGGGAAGCGTGGCGATGAAAATCGTGGAGAGGGAAGAGCCCAAATGCATCAAGTTTGCCACCACAAACTCTCCGATTGCCGCCAACCTGTGGATACAGGTGGTGCCTGAGGGCGACGAGGCATGCAAGATGCGTCTCACCATAAAGGCCGACATCAACCCCTTTATCAAGGGAATGGTGTCGAAGCCGCTGCAGGAGGGACTGGAAAAGATTGCCGACGTGTTGGCAATGATACCATACAACAGCTGATTTCACACCAATGAACAAGCTCTGGGAAAAGAAAATCATAAGGGGTAAAGTGGCAGAGATGCTCCACGGCATCATTGCCCACTGCCCATGCCACAGACAGCGGCTGACGCTCTATGCCGGAGCGGCAGTCATGCTGCTGTCTGCCTGTGCCGACTCGGAATACAGCAACTATCCGTGTCACCTCGTCATCAACAACTCCACGATGCAGAACATGACTCTTGGCAGCGCGATGAACGCCATGTCGCCGGGTGTGTTCTGCAGGATATCAAGAGACGGCAAGACACGGTTCAAGTTTGAGACCAACCAAAACAGCGAACCGAGCTACGGAATGCTGACGGCGATAGACCAGAAGGCACAATGGACGATAGGCATATACAATGCCATCATCGTGGGATTCGGAAACCAGACGGGAAAATTCTATGCCTACGACAGCCAGTGCCGCAACTGCTATGAGAGTTCGGGACTGACTCGCTATGCCCTGACGATGAATACCGACGGCACGGCGACTTGCCGATACTGCCACAGGGTGTATGACATGAACAGCGGAGGAATTCTCATCAAAGGCGACAAAGGACGCGGAATGATAGAATACCGCGGCAATACCACCGGCACGTTTGGCATTCTGACTGTGAACAACTGACTTGGCCTTAACCCGAATCGGTAATTAGGGCTTTCCCTGATTGACCTCATTGCCGGATCGGGGAAAAAATATTAACCATTAAAAAAAGTATTATATGGCTTACACACGTATGACGGCGGCCGACGCAGCCGCATTAATCAAAAACGGCGACACGCTGGGAATGAGCGGATTCACGCCTGCCGGTTCGGCAAAGGCGGTAACGAGAGAACTGGCTGCAATCGCCACTGCCGAGCATGAAGCCGGCAGGGAGTTCAAGGTTAATATATTCACTGGAGCATCTACAGGAGAGAGCACCGACGGTGTGCTCACCGAGGCACACGCCATAAAATACCGTGCACCATATACCACAAACCCTTCGTTCCGCAAGAGCGTGAACAAGGGAGAGATATCCTACAACGACATACACCTGAGCCAGATGGCACAGGAGCTGCGCTACGGATTCTATGGTGACATAGACTGGGCTATCCTCGAAGTGTGCGACATCGAGGAGGGTACAGACACCTGCAAGGCGTATCTCACATCGGCAGGTGGCATCAGCCCTACCGTAGCGAGAATGGCAAAGCACGTGATTCTGGAACTGAACTCCTTCCACAGCAAGGACGCCAAGTTCATGCACGACGTATATGAGCCGCTCGATCCGCCAATGCGCCAGCCTATACCTATCATCAACGTGGGCGACCGCATCGGCAAGCCATACGTGGAAATCGACGCCAAGAAGATTGTGGGCGTAGTGGAGTGTGACCTCCCCGACGAGGCACGTGCCTTCAAGGACAGCGACCCTATTACTGACCAGATAGGACACAACGTGGCTGAATTCCTCGTAAACGACATGAAGCGTGGCATCATTCCTTCAACATTCCTCCCGCTGCAGAGCGGTGTGGGAAGCACGGCAAACGCCATCCTCGGCGCACTGGGCAAGCACAAGGAGGTGCCTGACTTCAATGTATACACTGAAGTGATGCAGGACAGCGTGGTGGAGATGATGCTTGAGGGCAGAGTGAAAGACGCATCGTCTTGCTCGCTCACGGTGTCTAACGAGTGTCTGAAGCAGGTTTACGACAACATGAACTATCTGAAAGACCACATCACGCTCCGCCCAAGTGAGATATCAAACTCGCCTGAGGTGATACGCCGACTGGGTGTGATTGCCATCAACACTGCCATCGAGGTGGACATCTACGGCAATGCTAACTCTACACACATCAGCGGAACTAAGATGATGAACGGTATCGGCGGAAGCGGCGACTTCGAACGCAACGCATACATCAGCATCTTCACCTGTCCGTCAACGGCAAAGGGTGGCTTGATAAGCAGCATAGTGCCGATGGTGAGCCATCAGGACCACTCTGAACACGACGTGAACGTGATCGTCACGGAGCAGGGCGTTGCCGACCTGCGTGGCAAGAGTCCGATAGAGCGTGCGCATCTCATAATAGAAAACTGTGCGCATCCTGACTACAGACCTATCCTGCGTGCTTACCTTGAGCATGCACAGATGGGACAGACACGCCACAACCTCGGAAAGGCCTTCGCCATGCATATCGCACTGGCTGAAAAGGGCGACATGCATCTGACGGAGATGTAATGGAAGAAGCTTATTTAACCCAAAACCGGTAGTCAGAGCTTGCTTGGATTTTGCTCTTAAAAGGCAAAAGACTGCAAGCAATTTAAATAAATACAAAAAAACGGTCTAATGACCGATTTGGGTTAAAACAATACTTATGAGTCTGGGTTCGGATATGGACTCAGGCTCATTTGCTTATATCCCCAAATCGGTTATTAGGGCTTGCCTGGATTTTGTATTTTTAGAAGAGTGGATTTTGTTTGGCTTTTAATGAGTAATAGCGAGCTATTGCGAATTAAAAACAGGCAAAAGACACCTTATAAAAAACAAAAGCCTGCAAGCAGTATATAAAAAAACAACAAACGGCCTAATGGCCGATTGGGGGTTATCCCCAAATCGGAGACCAAGCCGATTGGGGCAAACGAATATCCAAAAACAAATGAATATACTAAATTCTACTCTCACGGCGTTGTTGTTGGCAACGGCTGTGACTACCACACAAGCAAAGGAGAACGGCGTAGAAACACCCGGAAACACTTCTGCCGGGATGTTTGTCACGCAATCCGCTACAGGAGCAGGTCCTTCATGGGGATGCCATCCATGGAAGGGGAAACGGGTGGCATATTTCGGAGATTCCATCACCGACCCTAACCACAAGGCGGCAAACAGGAAATACTGGAGTCTGCTGCAGGAATGGCTCGGCATCACGCCATACGTATATGCCGTGAGCGGACGGCAATGGAACGACATTCCGCGACAGGCTGACAAGCTCAAGGCGGAGCATGGCAACGAGTTCGACGCCATACTGATTTTCATCGGCACCAACGACTTCAATGCCGGGGTACCTGTCGGAGAATGGTTCACCGAACAGGAAGAGGAGGTGATGGCTGGCATTCACGAGCAGAAACACATGGTGAAGAGAATGCGCAAGAGGATGTGCATGACGGATTCCACTTATTGCGGAAGGATAAACATAGCGCTTGACAAGGTGAAGAGGATGTTCCCCGGCAAACAGGTGGTTCTGGTGACTCCGATACACCGTGCGGGATTCTATCTGAAAGACACCAACTGGCAGCCTACGGAGGAATATCGCAACAAATGTGGTGAATATGTGAGCAGCTACGTGGAGTCGGTGAAGGAGGCCGGCAACATCTGGAGCCTTCCGGTAATCGACATGAACGCCCTATCCGGACTCTATCCTTTGATGGACGAACAGGCTGAATTTTTCAACAACAAAGATACCGACCGTCTGCATCCCAACAACGAGGGACATCGCCGCATGGCTCTAACGCTGATGTATCAGCTCGCCACCCTACCGGTGTTCTGACATAAACCCCAAACGGTCATTAGGCCATTTGGGGTTAAACTACTTGCTAACGACTTTCCACACTACAATCTACGGAACCCTCAATCACAGTCCTCTCTCCGCCCAGTCGCTGCGGTCGAGGTTGCGGTAGCTGATGGCTTCGGCGAGATGGTCTGACTGCACGTTTTCACATCCTTCAAGGTCGGCGATGGTACGGGCTACTTTCAGAATACGGTTGTATGCACGGGCTGACAAATTCAGACGCTCCATCGCCATACGCAGGAGGTTGATGCCTGTCTCGTCGGGTTCGGCATACTGGTGTATCATGCGCTCGGTCATCTGTGCGTTGCAATATACGCCAGGAATATCCTTGAAACGCTCTTCCTGACGGTGGCGCGCCTTGATGACACGGTCGCGGATGGCAGAACTCGGTTCGCCGGGCTGTGCCTTGGAGATATCCTTGAAGGGCACGGGAGTGATTTCCACCTGGATGTCGATGCGGTCGAGAAGCGGACCGCTGATCTTGTTCATATATCGCTGTATCTGACCGGGGGTGCAGACACAATGGTGTGTGGGGTCGTTGAAATATCCGCACGGACAGGGGTTCATGCTCGCCACGAACATGAATGAGCAGGGATATTCTATGGTGTATTTCGAACGGGCTATCGTTATCTTGCGGTCTTCGAGCGGCTGACGCAACACCTCGAGCGTTGCCTTGTTGAACTCCGGCAGCTCGTCGGCAAAGAGCACACCGTTGTGAGCGAGAGATATCTCTCCCGGCTGCGGATTCATGCCACCGCCAACGAGGGCGACCTGGGATATAGTGTGATGGGGCGACCGGAAGGGGCGCTGCGAGATGAGCGACATCCCTTTGCCGAGCTTTCCTGCCACGGAGTGTATCTGTGTGGTCTCCAAGCTCTCGGCAAGCGAGAGCGGAGGGAGGATAGAGGGCAGACGCTTTGCCATCATCGACTTTCCGCTTCCCGGCGGACCTATCATCACCATGTTGTGACCGCCGGCGGCAGCCACTTCCATGGCACGCTTCACGTTCTCCTGTCCGCGCACGTCGGCGAAATCGAGATCGAAATTAGACTGCTGTTCGTAGAATTCGCGCCTCGTGTCAATCCTCGTTGGTTCAAATTCTGCCGTGCCGTTGATGAAAGCGATTACATCGGCAAGACTGTCCATGCCATACACGTCGATATTGTTCACCACCGCCGCCTCACGGATGTTCTGGCGCGGCACGATGAGAGCCTTGAACTGCTCTTTCCTGGCACGGATGGCTATGGGCAGGGCACCGCGTACGGGCTGCAGCCTGCCGTCGAGACCAAGTTCTCCGACAAACATGTATTTGTCGAGATTCTCCGTCTCCACCTTCTCCATGGCGGCAAGGATACCTATCGCCAATGGCAGGTCGTAGCCACTGCCCTCCTTGCGAAGGTCGGCGGGAGCCATGTTCACCGTGATGTCGGCAACGGGGAATTTGTATCCGTTGTTGAGCAATGCCGCAACGATGCGGTCGTGGCTTTCCTTCACCGCCGTATCGGCGAGTCCTGACAGGTGGAACATGATTCCTCTGGTGAGGCTTATCTCTACCGTCACTGTGGTCACCTCAAGTCCGTTCACGGCGGCGCTGTATGTCTTTACGAGCATTAGTCTTCTGGTTTATGGGTAGTGAGTGTATTTATGTCTATTCTGTTGTATGCCTATCGGGGGCTATGCATTATCTGAGATAACGTTCTATCTCGTCTATCGGCACGCTGCGTGCCACCACCTTGCCGTCGGCCCCCACGATGATGTTATCGGGCACGGCATGCAGTCCGAGTTTCGAGAGAAGCTTGCTTTCAAAAAGCTGTTCGTCGCATACCGACGGATAAGTCAGCGATTCGTTCTTCATCACCCTGCTGCATATCTTGGCGCTGGCATCTACATTGATGCCCAGGGCAGCCACGCTGCCGCCGGCGTTGTTGATGACAGTGTTCACACGGCGCATCATGTTCTCGCTCTCGAAGCTCCACGAAGCCCATGTGAATATTATCGTTGTCTTGCCTCTGAATGTGGCATTGCTCACGGAATTGCCGTCGGTCGTAGTGGCATTGAATGCCGGCAGCATGTTTCCCTTGCATGAGGCGAGCAGCATGTCGATGTTGCGCTGCATCCTCACGAGTCCGCCGTTGTCAGGCTGGTTTATCAACGGAAGCAGCTCCTTGGCTTTCTTCACGTATTCGGTGTTTCCGCTGCATACGAAATATTTGTTCATCAGATATATTGCCACCTGCGACTTCGGATTGTCTTTGATGAAGGTCTCTGCCATCTTCACCGTTTCTGGCGGACTTGCAGATGCCACCGCCTGTCTGAAGTCGCTCATCAGCTCGTTGTCCTTTGTGCCGGTGGTTGTCATCTGCTTCAGGTGTGAGGCGTCCGCCTTTATGTCTACGCTCTTGCCGGGTTCGGCAAAGACGGGCTGCTCTGAGAAGTTGGGGAAGACGATCATCAGCGTTCCCTTCCTCTTGCATGGAATGTCGAGGGAGAATCGTCCGCCGTTCACCTTTATGGTGTCGATGCCGTTTGTCAGTCCGTCGTTGCTATACACATAGAGTTCTCCCTGGTTCATGTTTAGGAAGCGACCCTCAATGGTGAAGTATCCCTTTCTGCCGGAACAGGCAGTGAAGGCTATCGCCATGATGGTGATGAAGAAATAGAGTATGCGTTTCATTTTCTTGGAATAAAAAAAAGAGGAGGGTGTAGACAAACGATATGTTGCTTACATCCTCCTCTGTGTATGATCAGTTTATTATATTGTCATAGCGATGACCTTACTTGCTGACATTGATCAGCTCGAGGTCGTTTGCTGCGTATGAAGCCAGGCTTGGATCCTTCTGCAGCGCGCTCTTCAGATATGAAGAAGCAGCATCGTTGTTGCCCTGACGTGCGTTGGCGATAGCGAGCAGGTAGTCTGTCACGCCAGTCTTGTTCTTCACTCCGTTGAGAGTAGAGATAGCGCCAGCATAGTTCTTGTTCAGAATCTGTGCCAAAGCAGCGGTGTTGCTGTTCACACCGTTGAAGTTCTGCTCAGCCTGTGCATATTTGCCGTTGGCGATGTTGAGAGCACCGAGAGCCTTGTTCAGGTCGTTGGCGCCGGTAGCCTTGGCGATGTGGTTCTGTGCCTCTGCGGTGTTACCCTCGAGCAGAGCTACAAGACCCTTGTTGGCATTAGCCTCGGCAGCGTCGCTCTTTGCGTTTACAGCCTTTGCGAGATATTCCTTGGCAGCGTCGTTGTTACCCTTTGCAAACTCCAGAGCGGCAACGTTGTTGAATGCTCTGTTGTCGTTAGGATAGATCTCTGCTGTCTTCTTGTAGATAGCCTCCTTCTTGTCAGCGTTGTCCTCAAGAGCTGCAGCATAGAGAAGCTCGTCGGCGCTGAGCTTGGTTGGGTCAGCATTGTACTGCTCCTTGATCTGGTCGTCGCTGCGTCCGATTGTCTCGTAGTTGATGATGAGACGTGAACGGCGCAACTCCGGCAGGATACCGTCAGCGAGCTCACGGAAACCGGCAGACATGTTTCTGATCTGCTGCTCGCGCTCCTGTGGGTCCTGATACATAGAGAGCACGCGGAGGATTACGTCCTTGTCCTGGAGGTTAGACGCTGCAACAAGCTTCTGGAATCCGTCCCAGTCCTGTGCTGTATATCTTGCATCCACATCGGTGTTCACCTTTGTCTTCTTCAGAGTCTGCTTGACATACTTCTCTGATGTGTTCTGACGCTTGCTTGCGAGCTTGTCGTTGAACTTCACGCCACCCTCTGGAGAAGCGTAAGCTGCAACTTCCACGTTCTTGATGTTGAGTCCCTCTTTGTCGCGGTTGATCTTCTTGAGCATCTGAACGAACTCCTTCACTGAGTTGTTCTTCATCTCGCTCTTGCGCAGGTTAGCCTGGTTGATGAGGAACTTGATTTCTGCCTCCTGCTTCTGAGCCTTCACTCTCTGGAATGAGTCTGGGGCGATGCAGGCACCGTCGCTGGCGAGTGTCTTCTTGTAGAACTCTGATGTTGAGATAACGCCTGTGGCTACCTTAACTTCAGGCACGTTTACTTTCTTCTTGCCTACGTAAGCGTCGAAGATGAGATAGAGGTCGCTCTTCTGCATCTCCGGCACGTAGTCGAAGCTGGTGTTCATTGTGTAGTTTCCACCAACCTTATACTGGATTGTCTGGTTGTTGCCTGCCACTTTCTCTCCCTGGAAAGTAGCTCCGTTGCCCTTTGCTGTCTTGCCGTCGGCATAGCGCAGCTCTGGAGTTACGGTAACAACAGCCTTCTTCTTCATATACTTTTCCGGGAATTTGCCGTTGATTGTTGTTGGCACCTTACCTGCTTCTGTTTCGAGCGGGTTGGGATTAACACTAAAATTGTCAGCGCTCAATGCACCTAATTTAGATGAACATGAAGAAAGCGCGAGTAACGCTGCTGCTGACATGAACAATACTACATTCTTTTGCATACTGATAAAGATATAAAGAAAAGTTTTATAATTATAACGCTAAATGTGATATTAAATATGTGCCGCGAGCGGGACTCGAACCCGCACGGCCATTCCTGGCCAAGGGATTTTAAGTCCCTCGTGTCTACCAATTCCACCATTGCGGCATCTTCTGGAGCGGAAAACGGGACTCGGACCCGCGACCCCAACCTTGGCAAGGTTGTGCTCTACCAACTGAGCTATTTCCGCAAAAGCCTTGCAAAGATATAGGTATTTATCGAAATACACAAAAAACTAATCGCATTACCCCTGCTTATTTAGAGATTTTAACCCAAATCGGCCATTAGGGCTTGCTTGGATTTTGATTTTTTAGAAGAGTGGATTTTGTTTGGCTTTTAATGAGTAATAGCGAGCTATTGCGAATTAAAAACGGACAAAAGACACCTTATAAAAAGCAAAAGACTGCAAGCAGTCATAAAAAAATAAAGTAAAACGTCCTAATGACCGTTTTGGGTTTAACCCATTATTCAATAAAGTCACTTAACTTTCGCAAGTTTCAACTCGGAAACCATTGACAATACGATAAATAGACGTGGGCAACGGATTGGACAATTCCCAAACGGTCATTAACCGTCTATGGTAAATGCTTTATGAAGACAAAAATATGGAGTTGCTCCGACGGCGTACCGCCTTCACAACTCCATATTATCTATAAAGGAGATTTTTATCTCTGCGATATTACTTTACGAGCACTTTCTGTGTTGTGCCGTCAGACATCTTCACGAGGTTGATGCCCTTTACAGGAGCAGAAACCTGACGTCCGTCCATTGTGTAGCGAGCTACCTCAACAGCGTTTACATCATTGGTCTTAACACCCTTCACTGCTGTTACCCATGTCGGGAGCTTAGCCTTGGCACCGTTGACGATCTTCTTTGTAGTTGGATCGATAACGAAAGCGATGATGTTGAGCTGGTCCTTGTCGATAGCCGGCAGGAGAGTCTTGTTTGTAACAGGCATCTGGAGCTGGTATGTACCATCCACTGTACCCTCTGCAGGAACCTTGACGTTAGCACACTTGTTGAGTGTACGAACATAAGAGCTTGCTACGAGCACTTCGTTGAATGCGGGATAGTAGTAGATTGGCTCGTTGTAAAGGAACTGCATATCCTCTGGGAGAGACTCGTATGTGAACTGGCCTGCCTTCTTTGAGAAGCCGTTTGTCTGTGACCAGAGATTGCCCTCGCCCTTCACGTTGTCTGCTGTAACAGCGAATACGAGCTGGTATTCCTTTTCAGTCTGTGCCTCAACAGTGGCTGTTGCGTTGATAGTACCGTCATCTTCAGCACCCCACTCACCCTTTACAGTAAGTGAAGCTGCAGGAATCTTGGTGAGAAGAGCTGCGATATCGTCGCAGATGTTTGTCTCTGAACCATAATATGGGTCTATCTGGCTTCCGTTGCGGTTGAGTTTGCAACCAGGAGCACCCTGCCAACTGAGGTTAGCCCAGTTAGCTGTGTACATTGGGTCTGAGCGGTCATACTGGTGGATACCGATACCGATGAACTGGTCGCCGAAGGTCTTGGCAGCCTTCTCCATACCAACAATACCACGTGGGCAGAACTGACATGTAGAACCTGTGTATTCCTCCATAACTACAACAGGCTTGAAATCCTTTGCCATTGTCTCGTTCTTGCTCTTGATAGAAGTAACGGCAGCAGCGTTCTCAACATTGTTCACCTTTGTGATGTTCAGAGTGAAATCGTATTTGCCAGGAGCGGCAGCGCCTTCAATCTGAACAGGAATCTTCACGATAGTCTCAATAGTGTTTGCTGCGAGATCAACAGTCTGCTCTGCAGATGTGACACCATTCTGAGTATATGTATAAGAGTAGCTGCTCAGAGAGCCGTTGCATACATTCTGGAAGAGAACCTCAACGTTCTTTGTCTTGCCTACTACAGTCTGGAATTCATCCAACTGAACTGGAGAGAGGAAGTTGCCAGCCGGCTGTCCCTCAACGATGAGCTGAATACAGATGTTACCGAAGTCAGAGCCGAAGTTATACCATCCCTCACCGTTACCGCCTTTATTTGCTGGAACGTCGGTATAAATATAAAGAGGATTTCCTGTTACGCCCTCGTTGATGAGAGAGAGAGGATAGCACTCACTTGTGAAATAACCACCCTGCTTATCAGCCTTCTGGTTGTACTGGAATCCTGCGTAGAGAGCGGTGTTGGCAGGAATAGTGTAAGGAGCATCGAACATCACTGTGTTCCAGCCCGCATTTGAAGAAGTAACGTCCTTGCTCAAGAGGACCTCATCGCCAAATCCTACGCCCTGGCTTGTGAACTCACAATCACCGAGCATCACTTTAGATACCAAGTTAGAAGCCAGGACGGCATATCTGATACCTACAACCTTCATACCCACGAAAGGCTTGAGGAAATCAGCACTCATTGCTGTGACTGCCTTACATCTCTCATAAGCTCCTAAATTAGCGATACCCAAACCAGACTGACCGAAATTGTCTGATGAGTAATAACCGAGATAACGCTGACCGTCAGCAAGGGCTTTTCTTGGCGATGCCTTGACAGCCACCTTTGCAGGTGCGGTGTTGCGCTCCAGCTTCAATGCTCCATTCACCTGTGCGAAAGTGAATGTAGACATGAGAAGAGCAACCATAGAAAGTAAAACTTTTTTCATGTTCTATTAAATTTAATTGTTATTGAATATTTCCGGATGATTATTTTATAACAGTCTTCACTGTCTTGCCGTTAGAATACTTGATGAAGTTCAAGCCCTTCTGCAGGTTGTTGATCTGCTGACCGTTTGCATTGTAGAATGCTACTGCCTTCGCACCGTCGTTGGAAACGCCGTTAATGCTTGCTGGGTCATTGTAGATGAAGTTTACAGTGATCTTAGGACCGTTGGCTCTGAGGACCTTGGTAGGAACAAACTGACCCGGAGCAAGTGCCTCCTCATAGATCTTCAACTGGAAAGAAGCAGTGCAAGAACCATATGCCTCAGCATACCATTCTGTATTGAGACTGTGCTTTGCCTTTGCCTGGATAGGCTCTGAAGGATTGGTTGTAAATTCTTCAGGCTCAGACTTATTATAGCAGTTCATAGGGAAGCAGCAACTCAAAGAACCACTGCTTATTGCAGTAATATTAACCTGTGCAGCTGTATACACCGGCTCGTCTGTAAGATTCTCTACAAAGATTCCAGGCTTGATTTCAAAGCCTCCAGGGGTCTCCTCTGGATCTGTAGGAGCAAAGTTTACGGTTGCGCCGTCAGCGATTACATTGCCGTCAGCGTCAACGAACTGCAGGGTAGTGAGGTCTGTCTCCACCTCATCTTCCTCCTGCGCATAGACTGTAGTGAAAGCCATGAGGCTCAAACCAGCCAACAAAAGGGTCTTTAATGATTTCATATTTTTCTTTTTTTGATTTTAATCGGTTTTGTATTTGATGCGCCCCGAGCGACCTGTCGGCTCAAAGCATATATGGAAGTCCGGAATTTCCGGACTCCCTGAGGATAAATTACTTTGTCAACAATGACTGTGGCTTGATTGCCTTCTTGGTCACCTGCTCCACGTTGTGGTTGTCGGCACCGTTTACGAAAGCCACTACACTGACGTTATCGGCATTCCATTCCTCCGGCAGAGTGTAGGTGTAGCTCTTCTCGCTTTTCACACCCTCTTTCACGGAGATTGCATCACCCCATGCGTCAGCGGTAACGTTGGCACGGAACACGTGGTTGTGGATATAGTCGTAGTTATATCCGCTCTGGTCCTTCTGATAAGCCTTCACGCCGTCTTCGAGCAGCCATACGGTGAGCTTGCCGTCGGTGTTGCCGTCTGTGCCGTAAGCCTCAACGTTGATAGTGAGCTGACGAGAAGCCTCGTCGTAAGTATTTGTCAAGTTGAGCGAAAGCTTGGCTTCCTTCTGCAGCTCAATAGCCACGGCTGCTCCCCACTTGGTATAGTCGGAGAGCACTACAGAACGGTTGATAGTAGCAGTAGGCTGTGTTGTCACGCCCCATGCGTTATAGTATGTATCAGCGATGTCGGTCTTGAGACCTACATATTTCTTGCTGCCCTTGAATCCGAGCGGACCGCTGTGCATACCAACAGCGATGATGTGATCCTCGCCATACTGCTTGAGGAGACCTTCGATGATTTCAGTTCCGTTAGGGCAGTAAACACAGTTCTGGCCTGTGAAGTCCTCGATGAGCACGGCACGGTTTACTGATGCAGGCTTAACGTATTCGAAGCGCTCGTTCTCGTCGATGTCAGAACATGCCGTGAAGAGAGCCGCAACGGCAACTACTGCCGAGCTATATAGAATATTCTTTAGTTTCATGAGATTTAGAAGTTATAGTTATACGACAATGTTACGCCCTTGCTTGCTGGCACATAGCGGCAGACGCCACCAGTACAGTTGAATCCGGCGCGTGTACGTCCGTAACCCACCTGCAGGCGATGTGCACCATAGTTGAATGTCACGGATCCCATATAATAGTGGTGCTTTGTCTCACCGGCATTGTAGAGGTCAGATACAGTGAACATCCAGTTAGGAAGTACAGAGAGCTCGAGCAGTCCGCTGATCCAGTCGCCCTGTGCGCCGTTTGAGTTCCACTTGAAGATCTGATAGTCCTTGCCGTCAGAAGACTTCATATACTGAGCCTCACCGCGGAGAGTCATCTTGCGAGTCATCTTCCACTTAGCGTCAGCGATGAAGATGTGGTTGAGCACGTCGCCGACGTGTGCACCGTCTTCACGCTCGATTGCCGTGAGCACGTCGTTGTTGTAATACTGGTTCATATACATGAAGTTGAGCTTGAAGTCACGGCTGTACTTCTGCTCATACTGGATGTTGAAGTCGCGGTAGAACGACTTGCCTATCTTCCAGAATGCCGAACCATAACCATTTGAGCCATATCCGTATCCGTCATAGTGAGGACCCTTGCTGAAGTTCTTGTCGATGTCGAACACGTGAGAATAGTTGAGCTTGAAGCTTGGAGCGTATCTGCCCTTGAACTTGTATCCGATTTCTCCCTGGAAAGCCCACTCGCCGTCGGAGCGTGTGGCATAAGGATAGAGAGCTGCGAGGGTGTATGTCTGCTCCATTGTGAATGCAGGCAGGTTGTTAATGTTCGACGAGAGTCCTGTCACGCTGCGTGCGCTGCGGAATCCCATGTTGTCAGAACGCTTTGCCTGAGCCAGCACGCTGAATCCATTGCGTGAGTAAGAAGCAGAGAGCATTCCTACGCGGCCGGTACGGTAGACATACTTGTTCTCGAATGATGGGTCCTGGGTCTTCCACGCATATTCAGCGAGGAATGAGAAATCGCCGGTCTGCAGGTTGGCACGCACGTCGAATGCGTTTACCGTTGACGGGAACTTGAGCTTGTATGAAGCTCCGGGCACCATCACATTGTCTTCGTCGGCAGACTCATACTTGTTCACCCACGATGCACCGAGTGTGAGGTATGTATTATTCTCCTGGAAGCCACGGAACCACTGGTCGAGGCTGAGCTCCAGGTCACCGCCTGTCACCCATGCGTCGTTCCACTTCCAGTAGTGGCGCTGCTTTCCTGAGAGTGCCTTGATCTGAACACCCTTTGCAGGGCGCAGCACGAGCTTGCCTCCGAGCAGCGAGTTGTCGATACCGAGACTTCTCTCCTCGTATGTGCGGAGGATGAAGCCCGAACCGAACTGCTCATAAAAAGTACCGAGCGTAAGGTCGAATTTGTCGAAGTGTGTCTTGATATAGAAGTTTGGCACGCCCCATCCCTTGAAGCTCTTGTCTGTGTCGGCATAACCTGGCAGCGGATGCTTTGTGAACTCGAAACGGAGTCCGGCATCGAGGTGGTTGCTACGTGCCGCAATATCGGCATAGGTATTAGTAAGAGCCCACTCGTTGTATTTCTTTGCCCCGATTTCGGTATCCTCCTGAGGAATGATGACATCGCTCTGGATACTACCGCTTACAACGAACTTGTCGTCGTTGTTCTCCTGTGCCGTCGCTGTTGTCGTGGCGGCGAGGGCTGCTGCGAGTGAGAAAAATAGAATTGGTCTCATTTGAGATTGTCTTTTATAAGTTAATAAGGTATATAGAAGAAGCGCCCAGGCTTCTGCCATTATCAAAAAAAAGGATTAAAAGCATCATGCCATGGAAATCCCTTCCATAACATAATGCTTATGAAATTTCTTTATTACTTGATGAGTTCTCTCACCTTCTCTATCAGCTCCTGCTCGGCACCCTCGGTGTAGCCGTTGTGCTTGAACACCACCTTGCCTTCACCGTCGCAGATGATAACGAATGGAATCATCTCGCCACCGAACGACTTGCGGAACTCGCTGTTGGAGTCGAGGAGTACCTCGTATGGCCATCCGTGCTGGTTAACGAGAGGCTTCACCTTGTTGGCGTTCTGTGCCTTGTCGATGGAAACAGCATAGAGCTTCACGCCAGTCTCTGCCACCCAGTCCTCGTAAACCTCGCCGATAGCGCTGAGCTCACGGTTACATGGCTTGCACCATGTGGCAAAGAATGAGATGATAAACGGTTTTCCGTCGTTGCTGAGAGTAGAGGTGTCAACTGTCTTGCCCTCGATGTTCTTCAGCTTGAACGATGGAAGCTGTGCGCTCGCGTTCTCCACAACAGCGAAGAGGAGCATTGCCAAAACGAGCAGACTCTTGCTCATCTTGCTCAGATTCAATATACAATTCTTTCTCATGAGTATGATATTTAATCGATTATTAATAACATGTATTGTGTATTTCGTGGCAAAATTAATTTTTATATTGTTTACTCCCAAATAAAAAACAAGAAAAATAAAGAAAATGGCTCGATTATTTAACAAATGACGCAATTTCGGGGTTTGTTTCATTATTATGTGATATTTATACACTTATTATCATGACAATAAGTGCATCTTCATTGAATGGAAGAAGACACATGGCTAAAGTCGGCATTAACCGCGAAATCGGTCACCTGACGGAAATAGCTGATTGTCGGGAAACATGCTCTTTATATCAATATAAAAGAATACAGGAAATCATACATATAATATATAATGTGAAGGGGATATATAATGTAGAGGTGGGGTATATAATTAATGTGAGGAGGATATATATTGTGTGGGGGATATATATTGTGTGGGGGATATATATTGTGAGGAGGATATATATTGTGAGGGGGATATAAACACTACAATAAATCAAGACGGACTGATCATTACAGACTTGACTGCTTCGTATTCTCAATGGCATATCCATTCGTATTCTCGATGGTATATCCAGTGATTGCTGATGATTTGTAAAATTATATTCAATACTATA